>NZ_CP066266.1 GCF_023278085.1 Pseudomonas syringae | reverse complement strand
GCTTCACCGCCTTGGCCAGCAGGTTGGCCAACGGCGTGAAAGTGTTTGACACAAAGGGTCAACCGGGGGGGCAGGGTGCGGTCATCGAGAACGCACAGCCGCTGAAGAATCTTTTCCATAAGTCCACCGTTCAGCGGTGAACTGATGGCTTCACTTTTGACGACTTGCACAAAGCCGCAGTGAACGCCATAATCAGCTCACGTTATGTGTGTTGGACAGGCCTCCTTCTCTCGAAAAAAGCAAGGCCTGTTCAAGTTTTTCCAAAAAGCCCCGCCGGCAAGCGGGGCTTTTTGGTTTCTGCTATATGGCTAAATCGTTAGAAATTTTCCCGTCTACGCTCATTCGAGCATGAAAAATATGGCATCCCAGCAACGGTGGGCAGGCAAAGTGCGTGAACACTATCACCCGGATTCCCCATCCGCAATGAAAATGCCATTTTTTTAAGCTTATATTCCACCACCTTTTCAGCCTAGTGCGCATGGCCATAACCCTTGCGTAACGGGGCTTTCAACGAAATCACTGATGTAATTTATGCAACAGTAATAACTTACGTAAGTTATAGCACTTACTCGTCTTCCATAGAATCGGTTATGGGTTCGGCATTAGATGCATTCTCAAGCAGCGCAATGAGGTCAGCCTTATCAAGCTCTTGGAGGGCCATGATTCCAGCCCGAATCACATCGGATCTAGATATGCGGAAGGTCCGTGGCAAAAGAGAAATCTTATCTATCTGCCTGTTCACGTCCTTGGAGAGGGAAAAAGTAGTACGTACGAATGTAGAAGCTTTCTTACGCTTGCGCTTAGGCTCGGGCGTGGCACTAACGGGCGCTGCAGATATGAAAGCCAGCGCTGCTTCGTCGTTGGCCTCCGAAGACGGGGAGACCTGCTCAGGCTTACGAATCAAATCTTTCAATCCCATTTTGCAGCCCCCCAAAGCTCTGCTGCCAACGTCTCTATCTCTTCTTTAGCACGTGCGTCAGAGTTGCTCTCCAAGACCGAACATCCGTCTTCATCCGCATCGTCGTAGACATTGCGAGCTGTAGTAATCGCGTCAAGAGGTTGAATGCCGAAGGAGCGGCATGCTTCTTTGGCATCCAATATCCGCTGTATCTGGCTAGGAAGGGCAGGGCATTGGGTGATCACTGCACGCACGTTCAATGCTGGGTTCACTGCAGTAGCCAGTCGTGCCAGGTTATCGACCTTTGGAAGGGTCTTGAGATCTCGTCGCTTGGGCCGGAAAGGTATCAACATATGAGTTGCTACCGTCATAGCTGACCGCAGTGCCTCCGAATCAGATCCTCCAGCATCGACCACAATTTGCCTGTACCGGCCCCGAAGGTCTGTCAGCGTTTGACGAATATTGCCGTGTGCTTGCACAACAGGAATCGCAGGGAGGTCTCCCTGTGCAGAGCGTTCAGCAGCCCAGTCTGCGGTTGTGCCCTGAGGGTCGGCATCTAGAAGCAGGACGTCACCTCCGCGAGCCTGCAGCCAGACGGCAAGGTTTTGAGCCAGACAGCTTTTACCGCTGCCGCCTTTTTCACCACCTAAAAGTAAGATCATGAACTGCCCTTGATACTGATTATTGAAGTGACATAACTTACATAAGTTATGGAAAATTTGCTACGAGGAATCTACTGAGTCTCCTGGAAGGGACCCACCCCCATACAAGGAGGAGGGTTCTCACTCGGTTCAATCCACACTCATACCATCATCTTCATCCGGGGATGACAGCTCCGGTGTGCCTGCTGCGGCGGCCTGCCCCTTGGGCGTGGTCTCGGCCACTTCCCGTTCAGGCGCGACCGGCTGCGCTGACCATTCGCGGCGGTTGACCGTTTTGTCCGTGACAGTGCCGTCCTCTTCGATGACCTGCACCACGACAGGCTGGGTGCCCAGGTCTCGCAAACGTACCTGGTCGCCTTGCTTCAGATCTGCGTCGCTCATGGCCTCTTCCAGCCCTACGCCCCACACCGTGCGGGGCTTACCGCCCTCGGGCTTGAGCGTCACGAAGTAGCTCATCTGGTTGTCGTCATTGTGCTGATACGGTGCTTCCCCATGATCGATAAGCGTGCCCTCGATGACTTTGCTCCTAGACGGAGCTGTCTGGCCCGTAGCTGCTTGAGGTGAAGGAAACAGACGCTCTTCCACCTCATTGACTATCTGGGCAGCCATCGCCGTGAGGTGGTCCAGGTCATCGACCGACTGAGGCGAGTTTTCGACTTGCTTGTAAGCAGCGACGATGCTGGCTTTGAACGCTTCGCGGTAGCTGTCGTTTTCCATGTAAGCCGTCAGCAGGGCAGCCGCTTCTGGGGTCTTGTCATCCGTCGCAATGATCCAGATGGCATGGTCTTCACCTCGCAAGCCCATGACCGTATCAGAGGCCCTGACATCCGCTTCGGACATCGGAAAATCACGACGCCATTGCGCTTCAAGCCGGACCAGCTCGCTTGGGCTCTGCAGGTCAGGGTCGTTGACCAGCGCAGGCTTCGCGGCTTCTGGGATCACCGGTTCAGGCACGGCGTCTGAGGGCGTCGGCACATTGGCCTGCGCTTCAGACGTTGCTGATGCTGCGGAATTCGCAGCCGGTTGCGCACGCTGCGCCTGCCACTGTGCAAATGCCTGGTCGCCCTTGGGCTGGCCGCGTTCTGGAATGCCCAGGGTGATGGCCACCGTCTCCACGAACGCAATGCGCTCCGACTCAGGAACGGTGTCCAGCTGCGCGGTGAGCGCCTGGCTAACCTGGTCAGCCGTTTTTCCTTGGCCATACAACGCTTCGATAGGCACGGTAACGCCCAGGCGATCCGCCTGGTCCCGCACGTCCCGTGTGGCATCATCAACGTGCCGAGGCAAGTCGGTGGCAGGACCAATGCTCTGGCCATCACGTTCGATGTCCAGCTCTGCACGGCGGTCCGCCAGGCTTTGATTCATGGCCTTGTCGGTAAAATGCACGTCCAGACCATTCTTGGCCACCGCCTCGATCACCAGCTTTTTGAATTCGGCAGTGCCGTTGATCGTCAGTGTGCTGCCAAACCTTTCGCGGGCCAGCTGGAGGGCTACGGACACCCCGGCTTCGGTGATGCCCGTGCGGCGCATGGAAATGGTGGTACCCGTGTCGACAAACAGGGTCTTGTCGGTCTGTTTGTCCAGGTAATGCACGTTCTGACTGAACTTGGCCTTGCGCGTGTAAAGATCCTTGGCGCTTAGGTCGCGAGCCCGCTCAGTGGCGGCGTCTGGATCAACCTGTTTGGCGAAGCGATCCATGATCCGCTTCACCTGGTCACGCACGCCTTCACGGCCTGGGCCCCTCGCGCCGCTGATGCTGAAGCCTGGGTCTTCTTTTTCATCATCTAGGAGATTGCGTATGGCTGCACTGCCCATGAGATTTACCTCGATATTGGGTTGGGGTTTGTGGAACTGTTCACGTGCTTTGAGCCGTTCGAAGGTCAGCACGGAAACCAGCTGCGCCTTGTCCTGGCGGGTTAAGCGTTGATCGGAGAACACGGCGCGCCTGAGCGCGAAATACTGCTGATCAATCCGGCGTATGGCCCGGCGGTGGGCCGGAGCGATCTGGTTGTGCTGCGCCTGCCGCGTGAAATACGCGGCCACCGTGGAGGCGTGTTTGTTAACGGTCAGGGCCTTGATCGAAGCCCGCTTGAACACCAGCGCCTTGTCTGCAGGTCGCTTGAGCGGATCGAACAGCATCCGGGCGCGCTGCTCGATGTCAGCCACCGTCGCGACCCGGTGCGGGTTCTTGGCGTAAGGCGGGACAGCACCAGGCCGCCATTGACGGGGAGGGCGGGGCTTGCCTGAACTCCGGGGCCTGCGTCCGGCAGTAGATTGGACAGGCGTTGTCGTCGCAGCCCTCGCCTGGGGCAACTGGTCGGCCACCTGTGGGTGGCTGGATGATCGATAGAACACCAGCGCGTTGTCAGAAGGCCGCTTGAGCGGGTCAAACAGGCGTCGGCCACGCTCCTCGATGTCAGCGATGGTGGCGACACGGTGGGGGTTCTGGGCATAAGGTGGGACTACACGTCCAGCTCGTACTCGGGTGTTTCGGGATTTTCCAGCTCCGGCTCGTCGTCGGCCTGTTGCGCCTGCAGGCGTTGCTGTTCCCTTTGTTTCCTGAGAAACGGCGGCAGGTTGGCTTCCTCCTCTTCCTCGCTCAGCTGTGGACCCGGCCCGCCTTCCTCGTCCTCCTCCTGGTACAGATGATCGCAATCCAGAATCTCCTCCTGGTTGCGACTGTCCCACGTGAACGTGTGCATCACTGGGCAGTAACAACGCACCGTCACGGCTTCGGGTCGGTCCGGCTTGCCTGTGATCTGCCACATCGCTGACGGACAGGTCTTGCAAGCCATCGGCAGGTGCCGCAGTGCGTCGCCCTGTAGTTTCAGCAGGACTTCGCTGGTTATCTCTCTGTCGTTGCCAGGTGTGTACTGATTCATAATCATCTCCATGTGCTCGGTAGAAATTGGTTTCGCGCTCGGCCAGTAGCCGAACACGCTCTTCAGGGGAAGCTTGGGAATACTGTTTGCGAAACTTGGGGGTGGCCTTGTTGACGTACTTGATTTCCCTTGCGCGCTGCGGCCAAGCAAGCAAGCGTTCCTGGATCACACTGGCTTCAAGCGGTGGTTTTCTCAGTTCACGCCTGACAATGAAGTCATCCTGAAAGATGGTGTCTTTCAGATTCGTGCCCTTTGCGTCACCCGGCAATTTGACCGAGATGTATTCGTTGTCCTTGCCTTCATTACGGATGCGTGTTTCACCGTGCTCAGCTACCAGGGCATAAAAATCGGCGCGTGAATTTACGCCGCGCTCAATGACCTGCTTAACCAACTGCTGTTTGAACTGGCGATTCTTGCCGTAAAAGTCGTCGCCCTTGTAACGTGACAAAACACTGGCCGCATCGGTAATGTCCGCACGCACATTCTCACGCGGTGAAGACAGACCGTACTTCTGGTTAATGTGCTCCTGAAAAGCTTCAAAATACTTCTCATGATTCTTATAAACATCGACCGGATTGGCCTCGTTGCCGCTCAGCAGGTTGATACGCGGAATGATGATATGAATGTGAGGCTTGCGGTCAATCACCTCGCCGGTTTTCCTATTAGTGACCGTCTTCATTTTTGGCAAGTGCGCTTCGGCATACAGATTGAATTCTTCAGGCTTGTACGCATGCATAAAGAAGTTCTTGAACTCGGTCGTCACTGCCTTGAGCAATTCAGGTGACACCGTGTCCTCTTTGAAGCTTAGCGTGAACGTAAGGTAGCGATCTTGGCCATGGTCCGGGATACTTTCGTAGATGGCCCTGGTCACACTGAGCTGCCCCTCAATGATCAACCGATGGTCCAATTCATCACGCGTAAACTCTCGACCTGATTTGTTGCCTTGTTCTAAATACTCCTGCGCCCCGGTGTTATAGCCACTGACTCTAATCAGCATATTCAATACCTGCTAATAAAATCGTTTCGATGACCACCAGCGCTTCATACCATTTGTCTCTCACACTGTCGGTAATGAGGCCCCTGTCATTGGCTGATTTAGCGATATAAGCCAACTGCGAAATGTTGTTACCGGCTTTGTTGACGATGAATACTATTCTTCTCCTAAACCCGGTAAACTCTCTGAATACCGGAGTTGGATTTAAAATCAGCTCTCTAAAAAAGGTTGATGCAGAACAGCCCGCCCGTTTGATCATGTCATCAAACTGGGTCATTTCGTCTTGGGTGAGTCGAAACCGGATGATATGAACTTTTTTGCCAGATACGTTAGGTGAACCACGGTTGCCGTTATGGACTGGCCTTGCCGGTTTTGGCGGGTCAGTCTCGGACAACACGGTGAGCAACAGTTGTTGAATAGCATTCAGCTTATTAAGCCAGTGGAGATACTGCTTTTGATAAACGGTGCCATTGTAAGGTGCCGAGTTTGCGGAGTAGGCAACTCGGTTTAGAGCATGTCCGGACTTTTCGAATACCTGCTGCATCCGCTTTTTGTCGATTGCGGACCGCTCGAAGGTAGGCGAATGGCTGATCACCAGGTCACGAAAGAATCGGGCTGGCTTCAGGCCGGATTGAGCTATGTCCTCGGCAAACCGAGCGAACTGTTCATCCGTGAAACGGCATGACACGGGGCACGACTTGTTCACTTTTACAGCCACAAAATCACCTCCTGAGGGCACCTGGATGACAACAACCAACAACGACAACGACAACGCTTTCCCGCTCTGCGGGGTTTCAAAGGGGTATCCCCTTTGGCACGTCGATTGGATACGAAAAAGGCGAAGCTCTTTTTTGTAGACAATCGGTAACGTGCCTGTTTAGCGAATTCGAGATAGGGGGTCAGCAGGGTGAACCTGAGGGTTACATCAGAATTGCATCAGAAATGCTCAGTATTACGTCAGTATTGCTTTGCATTGCGTTTTTCTACATTAGTGTTACGCTCGAATACGACTGTTTTACATCACATTTACATCAATTCATACGCAGCAAGGGGCAAATCGTGGCTCAAGAAACCGAAAACAGGCGTGAAGCATTGGCAGAATTGGCCCAGGACACCAAGGCTAGGTCGTACACTGCGCAAATCCGCGATCTGTATGACGTGATCGAAAACGCCCTGAACTCAGGTGTGAGCAGGACGG
The DNA here is from genome assembly GCF_023278085.1 of Pseudomonas syringae. NCBI lineage: Bacteria > Pseudomonadati > Pseudomonadota > Gammaproteobacteria > Pseudomonadales > Pseudomonadaceae > Pseudomonas > Pseudomonas syringae. The sequence continues at coordinate 54,974 of NZ_CP066266.1, read as the reverse complement.
TGATTCATCAGAAACTGTTGGATACCGGACTAGAGATCAGCCTTCGTCACTTCGACCAGGCGCTGTACAGAATTCGGAAAAGCCACAAACGAGCAGGACAGGTTAAACACCCCCTTCCTGACAAAAGCGACAGCGCAGAGGTCAGCAAACCCGCATTGCTGAATGGCGAGAAGACCACGCCACAAGCCAACTTCAGGCAAAGCATGAAGCAGATCAGGGAGGAGGTGGAAAACACGAACTGGGCCGAAGTCATCAGTGACGCAAACAGAACTTCCAAGCCATGACAGTTGAATGGTTGTTGGCTCAGTAGTTACTGTGCAAACTGTTTTTTAATGGCAGATGGTAGCGTATCAATGACAGCCTGCTGTTTTTTGTATTCGTGATAAAACCATCGATTGGTTTCATTAACATCCTGAGCCTTGATCGCTACCCACCCCATTGCACAAACCACCGCGATACTCACAGCCACAAATCCCGCCAGGACAATGTAGTTGAACCGTGAGGCCTGGGTGTCACGAAAATTGCCGGATAAAGCGCTGACTCGCTTTTCCAAGCCATCGATTTTAATCGCTGCGCGCTGCAAAGCAGGTTCGAACACTCGCTCTAAACTCTGGTGAATGGCCGTGGACATTTCAAGAGCGACGTCCACACCTGCTTTGGCGGCAGTCGCTTGAATGACTTCCTTCGTCGTTTCTTGCAAAAGCAACGCGGTGTCTTCCGCATCTTCTACAGCGTCGGCCACAATATCCAGTGATTCCCTCATGGATAGTTCAAGCAGCTTCGGAATACGTTTTACATCATCGTGCAAACGACCTACATCACTCAAAAGCTCAATGATCAGAGCATCACGCGCTGTAGAGGGAATAGTTTCATGTTCACTCATTTGATCACCTCAAGGCCAAACAGAGCGGCGAAAACCCCATCAAGCTTGCGGTTTACGCCTTTACACAAGAGCTTCAGTCCGTACATATCAGACCAACGATCACGCTCTTGTGCGCTAGCCTCTTTGTCCTTGAGAAGTTCTTTGTAGTCTGTGTCATCGTCCATAATGCTTTGCATTGAAATGCGGTGAATAGACAAAGCATCAAACAGTTCTGACTCGAACACGGCACATTCAGTATTCAACGTGAAGGCACTGGCGCGCTGGTGAAAAGCAAAAATAATCGGAAACTCTGTTTTCACGTCCTTTTTGACACGGTTGAACAATATAAGAATTTTTTCAGGGGGTACGCCAAGTGTGGCCAGGCTACTAATCATACTGACCGTTTCTTTTTGCTCCTTGGTGCCTGAAGTGACCGGGATCACGAAGTAGTCGACTTCCTCATGGGCTTCATCAAACTCTTCCAGGTTGGCCATAAAATCTTCAACGTTGGACGCTCCAACATCGATGATTGCCTGATCCTCAAGCATGAGTCGTTTGAACAGCTCGCGGAAAGCATTGCCGCGCAACTTCTCAACATCAAGGCCAAGGTTCTCAGCCGTTTCGTTGATTGACTCAATGGCATAGAGCGGCGCACCGCCCATACGTGGCCACAGCAGGTTTGCCGCGATGGTAGTTTTGCCAACGGTGCCGGTGTAATTGATGACCACGACTTTCTTTTTGATGAATTTCATCTGGGTAATCCTTGAATAGAGGGGTTCGCACCGGGTAAACACCACCCGGTGTGCTTGATCTGAAAAATGTTGATGCTGGGCGGTTTGAACACCAAGGGCGCGGCCCTTGTCATCTCGCAACGGCCGCGTTGACCTCGGGAGCGCGGGGTGGTGAAGCTACCCCACACTCCCAAGGTGAGCCTTTCTGAAAGAGGTAGCGTCAAGTGTGCGCTGCGCCCGTGCTTCCGTTCGCCGCGACGATAAAGCGCGTCACGACGAGCCGGGAGCGCGGCACCTGACGTGGGCAAGATCGCTGTGCGGATGGGTCAGACCAACATCCTGTTGAACCGATAGGGGTCCATGAACGGGATTTTGTCATCACTGCCGTCAAAATCCCCAGCGGGTTGCGGTTCGGGCACTTTGGCCTGTGCCTGCTTGCCTGATGCACGTGGCGGTTTTGATGCGGCTTTGCCTTTGCCGGACGATTTTTCAGGCGCCGCTTGTTGGGGGGCTTGCTGCCGAGGAGGTTCCTGGTGATCACTGCCGCCGCTGCCGTGGCCGGTCTGCCCTTGTGGGGAGTCGCCCTGTGGACGGCCACCAAGCAGCTGCATCGTGCCCTGCATGTCCACGACGATTTCAGTGGTGTAGCGTTTGATCCCGTCCTTTTCCCATTCGCGGGTTTGCAGCTTGCCCTCGATGTAGACCTGCGAACCCTTGTGCAGGTATTCGCCGGCGATTTCGGCGACCTTGCCGAACAGCGACACGCGGTGCCATTCGGTCTTCTCGACCTTCTGCCCGCTCTGCTTGTCAGTCCACTGCTCACTGGTGGCCAGGCTCAGGTTGGTCACCGCAGTGCCGTTGGGCAGGTATCGACAGTCAGGGTCTTGTCCGCAGGTGCCTACCAGGATCACTTTATTGATGCCACGCGCCATGATTGCGCTCCTTCTTCAATGAGTGCTTAAAGGGATGTGAGGGGGTGTTACGAGACCTATGGATTTACCAAAAGGCGTCCATGGCGATACGTTCGAAGCCTGCCAATTGCGCTTCGTGTTCCTCATGAAAACGCTCGTAGCGATCCATGTGTTCTTCGCAGAACTGCTCCAGGGCGTCGGGCTGAAGGCGTGGCGAATAGATCAGCGCCGGTTCGGCGTCATCGTCCACAAACTGCTCGGTGCCATCGGGAAACATCAGACGGCCCACACCACCAAGCAAGATTTCAACGGCAGTGGTGTAGGGGGCGTTTTTACTAGCGTCGGGATCAAAATGGATTGTCGTTTTCAACAGCTCGCGGCCCCGGGCCGAAGACTGCGCAGCAGGGGCCAATATCAAGGCTGTTGTGCCGTCTGCCGACAACTCAAACTCGGCAAAACAGGTGTCGCAATCCACTGGACGCCAAGTCATTTCCCACTTCCTGACGTTGACGATATCGACAGTTGCGGGGGTTTCGCAGTTGGGGCAGTACGCAGTCATCGTGTCACCAGGTGGCCACTGAGCAACACGTTCGGTAAAGGTCTGTGCAAGCCAATCAGCGTCTGCGGTCAGGATGGTGACTTCGTCGAATGGGGCTATCAGCAGCGCCTTGATGATCTTGGCCACCCAATTCGGATGTTTCGCCATTTGTGCCTGAGCGTCCGCAAGTGCCTTGCGGCCCAATGCCACAGCTTCAAGGTCATTGCTTGGAATCGAAGCTGTTACTGCTACAGCCTGGGCCTGAAGCGCTTCAAGGGCGGCATACGCTCCCTTGGGTAATTTCTCGTCTGACATAGCAAATGCCTCCGTTGAGGAGAGGGGTCATGCGCGCGTGGGTTTGCGGCTGTATACGAATTCCAGCTTGGCTTCGTGGTTGAGCTTCAGGGCCGCTTCAAAGGACTTGCCGGTTTTCTTGCTGTGAAACCCCTTCAGTACACCGGTCTTGCCCGTAGTCAGCAGCGCCTCGATCTGGCCGGGGGACAGCATCTTGCCGCTGACTTCCGGGTAGAACTTGAAGGCGCAGGCGCGACAGCCGATCACTCGCGGGGTGACAGCCAGTTCACTGCCGCACATGGGGCACTGGGCGTTCAGGCTGTCCAGCACCGGCTTGCCGTCACCCTGCACGTTGCCCAGGTCCACGTTCTGCACCTGGTGGGCAATGAAGTCCTCCAGTTCGTCCAGGAACGCGTCCACGGTCAGTTCACCGGCCTCGATCATCTGTTGCTGTTCATGCCAGAGCGCGGTCATGTCCGGCGTGGTCGCAATCGCTGGCAACGCGGCAATGAACTCCAGCCCCAACGCGGTGGGGATCAGTTTTTTCTTCTCTACCGCGTAGAAACCACGCTCCTGCAACTTGGCCAGTACCGCACCACGGGTCGCCGGGGTGCCGATGCCGCCGTTCTCGCCTTTCTTGCCCTGGTCACGGTCGATCAGCAGCTGCTTGATGCGCGGGTCTTTCACATACTTGGCCACGCGCTGCAGATCCTTGAGCAACGTGGCTTCGGTATAAAGCGGCAGGGGCTTGGTCTTTTCCTTGGCCACCGTAATGCCATCGCATACCCCGGCGTCACCGACTTTCATATCCGCCAGAGCATCGAAGGGGCTCGCGACCTCGGCGGCGTCCGACGCGTCTTCGTCTTGCTCGTTTTCTTCAGTGACCTGCGCCGTCCACCCTGGCTGCGTCACTTTGGTGGAGCGCGCAACGAAGGAGTGTCCGTTCACGCCAAAACGCACCTCGGCACTGAGGTAGCGTTTCTCGGGCAAGAACTGCGCGACGTAGCGTTTGACGATGGCCAGGTACACGGCGCGTTCATCGTCACTTAGCTGGGCAATGTCGATCTTCACTGCCGTTGGGATGATCGCGGTGTGCGCCGAGACCTTGCTGTCGTCAAACGCCCGGCTTTTACGTTCCGAATTCACCTCGGTGAACATCCCGGCCAAATCCGGCAGGGCCTGACTTAGCAGGTTCAAGGTCTCCGGAGCCTCGGCAAATTGTTCGTCGGACAGGTAGCTGCAATCGGAACGGTTGTAGGTGATGGCCTTGTACTTCTCGCGCAGTGCCTGGGTCAGGGCTAGGGTTTTCTCCGCATCGATGCTGTGGGTCTTGCTCATGTACACCTGAAGGTCCAGCAACGCGAACGGCAAAGGTGCGGGCGTTTGCTTCTCCTCCACCCGGGCTTCGGTCACGTCTGCTGGCTTCATCCGGCACGCGTCGGCCACCTGGGTGGCGTAGGCCTCGTCAGTGATCCGGTTCTTGTCATCGAGCGGGGCATCCGCGGCCACCACCAGGCGGGCCTGGGTACGACTGCTACCGAAGGCCAGGCTTGCCGCAACCGTGTAGTAAAACGCACTGGCGTGACTCTTGTTGGCCAGGTAGCGGTTCACGATCAGTCCCAGGATAGGGGTTTGCACGCGCCCCACTGATAACACGCTTTTGACACCCTTGGCCCTACCGGCCAGGGTGCAGGCGCGGGTCATGTTGAACCCGTAGAGCTGATCGCCGATGCTGCGGGCCAGGGCCTTCTGGAACAGGCCGTAAAACTCGCTGTTGTCGCGCAGGCCGTCCAATGCTTTGCGGGCGGCATTGGCGTTCATGTCATTGATCAGGATGCGTTTGACCGGCGCGGTGTTGCCGAAATGCACCAGGACCTCGTCGACCAGCAACTGGCCTTCGTCGTCCGGGTCACCGGCGTGAACGATTTCCGAGGCGCGACCGATCAGCTGCTGGACCACTTTGAGCTGGTCGCGAGTACGGGCAATGGGTTGGTACTTGGCCGGGCGCAATCTCAGGGGCAAATCGGCCTGAACCCAGTTTTTATAGGCAGGGTTGTGAACCTCGGGCGGGGCCAGTTCAAGCAGGTGGCCAACGCACCAGGTGACGATATTGTTGCTGCCGCACTCGAAATAGCCGTCCTTGCGTATGACGGTGCCCAGCGCCTCGGCAATGACCTGGCCCAGGGCAGGCTTTTCCGCAATGAATACTCGCATGGTGTTCTCCTTGTCAGGATCTTGGGCCTAGCCCTGGACCTTGCCGAACTTGTCGTTGATTTTTTGGGTGTAGCTCTGATCAGCACCGGGGCAGCTGTTGAGGTAGTCCTGGCGCGCCGAAGCGGTTTCGCTCCATTTGATGTTCCCGTGTTTCTTGACCAGGATGCTGAAGTAGTCCTGCTCGGCGCTTCGGCACTCGCTGCTACCGCTATTGCCGGCGAACTTGCCGTAGAGGCAAAGCACGGACTTGCACGGGTCACCGGCTAAGGCTGAGCCACTGCCCAGGAGGCACACTGCGAACAGCGCGCAGACTCGCGTTTTGCCGCGACCAGGCACGGCGTTGCCAGCGGCCTGACCTTGGCGGTCAGCCGTTTTGCTGTAGGTATTCATGTTTTGCTCCTGCAGGCGCTTGGGTGCGCCGATGGGGGTGTTACATCGTTTCGGGGGTATCGTCAGCCTGCGCAGGCTCGGGATCGGGCTCGACATCAACTGGCTGAGCCGCATCTGGCTGTTCCGGAACGGCGTTAGCGGCCTTTTCTTTGGGATTCCAGCGCTGCCGTTGTTCGGCCTGCATGGGCTTGGTGTCTGCCACTGCGACCTTGGCTTCAATGGTGCGTACCGGCACGGTGAGCGCGTCGATTTTGGTTGCGTCTCCAACCGGCAAGGGCGGAGGGGTCATCTTCTGTCGCGCTTTGAACACGTCCTCTTCGAAGTAAATGATCTTGCGCGCCAGAATCTTCATTGGCTCTGTTTGCCTGTTGCCCTGGACAAAAATCAATTGCTTGTCAAAAGGTAACTCGTTTACCTCCTGGGGCAGCAACAAGGGCCGGGCCTGTTCGCTGTAACTGTCTGTTTGACCTCGAGCACCGATTTCATTCTTCTGTCTGTTCAACGATTGGTTATGAACGCGCTCGGTAGTGTTGCCTAACCGCCTGCTGTACTCCTCGGCCAGCTTGATGTCGCCGGGGGCGAACACGATTTCGTTGTGGATCGCCTTCATGATGCCGTTGGCCGCTTCCTCTCCGTAGACGGCACGAATCTGGTCTTTGCCCTGGAAAATGAGGAAAAACCTCAGACCGGCACCTCGGGTCAGTGCTGGCGCGGTTTCCATGATTTCCATGCGGCCCATGATTGCAAATTCGTCCATCATCAGGGCCAGTTGGTACTTGTACCGTAGCGTGCCATCTGCGCAGTGCCCGCCTTGCTCAGGCAGGACCTTGGAATTGAGCCGAATCGCCTGGGTGAAAAACAGGTTCATCAGCGGGCCGTACTTCTTCAGGTTGCCTTCCGTCACGCTGAAGTAAACGGTGGTCTTCTCCTCGCGCATTTTGGCAAAGTCGATGTCGTCACCCGACACCGCCCAGGCCACGGTTTTTTCGGCATACACCGACAACACGTCGCGCACGATATCCACGGTGGTTGACCAACCGCTGCTCTTGTTTTTCGATGCTTCGTACACACCGTTAAGCTCTCGAAGGGTTTCAAAGCTGAGCGCATTAGGTCCGATGCTGCGCAATTCGATAATCTGCTGAGCCCACGTCCCTATCCCGGTACCCAATGAGCCAATTTCGTAGGCCTGGGGCAACGTACAGGGCATTTCCGGCGTTTCCATCAGGTACAGCAGGATGGATGTAAAAACGTTGCCGGCCTTGTTGTACCACTCCTGGTTCTTGGGGTTGTCGGAGACGAACAACACGCGGGCCAGGGTACGAATATCGCCTAGCCGATACAGAGGATCGCGGTTAATGGCACTGACCGGGTTCCAGCGATGCGTTTCCAGGCGCTCGGGCGAAAAGCGGAACACTTTGTGACCAGCAGAGGCACGAAAGCCTGACGTAATGTCCCAGTTCTCAAACTTCGGATCGTTGACCACCATTGAATCGGGGTAGCTCAACAGGTTGGGTATCACCGCACTGACGCCTTTCATCGAGCCTGGAGGCGCAGCCAACATCACAAACTGTTGGCCATAGCTGGCCAAAAATACGTCTTTGGTGGGGTGCTTGCCCAAGAGGAATGCAGGGTACTCCTCGATCCGCTCTTGGGGGTTAGTCGAGCTGATGGGTTTGGATTTAGCTTTGCCCATCAGCGGCTCCCCGCTTGACGCTCAATCGCCTGAGCTTCGTTGCTTTGAGCCTGAAGCGCGGCCTGCTGGTGTTGCAGAGCGATGGACACCTGTTGGTTGGCCTGGATCTGCTTGAGCGAGGCGCTGATGACTTCGAGCTGGTTCGCCTGTCGATCAAGCTGTGACTGAGTCGCGCAGCCGGTCAGGGGCAGCATGAACACAGCGGACAGGGTCAGTGCGGTACGAACGTTCATGTCACTCTCCTAGATCCGGTCATCTTCATAGGCCCACTTACTGTGCCAGTGATTAAGCGCACCAAACGAAGCGTTGCAATCAGCGAACAGCGTCATGAACCGTGTTCGGAACAAGACCTGACTATCACGAGTAGCAAATTCCTCGGTCAAGAACGCACCGATATCCTGGTCAACGCTCGACGCTCTTTCGGAGTCGGTTTGCTCACGAGCTGCGATGTAGTGCGCAGCTAACGTGCATGCGCTTTTCACCAACGATGCGGGGAAAACCACTTCGTTTTCTTCTAGCTCTGGCAGTGTGAACGGGTTGCGGGGTGCAAATATGCTCATATGTATTTCCTTGTGATCCGGGCACTGCTCGACGTCAGGCGGTGCTAGCCGTCTGCGTGGCAGTGCAGTGGGATGGTTTGAAAATGCGGATGTATCAGGGGGCGATGCGGGTGCACTACCTACTTGCTGGTGTTCTTGTACTCACCTTGGTACTCGAACTGGCGCAGCTCGCGGTTGTTGGCAAAGCGGGCATCACCGTGTAGCGAGGTCTTGGGCTTCAAACGCACGAAAAGGGCCATCAGCGTTATGCCGACCGGCAAGAAGGTGAGGGCAGCGGTCACACACCATGACCAGGGCACGTACAGCATCCGCCGGTCGTTCCAGGCCAGCTTGCGGGTCTCCCATAGCGTGTCCCAGGCCAAGCCCGCGAAGTGACCTTGGGTCAGGTGCAGATACATAGCCCCCCCTGCGTACAGCCCGATCACGAAGCACACAGCCATCATGAATACGATTGATAGCAAGATTTTCCACCACATGGCGTTCTCCTAGGCAGCTCGTTGACGCTGGCCATTGAGCAAGGCCAGCTTGTGTTCGGGTTCGTAATGCACTTCTTCGATGTAGGTGTTTTCCATGTACACGACCACGTCAAATGAGGTGCGCACCAGGCGCTCGATGTACGCGTAATCCAGGCCGAGTCCGATTGGTGACTGCTTCACCAGGCCGCACACACGGGCATAGCCTGCTTCACTGTCATTGGCATGCGCAGTGGTCACGGTGCCCTTGGTGCCGGTGTTCAGAATCTCGATGTAGTGCCACACCTCGTCACCGGTCAGCTCGGCCAAAAACAGGTGGTCAGGCTTCATCCGCATCGCGCTGGCCACCAGGGCTTTGGGCGTCACCACATGGCCATAGAGCAAATGCACATGGTTAGGGTGGAAGGGCATGGGGTCCTCCAGTATTTCCTGGATCGTGATCATGCGGCGGTTAACCGGAAACATGTCGATCAGCGACTTGCCGTAAGTGGTTTTACCCGACCCTGGCCCGCCAAAAATGATGATGTTCTGGCGATTAGCGATCGCGATTTCCATGAATCGGTGCCACTCGCCGGCTGCGTGGGCTTCCTGCATGTCGCGCTGCCAGGCTTTCAGGGTCAGTATCGGTGAAGCGATGGCCCTGGCTCGGTCATAGCGGCCACTGTTGACGTAATCCATATGGGTGAAGCGATCCAAAGAGGGTTTTCGAAACGTCATCGACAAGGTGCCCTCTTCGCACGCCGGGGCCATGACGATCTGGCCCCGCTCCCCGCCAGGTAATTTCACAGTGTGAATCGGTGAGTGAGGAGCCAGTACGCGGTATCTCAGCGCACAGAGCGCATTGGCCAGCCGCCAGCACAGATTGTAGGTGAGCCAAGGCGCTTCTTCGTGTTCCCAGCCGTTTGGACCGTCCACCCACAGCTCGTAAGGCCGGTTGATGGCCACGTCCTTGGTGCCCTGACGATTTAGGCGCTCGGTGGCACCTGCCTGGTCGAGGAAGTCTTGGACCAGCGTGTCTTCGGTAAGTCCTTGCTCTTCAGTCATGAATACTCCTTAGCGGTTCTCGAAAACCGATGAAAAGTCGATGTCGCGGGCCACGATGACGGTGATCACGGTGCCAGGCAGCAGTTTCCCGGTGTCCGGAATGTTGATGGTGCTGTCCAACGCCTTGTTGGCCATGCTCTCCACGTTCTGCTCGCTGTTGTTCACCGTGTAACCTCCAGACCCCGAGCTTTTCTGCGTCGTGTTGGACGCGGCCTGAAGCGCGTCCTGGATGAACGACAACATCACCGCACCGCCAAAGCGCTGCATGTAGTGACGATCGATCCAGGCTTCGGTCCCGCTGGCTCCCATGGGGCCTGCACCCAAGCTGTCAATCTTGGCCCGCACACCCGCTTGGGTTTCGATTTCGGTCCAGGTGGTAAACACGCTGGTTTCGCCTGGACCAACCTCAACCGTCTGTTCACCGGTGAGCTTGTCACCTGCTGCCGCAATCACCGTGGAGCCATCAGCGGAATACAGCGGATCGGTCAGACGACAATCCACCATTCCTGGGTGTGTACTGATGATTTCGGTGTACAGCGCGCAGCGCGTGTAGGTGTTGTGGCTGACCAGGTACTTGCGGTTCGGTGCCAGGTACGCCTTGGCCGGGGCAAAGGTGGTACCGCCCAGGTTGCTCAGGCTGCTGCGTTTTCTGCTGGACGATTCACCACCCAGACCGCTGCTCGATCCGCCCTGAATGTCGCCCAACATTGAAGGCGGCAGTGATGGCTGCTCGCCGGACGGCTGTTGCGGCTGAGTATTCCCAGCACCAGTACCCTGCGCGTCTTCAAAGGTGACCCACATTTCACCTCCCAGTTTGCGTTGCCGGGGGGTCAGTTCCTCAGGCGGTTTCTGGCCGGGCGAGCCGGGCGGTGGCGGCGCACTAACGGCGTGGTCCTGCCCGGTTCTTCCGCGTTCAGCATCCTCTTTATCCTTTTGCTCTTTGGCCAATCGCTCTCTTTCCGCTCGGGCTCGCTTTTCCTCCTCAGCTTTGTCAGCGGCCAGCTTGGCTTCCCGTGCCTTTTTCATGCTGTCGTCGCTGCCCAGATTCACGTCCAGGGTCGCGTCCTTCTTGACGTTGGTTTCATCGACCTCGGAGCCGGTGGTTTTCATCTGGGAAATGGTGAAGTACCAGAGTCCACCTATCACCAGCAGACCAACCAACACCAGCCCGACCAGGCCCAGGTAAAGCGTTCTCTTGTTTTGGGCATCGCCTGATCGTTTGGCCCGCACGTCAAAGGCCCCACGGGCCTGTGTGCTAGAAGGCTCGGAGACCGGGGCCGGTTCTGGAGAAGCTGCGGTGGACGCTGCTGCTTCGGGCGGCCCGATGCTGTCCGGCCCTTGAGTGTTCTCCGGAGCCTGGTCGTTGTCATTGTTCTGCATGCTTGAGCTCCCGAATCTCGCCGGTGGTGGTCCCGTTGAAGTTGTACCCCGTGTTCACCTGAGCAGTAGGCCGGGCCTCTACAAGCAGACCGTTCAGGCGAAACCGAAACAATCGGCTGACCCCATGCACCACGACCACGTTCTGTTCGTTGTGCATGTCGGCCACCGTTTCGGTGCCGTCTGGTAGAACCTGGTACAGCACCGGGCGCGGCCCATTGCCGGTGAAGCGGAAGCAGGTCAGCATGCCGTTGTCCCAGCCCTCATAGGGCGCTATGGATCGACTCTCTGCATTGGAGCGCTTCTGATAGGGGCCGTTTTGCACCGGCCCGTCGCAGGGGTTGCTGGGGTCACGGCGAGCCGCGACAGCCTTTTTCGGCGGCTCGGGGTAGGTGAAGCGCAGTAGATACGTCGAGTCTTGTTTGCGCTTGACCAGCTTCAGCTCAATCAGGTATGTACGCCGATTGGTGTTAATGGTCAGGTTCGTATCCGGCTCCTGATCAGTGATCGGCTTAAGCGAAACCATGTTGCCCGCTTTGTTTGGGCCAATAGACCAGGCTTTCGGATCGCCCGAGATCATGAGGCCCGTATCTTGGTTGATCGTCTCGTTGGATTGGAGCTGAATGAGCGATGCCCGGCCAACTGTCGTTTGCACCCTAAATACCTCGTCAGGGGAGTAAATGGCCGCCTGTACGCGCCGATCCAGTGATGAACCGGTGCCCATGCTCTCGGCAGAGGCCGGTAGGCCGGACGTCAGAAGCAACAAAGCGGTGAGGCCTGAAGCGGCTTTATTTACCATTGGACACCCCCACTTCCTGGGTCATTGTGTAGGCCTTGATCCCGAAGCCACGGGGGTTTAGCCACTGGTCACCGGCTTTTTTCGCAGGGTTTTTGTAGTCGTAGGTCACTGTGGCCACCCAGGTCACCGGGTGCAGCTGAGGATCGGGGATGCCGTTGCGGTCCAGCACGGTTTTGGTGATTCGCACCTGGGCTGTGCCTTCCCGATCTTTACGCTCAAGAAAGTTGATATTGTTGATATCCGTGCGTATTTGCCGGTTGGTCCCCAGCACTTCCAGATAGCCCTTGGAGGACAATTGGAAGTTGCGGTACTCCGTGAAGGTCTCGTCATAGGACATCAACTTGACCATGCCGTAATTGGCATCGTTACTCGAAAAGTTGTAGCTCTCGCGGAATCGCGTGTACGCGGAAAGCCAGAACTCGTCATCGATCTGCTCTTGTGGCTTGCCTTTGTCGTCGGCCCACACCACATCCGTGTAGCCGGAGTTTCTGTCGACCCGTACCAGGCCAAGTTGAACGGTCTTGAGCGGGGTCAGGCCCATCACGGCGGCAACTGACATGACGGCAATGGACCCAAACACATAATTCAACCGCGTTGCTCGTTTGGTCTTGGCCTTTTCATCGGCGGCGATGCTTTTTTCAAAGAACCGCGCTGCATGAATCCAAGCCTGTTCAACCAGGCTGATTTCTTGTGCGGTGGCCGCGTCGATGCTGGTACGGGCGGCCAGTTGCCGCTCCTGCTCGATCACGTCCTCTTTGGATTTTCGAAACTTTTTCATAAGTCACCTAAACCTGGACAAACACGTGCTGCGCGGATCAGTTCGCGGAGCATTTGGATTCGTTGGGTGGGGCCTCGGCGGGCTTTGCCGGGGGGGCGGTTGCCGAACGCTTTGGACTGGTGGTATTGAGCAACTGGGCCTTGGGCGAAGGGCTCGCTGCTGGCAGCACCCGGCCAGGCACGGGAGCAGGCGTTGTCACGGGGGCAGCGCGAGGCACGGGGGCATGGGTGAAGGGCATGTCTTCCCATTGCCCTTCCGGTTCGGACAGTTTGGGTGCAGAGCCACACCCTGACAGCAAGGCAGCCGAAAGCAGCCCGCTCAAAGCAAGTTTGAAATTCATAGTTGGATTACCCGTTGTTGCGAGAGAGGGGGGAGCAGTTGAAAGCTTGTGTTCGAGGGGCTAAGAGATTTTGTTACGACCTTTCATCTTGGCGGCGATCTTCTCACCTATGCTTTTCGCTGCGCGTGCACTGTTCATAGCACTGCCAAGTCCTGAACCCTTTGCAATAATCCCTCCTATTCCAGTAGCGGATACAGGGGTGCCTCCCATGATGGTTGCCGCGTAATTAGGCAGTTCCACGGCTAAAAGCGTAAATGCCGAGAAGCACAAAAGCATTACAAAGTTGCCTGTAAGACTCAGATCTATCTTGCCATTTACTATGATGTACGAGTTTATAAAGCTGAGTTCCAATGCAATGACCGCGGCGAACAACACTTGGGTCAGCATAAATCCTGCCATAACTGAAACCCACCCCCAAAACCATTGCTTCGTTTGCGCAAACAGAGCGAAGACTATGAACAATGGCCCGACTGCTGATATGACGGTACTGGCAGCTTTCAGCACCACGATTGTGCCAGAGGCCGTCAGCATGAATGGAATGCCAGCTATTAAATAAATAACTAACGCTTGCCCTCCAAGATAAATAGTTTTGAGGTCGACATCCCAAAGATCAACCTTGAAGATATCAAACAGCTTATTTAAGTTCTCAAGATAGACGACCACCATAGAATCAATCTGGTTCATCTGGCTACCGTCTTGCCCTGAAAGCACACCCCCCATCCATGATGGAAAGCCCGTTATGACCGGCACTATAGTGCTCCAGTACCATTGGACGTTGAACGCACAGCCGCAAATGAACGCAACCTTGAGAATTTCAAAAAAAACCTCTTGGAAGGTGCTAGTCATGCCTTGCCACATCCAACTGAAGCTACGGAATGTGAAATGCACCAACCAAAACGTCCCTACTGCCGCATTCAAAGCCAATAAAACCACGGACATTTTGGTTAGCACCACACTTTGTAGTGCTAAGTCCCAAAAATCATACATTTGTTGTGTAATGTGCATTGCATAACACCTTTTAGCAACAGCATCTATTTATCGGGTGGAACCTCGTCTTTGAAAACAGGATATTCTTTAGTTTTGCCGGTTAAAAAGTCCTGAATCTGAACTTCGCGTTTTTTATTCTCCACATATCGAGCATCGCGTGCGGCCTGAACCTTGCTTTGCTGACTGTGGTCATCGCAACCGCTGATCGCAATCATCGATGCCATTGAAAACGCTATAATCAGATATTTCATATCACTAGTCCTTGTCTATTGGGGCATCACAGTTGACTTCCCAAAATAGTAATCACTTATGTCTTGTGCACGTTTTTCGTTTTCCATTTTCTCTTGCTGCTGTTTAAGCATCTGCATATTGGCCAGCCTCATCTGCTGGTTTTGCTGCTCGATCAGCTCCTGCTGGTAACGCAGCTGTAAATCCTCCTTCTGTTGTGGGGTCGTCACCTCGTTCAACCGGGCCCGAAGCAGCTCGGCGTTCTTGACCCGTTCAGTGCTGGCGTTGTAATTGCGCTCCAGCGCATCGGCAACCGACATCATCTGGTCGAATTTCGCCTGCACGCTGGCATTATCCGAGGTTAAGCCGTAGCGGTCACGCAAACTGGCGATGTCCCGGCCCGTGCTGTAAATATCTGCCCAATCCCCCATGGGCATGACTTTGTTCAAGGCGGGGTCGTTCAGGAACCCACCCAACATGTCATTGCCGGTGATGATGCTTTTGTAATGGTTGTATTGCTGCGCGGTCTGGGTGATGGCGTCCTTGGCCGTGGTAAGCGCGTCCATCGCCTGCTTGGCCTGGGCCAGCGCATTCGCTTTCAGCACAAGCAGGTTGGATGGATCCAGGACAGGAATGCCTGGTACTGCCGCATGCGCAGCAGGCAGGGCGGTAGTCAACATGAGCGCGCTCAGCGCACAAGCAATCGCGTGTTTTTTCATGACGAAACCTCGACTTCATTCTGTTCCTGAAGGGCTTTCCAGGCTTTTTGAAAGGCAGGCATCCAGCGCTGTGCATCCCGCGTGTTCATGGACTGGCGTAAGCCCTCGGCATAGTTAAACGCAGGCAGCCACACGGCGGGATCGTCGGTGTTCAACCATTGGCGCACCGCCTCGGCCACCAGGAACGCATCGACCCACACCGTGGGATCGGTCGTGCGCAGGTGTTGCCGAATACGCTCGGCCACCGCCAGGTTCTTTTGGGTGGCAGATAACAGCGGCAACCAATACTTGAGCGGGCCGTCCAGCTCCATTTTCAGCTTCACCGTCTGGTGACCCTGTTGCACCACCATTTCTCGGCTCAGCGGCCCCATATCACGCACAGCCTCGAAAACTTTGCCGGTGACACCAAACTTGGCGTAGCTCTCGGCTTGGGCTTTCTTGTTAGGCAGCCAGATAGGCGTTGTCACTTGCTGAATGACGGCTGCCGCGTAAGGCGTCGCCAGTGCTTGCTCGGGGTACTGGGTGTCCATGATCAGGATTTCCCCGCGCATACGACCGCTCTGCAAGACCTCCTGCAGGGCGTCTGCCGTACTCTTGTATGACAGCGGTGCCCAGAACTCGGCCACCATGTTCAACAGCAGATTGCCGGGGCGGGCTTCGTGCATTTCGCGTTTCATGTAAAACAACGTGTTCAGAAACGCTTCCATTACTTCCGGGTGCTTCTCGGCGTAGCCGTTTTTGAGCAGCTGCGTGCAATCGAAGGCCAGACGCCGGTAGGTCTGCGCATCGAACTGGTTGACAGGCGAGTCCAGTACCCAGGCGTATTGCCCTTCGCGGCCTTCACCGGCCAAACGGCACCATTTCGATAGCCGGGTGTGCAGGCAATTGCCACCTCGTAGGGGGATGTTTTGCAGCAGCAGCGACATGCCCCGGAGACGCACATTGGTATGCGCCATGACCGCTTCAACCGAATCTTTGATCGTGCGCTGTTCGGCTTCATCGGTCTTCGCAGGACCACCGGCGCAGCACAGCACCAGGTCGATTAGCATTTGCCGTAACCCAGGACGGTCGTGAAACTGAAACGGATTGATGCCGGTGAAGTGGCCAGGCTGCACGGTGTAATACTCGGCTCCCAATGCACACAGCAAATGTCTCAAAGACTCGTTGTAGTCGATGCCGAAAATCAGCGGATCGAAGCGGCTGAGAAAGGTCAGCAGGATGGCCTCGGCGGTGGTTTTACCCACCCCGGTTTGGCCTGTGTAAACCGCATGACCTGGCAGCATTTCACCGAGGTTGTTCTGGCCGGGCGGGCTGTCATGAACGTTGAGGACATACAGCGCCTTGTTGACCGTCAACATGGGCATCAGCCCGGTTCCGTCACCAATGGGGTTGCCCTTGACCTTGCCCGTGGGGGTAGAGTGCAGGGAAAAGCTGCACGCCAAGTTCTCGGTCGATTTCATCATCGGGTACATGGCCTCGGTCACACCGGGGAACTGCGTGTACCAGGTGTCGATATTGCTCATGGTCGAGCGCACAAAGGTAGCGTCACGCACCGTAAACACCGACGCCATTTTCGTGCCGTTCTCGATGGCCTGGTCCGGGGTTTTGCCGTAGACGATCAGCGAGGCGTGATAACGACCAAACGCCTTGTCGCCCAGGGTGATGGCATCGACGGCATTTTCAAGCTCCTCGGTTTGCTTTGAATCACGCTCGACCGAGCCCAGATCCGCCACGTGCTTTTTGAATTTGTCCTTGGCCTTGTTACGGTCTTCGAACAGAAACGTTTGCACCAGGGTGAACTCGAACTGCTGCTCGATGGCCTCGTCCCACATACCGGGGTAGGTACCGCCACTGGGGTAGTCGCGCAGGTCAAAGGTAGTCGCGAAACGCTGACCACCCCGGTTGGGCCGGTTCTCGACAAAATCGTAGTTTTCAAAGTTGGTGACGCTATCAATGATCGCGTCACCCAAGCGGGTGTCGCTGACCAGCACGTCTTTTTCGTGCCCGTTGATCAACAGGCTGAAGTAGCGCCCGATCTGCGAGAACAATGCACCGTGTTCGTTTTCCTCAAGGCCCATGATGACCGGGTCATATTCGGCCAGCAACGTTGAGGAGAGCGACAACAGATCGCTCATACGCTCGATCCCTTCATCCACCTCTCGGTACTTGAGGATCAGGGCAATGCTGTACCCGACCTGGAAGAAGGTGCCGTTGCGAAACGGTGCGGTGTAAGCGTCCACAAAGTCCTGAAGCGCGGGCAGTGGCAAGGTGTATTGCGTGTCCAGCTCGATGCCAGTCTTGGTGATGTAGGTTTGCAGCATCAGGTGCTTGCCTTCCTTCTTGCCCAGGGCCAGGAAGTAGCGGTTGAGGTTGTGAAACAGTTGGATCAGTTCGTTATCACTGCGGGTTTCGCTGGAAACCCCCTTCAGCTGGATAAGACTCACCAAGCGGTTGCCGGGCAGTGTCACCATGTGTTCGTGGACCGGATAGCGCATGAATGGCACTTTCTTTTCCGGGGGCATAACGCTTGTGTGAAAATCGTGCGCCATAGAATTCACTCCATTGCGGATTAAAAGGGGTCAGCAATAACGGTTTGCCGTACTTGAGATTCAGCCAGAGACGCCGCCGTGCAAAGCGGATACGGCGCAAATACTGAGGATCGATCAGGCCCACAACCCTCAAGGCGATGAGGGCAATCAGGAACGGGGAGGCAGCAACCAGGCCCCACACCCAGGACAGCAGGAACGTCGCGGCAACACCGAAGACCAAGCCGCCCATCAGCAACCCCACCATCGGCATGATGGGAATGTTCCAGAACATCGCAGGCCGACTCATGGCGTTGTAGCTTTCGAAGGTCAGTTTCTTGAGTACTTCGTTACTGGCCATAAACGCTCCTGGTCAACCCGGCACGCCGGTGCCGAACACCTGCCAAGCCGCTGTGCCGAGGAGTACAGACCCACCAACGACCAGCAGCACACCCACCTGCTCCAGGTAGTCCATGAAGGTGTGCGAGCGATCGCCCGAGGAGCGAGCAATCAGCCATTTGGCACCTGACCAGATCAGGCAAATCAGGCCTAGGGTGCCCGCCAGGGTGTAAAGGCCCAGGCGGATATTGCTGCCCCACTGGTTCAGCGTGCTGAGCCAGTCAGCGGAGGCGATACCGGGCAGGTAGGCCAGAGCCACCAGCAGAATGCCCAGCTCGCCTTTGTTGGGCACAAGGGTACGTTTGATCATCATTGATCCTCTTTAGGGAGAGTTGAGGGTTCTTCAGGGGATACAGCTGGTGGAGCTGGCGAAGCCGGTGGAGCAGAAACAGACGGTGGTGCAGGTGGCAGATAGCGCGGGTACTGGCGCAGCACGTCCCAGCTTTCATAGGTCGGCTCAACGGCGGATGCCGGGGCCTGAGCGCGCTGGAGCTGGCTTGGCTCAGCGGAGCCTTCCAGCGCAGGGACGGTCACGGTGGTACCGCCTGCGTTGGCCAGCACACGCTGCACATGGCTGCTGCCGCCAAAAGCTGCCTCAGCCTTGAATCCGCCTTTGGGGTTGCCGCTGTAGTAGCAGGAAATAGCCTTATGAAGCGCGGCCTGCCGGTTAGGCTCCTTGGCGCTGGCCACTGCATAGCACTGTTCAAGAACAGCGGCGGACATGCGCAGGTTGGTGCAGGGTTCAAATACTGATTCAGGTCGGTTGACATCGAAATGCTGCCGGTTAATTTGGCCCAGGCCGATGCTGAAATTAGCGCCCTCCTCCACCAGCTGCTTCACCACCAAAACAGCTTCATCCAGGCTTTGCGGTTGACGCGGCAACACTTTGCCGACCACGCCAATGGCATAGGGATTGAAGGAAGACTCTGTCTTGACGATGGGAGTCAGCGTGTCTGGGTGTATCGAGGGAGCGCATTGCATAGCCAGGGCCAGAAAGGCACTGGTGGTGAGCATTACAGGTTCCTTTTAATCTGGGGCCGTAAGAGGTTTGCCGGGTACCTGTTTTTTGGAGTCTTCAATCAGTTGCCCAACGGCCATTTCAAGAAAATTATCGATCAGATACCGAGCGAGCTCCGAGGGTGAAATCTGCCTGGAGCTTTGGGTTTCATAGCTCACCCGTATCGCAGCTTTATTCAGCGCCTCCACCCTAATCGGTCGGATATATACGCTTGATGTCTTGGTGGTTGCTTCATCTTCGGATGACGCCATGGGAACTCCTAAGGGCTGTGAGAACGCAAAAAAACACCGCCAGGCGAGACCTGGCGGTGAAATGGGAAATCGTGGAAATAGGTAATGCCTAGGCGGCATTCACCGTCGAATAGAAAACGGTCCCAGAACGCCCGACAAGACGCTCCAGCGCGGCGTTCTGCGACAGAAGCGCGAAGAAAGCCGCCCTGCGGGCAGCTTCAGATTTCATGTCGATGATCAGACGGAGCGTTTTTTCTAGCTCTGTCGGCACATTGCGAAACTCGATGCAATCGAGTGAACGGTTAGATCGAATCAGCGCAGCAGCCTTTAATTCCTCTACCGTAGAGTCCTGCAAAACACAGGTTCGACCGCCGAACTGAACGAACCCATGGGCACCATTCAACGCTGTGATGGTTGTGGTGTGTGTCACCTCGGGATCGAACCGTAGCAGCAGATAGCCAGGAAACAAACGAACCTCCTTTTCTATCGACGAAGGGCGATCCGTACGTTTGCGAGAGGTGATTCTGACGGGGGAATACACCTCAACGTCTAACCGTTCTATCAATGTCATAAGTGACTGATAAACGGCAGAATTGTGCATCAAAACGTGCCAGTTTTTCATAATCAGAACCTTTCGATCAGGCGCTCTTTCGAATTCCGGAACCGCTGGGCCCAGGGGAGAATCATGAGCCATAGAGAGCCGGCTCTATCCGCTTCTGGATCGAATGAGCTCAATCAGGGAACGGATTTCTAGGAAACAAAATAGATGGAACAGAAAAAAAAAGTAAACACTTTTGTGTCTATTAAACATATTTGTGACTTTGTGAAGGCGCAAGCAGATGAAATTATTGGTTTTTTTTGGAGACACTGTGGACACTGTCAGGAGCGTGGTAGGAGCAAAAATCAAAGCCCTTCGGAAGTCTTCTACGTTGAGCCAAGCGGACTTGGCGGAAAAGATTGGCTGCGAGGCTCCGCTGATAGGACGTTACGAACGAGGCATAACCCTGCCTGGCATCGAGCAGTTGATAAGAATCGCAACCATATTCAACGTCGCTCCAGGAGAGCTACTGCCTGGTGGCCAAGATGTTCTCCGCACGCGATTGATATCGCTGCGACAAGAACTTTCAGAAAAAATCAACCAGGTCGATTCTCCTGAAAGTCTTGAAGAAATCATCCGTCTCACTGATAAATTCATCGCATACAATAACCCGTCCAAAAAGACACAGTCTGATTAGATGAAAACTCGTTAGATCAGGCCATATTTTTGAGATAACTCCGCTATACGGCTTTTTCTCTGAAAGTTATATATACTCGATTGCACATCTAGAGGTAAGAAACCGTCTGCAACCAACGCAGCATATTTCTCATCCATTCGAACGAGTTGCACCAGCTCTTTGATTTCATCCCGGTGTGGTTTTTCTAGTACAGCAACTGGAGTAGTCATAGCTGATTCTGTCCTCGAATCTATACCATCACTTGAGCACTTCTACTTAGACAAATCTAGGTAATACGCGCTCAATATTCACGGCAAAAATCTCCGGATTAAATACCACTCTTCACTTTGACCCAAGCGCGTGTGCGAATTCGCTCTAGTTTCAACGGAAGGGGCTCTAAAGGGAAAAGCCTACTAATAGTATCTTTATCCAAATAAACCGAAGCGTTATCTCTAAGTTTTGGCTCAACAAACTGCTTTGCATCTTTATTAGCACTAGGGTAAAGGGTGTGATTTGAAGTTTTAGCAATCACATCAGGGCGCAACATGTAGTTTATAAACGCCATGCCTTCTTGTGGATGAGGGGCATCCTTCAACAACACCATATTCTCTGACCATACCAAAGCGCCTTCGCGAGGGATGGAGTATGCTATCCGACGTCCAGTTTTGTTTTTCTCATTCAACTCTTGCGCTGCAAGCGCACCATTTGCCCATCCTACAACCATACAAATATTACCATCAGCCAGATCAGCATCAATTTTAGATGAGTCAAAATAGCGTACATAAGGACGAATCTTGAGCAATAAGGCTTGAGCTTTCTGATAGTCGTCTGGGTTTTTGCTGTTGTGAGGCAGACCAAGGTAGTGCAAGGCAATCGAAATAATTTCACTCGGAGAGTCGAGCATTGCTACACCGCACTGCTGGAGCTTACTAATGTTTTCTTCCTTGAACACCAAATCCCAACTATCCACCGGAGCGTCATCACCGAGTGCGGACTTTATCTTATCGACATCATATCCGATTCCGGTAGTCCCCCAAAGGTAGGGTACTGCGTACCGGTTTCCAGGGTCATTAATAGAAACCTTCGCCAGTATTTCGGAATCAAGGTGCGACCAGTTGCCGAGCTGGCTGCGATCCAGAGGTTGGAGCACTCCTGCAGTAATCAGGCTCGGCAACACGTTTGAGGTAGCTACCACTACGTCATACCCTGTGCGCCCAGCCATGACCTTGCTCTGCATGATCTCGGCGCTGTCAAAGGAATCAATGAGCAGTTGGCTGCCGGTTTCGTGCTCGAATTCTTTAGGGGTGTCTGGTGCAATGAAGGCATACCAGTTGTATAGATGCACACTGGGTGGGCTCGCAACCGCAATATTTAGCCCAGCGCTGAACAAAGAGGCAGTAATGATGGTCAACATACGAACGCTTTTCATAGGCTTACTCCATGCCATTGGTCAGTCTCCATTGGTAGGTACCGAATCCATGAGGGCGCAATATAAACGTATCAAGTCAGGTTTTAAATAACCCAATAGGGGTAGACGATGCCAAACCAGCTCCAGGGCCAAATTTGGCACAGATCGATAGCGAAACTAATCGAGAAGCTCAACCGGCCTGAGTTTTGGAATTCGCTAGTCAGATTGCTGAAGGAGTACGCACCAGTCGACAACTGGGTTGTGCTGATGTTTGGCAGCGAAGGGGTACAGGCAATTTGCTATCCTGATACCGCTGACGAGGAAGAAATTGATGGGCTGCTCAACCGATATGTCAAAGGGCTATACATGCTTGACCCCTTCTACATAGCTAATCGAGAAAATCAGCAAAGCGGTTTCTTTCATCTCTTGGATATTGCACCGACTCACTTTTTGGAAACAGAGTATTACCATCTTTATTTTGAACAATTTGTATCAGTTGATGAAGTTCAGTATAACGTTCAGCTAAATTCTGAAAAAACACTTTGCTTATCCATGGGTAGCAAAAGTCGGTTTACTCAGGAGCATATTGCTATATTCGACTTAATCAAACCATGGGTGTTGGCTTTGATGAAGCAACGTATAGCTTCTGATATTGAAGAGAAAGAAAGCTCTCGCCCACAGCAATGGCAGGACAAGATTATAGAGCTTGCTCCACAACTCACGGGTCGTGAAATTGAAGTTTTAAAACTGGCTTTGAGTGGTTTTTCAAATAGCGAAATTGCTGGAAAGCTATCAGTATCTCCGGAAACAGTGAAAGTACATCGAAGAAACTTTTACAGTAAGCTCAATATCAAATCGCAATCAGAACTTTTTGCTTACTTCTTCCAAAGCACTATCAGTTGATGCCAGCGTCATTATCATACTTATTATTACAACAGCCAGTCAGGTATAGATATGACTGAAAAATCGTTGCCCCCCTCAGCTAAGACGCATTCCACACTTGATCTTGCCGTTTCACAAGAGCTGAATCGTGCAGTGCAATCTATCGTATACAACAAGTTCCTAATCGACCGTGCAGTTGCTGATCACGGCGCCAGTATGCTTGCTCGCGATCTACATGATGGCGCTTATGGTCCTCACGTACCGATGTCGTTCGTAAGCTGTGTTTTGCCGTTTTACCGCGCCTGCGAACGCACAGATGACGGCAGCCCGGCCTATCAGTTTGCCTCAGTACCTACCGCAAACACACTTGGGTGCAGTTGGCGGTGGCGACGTAAGAGCCTAGATGAAAAAGAGGCAGAGAAATGTCGCGAACATTTGTCTGACTTCGTCGCGATGGTAAGCGGTAAGGTAGACGACGCGACCTATGCCTGGGTTAAGCCACTTGGTCTTTTCGTGCCTGGCGAGGGCAAGAACCGTGTCGACTTTTTCCGCGAAGAAGGCGTCGAATCGATACCAGCCAGAGTCTACGAGCGTACTTACCCGGAACCCACACGAATCACAATCTATCGCATACGGGTAAGTGCCTTCTCTGCGACATGGGCAGTACTGGACGGGCGCTGGGTTGAGAACATACCCAACCCGAGCTGGACACTACCTTTAATGAAAGCCTATGGCGTGAAGGGGCCGGTGCCTTGGCCAAGTGATTTTCCTGAACCCAAGCAGGTGCAGCTCGCATTTTTTATGCCCAAAGGCATTACTTCACCACTGGGAAATCCAGAATTCGGGGATGAAGCAGTAGTAGACCTGGAAACGGTGGTAGCCACTCAGAACTTTAAGGACGAGTCAGTGCGAACGGCAGTATTCGATCTGCGTGATGTAAAGATTGATCACCGTGTCTGGCAAATTTCGCTAGGCATCACGCTTGCGTCTCTTGTGCTGCTCAGCTTGGTGCCAGATGAATTTTCCGAAATACGCATTTTCATCGGAGTGGCGTTAGGTGCCGCAATGACGGGTGGGGTGATGCCCTACATAGTTCCGTTTGTAACGACTAAACGACGTAGGTTGGCCCAAAATCAATATCTACCCCGGACCAGAGCACCTAAGAACAGCAACAGCGCAAAGTGGTGATAAAATAGGTTATCACCAATTATTGCCGTTTATCGGTTTCGGCGACGGCGGACCTAATCGGCATTGCTTTTGTGACCAGATACACAGCCAGTGATCTCACGCGAGCCAATAATGAGAATGATATGCAGGAACTGACGAAAGCCCATCAGAACGATCAGCGTCGGCTCACGTCAGTCGAATTTCAGACGCTGGCCCAGGTTCCGGCCGCGGTCGAGTGGTTTGCCAACCTCGACAACCCTCGAACACGACGTGCCTACCAAAATGACCTGGAAGATTTTTGCGGATTTGTCGGGCTGGCCTCCGCTGATGAATTTCGCGTGGTGACCCGATCGCATGTTCTGGCCTGGCGCGCCCAGCTCGAGCATCGCGGTCTGGCGGGCGCCACGATTCGACGCAAATTGGCGGCGCTGGCCAGCCTGTTTGATCACCTCCTGGAGAGCAATGCGATCGCCGGCGGCAATCCCGTGCATGGAGTGAAACGACCGAAGATCGAGAGCAACGAAGGCAAGACGCCGGCATTGGGCGATCACCAGGCCAAAGCGCTGCTTGAGGCCCCGGACGAAACGACCCTTAAAGGGCTGCGCGACCGGGCGCTAATGGCTGTTCTTCTCTATCACGGACTGCGCCGCGAAGAAGCGGCGCTGCTGCAGGTCGGCGACATCCAAGACCGCCGCGGGATTCAACACCTCAAGGTACACGGCAAAGGCGGCAAGGTGCGCTACCTGCCGTTGCACCCGGTGGCGGCCGGGCGCATCCATCAGTACCTGGAAAGCTCAGGGCATCATTGGGCGGACAGGAAGGTACCGCTGTTCATACCGTTGCGCGGCAAGCTAACCGGTGCCGGCATCACAGCCAACGGCATCTATATGGTGGTGGCGGCTTACGCGAAGAAAGCCGGGATTCAGGTCGACGGTCTAGGAGTCCACGGACTACGAGCCACCGCCGCCACCAACGCCCTGGAGCATGAAGCCGATATCGCCAAGGTCCAGGCCTGGCTGGGTCACGCCAATATCAGCACAACCAAGATCTATGATCGCCGGGAGAACAGGCCTGAGGACTCACCGACCTACAAGGTGAAGTATTAACCAGCTAATTCGACACCAGTGGTGCCGAGATAGCATCGCTGTGGCTCCGCTAGCCACACCGCTTTTCCACCTGAAATCCCAGCGCAGCCGGCACTACCATGTCGGACTTCATGGTTCGCAGTCGGTACGGGTTACGCTCGGCTCCGCAACGTTGATAGCCCTTCTGACCGCAACTTTCTTCTTATTGCACCGCAGCGGAAATTCTCTATCAGTGCATCGAATTACCAGTACTGCGGGAGCGCTGTTCTGTTGGTTCGGCACCGGGTCTTCAAACACGCTCGGCACGGCGCCACGGGATTTTCTACTAATGATTCAAGGGTGGAATTTGCCGAAGGGGCGACGTCGATTGGCAGTTCCATCGCCGTGATCGTGCTTCATCAGCCTCATCTTTGACGAAGTCACCGACTGTGCGCTTGTGGAGTGTAGACACGATCGTACTTGAAAGGCGTGAGCTCTTTCGCCTCAATGACCAGAGCTATACACACACCTGCTCCTAGAACCCGGAGTCGCTGTGATACCAGTATGTTCCATTCTGTTGGACCTTGAACCGGCACACGTACACGCCGGACGGCTCGATGACCGCGAAGCTCAGCCCTGGTATACCGTCAATTTTCTGCGGCAGGATGATGATGTGCCAGTGTCTGGAGGTGGAAGTAGAGGCGGCAGCATTGAGTAGGTTGCCTACCCGCAGCATGACCGTGTCAGCCTCCTTACAGCGCAGCAGGGCAAAAAACCGCCTTAACGGGGCGGTTTTTTGCTGCGAAGGTGGTTAGGAGCTTGCTGCTCATTTCATGGGAACTCTACACGTGCATTTATTTTACTAAAGTTGACGGTGGCACCAGCTACATGTGCAGTCATTGTGCAGTTGGGGTTGGATAGACACAAACCTGTCGCATCAGTTTTTGCTTAGCCAAGATTTTAGTTCCGCAATACTTTTACTTTGCTCTTGTATATTTTTTTCAGCCATCTGTTTAATAGCAGGGTCTTGAGTGTTTTTAAGCACAATCTTGGACATGTCGATGGCGCCTTGATGATGCTCGACCATCATCTGAGCCCAGCTTTTCGATGGGTCAGACGCCATACCACTCATCATCCCTTTGTTCATCTTCTCCATCGCCTGCATGTATGCGGTGGACGCATCTCCACCCATCGTAGATGGGGCCGTGCTATTAGTACCGTTTCTTTCACTGAACGCAGCATGTGAATCATTGTTGTCAGCGTACGACAAAGAGACGGAACCTAATAAAAGAATGCTTGTAATAGTGACACCCCTTAGATATTCATTAAGCATAGTAGACCTCTTGGGAACGTTATTTTATTGATGTTTTTACCGGCTTCAACAGTAAAAAAATCCTGTGTCTTCCGAAGGGTAGCTCAGAAAACGACACTGGTAGGGTTTACCACGATTACATTTCTGTAAGGTTTACGGGAACAAAAGCGCAGCCGTTGAAGGCGACTATCCATTTCAGTCTGCCAAGCGCGCCGAGAGTAGCTGTCCAAACTGTAATCTTCCCCTCAGCTACCTGAAAGGTACAGGCCCTTAGTATTTACCTCAGCGCCAAACGCGCTCCACCTGAATGGGCCAACCCTTTACCGGGTACCTAAAACTGAGGATTTACTTATGAACGCTGCCAAAATTCTTCTCGTTACCCTCGCGCTGGGCGCATCTTCCTTGGCACTTGCCGAAGGTGGGGGTGACCGTTTGTCTGCTCGCATGGCCGAAGCCCGTGAAACGGCTATGTCAGCCTACAACGCAAAAGCCGCTTCGCAGGAGGCAACTGAAGTGGCGCAAGAAGGTCCAGAAGCGAAGCCAAAGCACTGCTAACCTCCTTGGCAAGCTTACAGAAATGTAATCGCCGTGTTGGTTAGGCTGTGCCACTCTTTGAGACGAATTCGTTCAAGTATTGTTTTCAAGCGCAACCGCAGTAGATTTTTCCAACTATCAGGCAGAAATATGCAATCGAAAACGTCGCGACGCACTTTCGTCAAGGGCCTGACGGCCATGGGGGTTCTAGGTGGCCTGGGTCTCTGGCGAAACCCGTCGTGGGCGCTTTCAGGGCCTAGTCAACTGAACACGCTTACCGGCACTGATTTTGATCTTTCAATCGGTGAGATGCCTGTAAACATCACCGGCAAACCGCGTACGGCAATGGTTATTAACGGTGGGCTTCCGGGGCCCCTATTGCGCTGGAAAGAAGGCGATACTGTAACCCTTAGGGTGCGCAACAAGCTGCGCGATCACACATCGATCCATTGGCACGGTATTATTTTGCCCCCCAATATGGATGGTGTACCAGGACTAAGCTTCGCCGGCATCGAGCCGGACGGGATGTACGTTTATAAAATCCACGTCAAGCAGAATGGCACTTACTGGTACCACAGCCATTCCGGTTTCCAAGAGCAGGCTGGCGTTTATGGGCCATTAGTGATTGAAGCCAAGGATCCCGAGCCTTTTGCGTATGACCGCGACTATGTAGTGATGCTGACCGATTGGACTGACGAAGACCCCGCTTCGTTGATGCGAAAGCTGAAAAAACAATCGGATTACTACAACTACAACAAGCGCACGGTTGGCGATTTTATCGAGGACGTCCACAAGCAAGGCTGGTCAGCGACCATGGCTGACCGAAAAATGTGGGCTGAAATGAAGATGAACCCCACTGACCTGGCCGATGTGAGCGGGGCTACCTACACCTATCTCCTGAATGGCCACGCGCCGAACACGAACTGGACGGGCGTTTTCCGTCCAGGTGAAAAGATTCGGCTTCGCTTTATCAATGGTTCCTCCATGACGTATTTCGACATGCGTATCCCTGGCCTGAAAATGACGGTGGTCGCCTCGGATGGACAGTACGTGAAGCCTGTCACCGTTGACGAGCTGCGCATCGCGGTGGCCGAGACCTATGACGTCATTGTTGAGCCTACCGAGCAGGCGTACACCTTGTTTGCTCAGTCGATGGACCGTACTGGTTTCGCGCGCGGCACCCTGGCGGTTCGTGAAGGCCTCTTAGCGCCCGTACCGCCCCTTGATCCTCGACCACTGGTGACCATGGCGGACATGGGTATGGGCGGTATGGATCACGGTTCGATGGGCGACATGGGCAGCATGCAAGGCATGGAGGGAATGGACCACGGCGCAATGGGCGCAGGGGACAAGGGCATGGACAGTATGTCTGGCGCACCCATGCAGGGCATGGACGGCGGGCAGACGCAGGGCATGGACCATAGCAAAATGTCAGGCATGGACCACGGGTCCATGGGAGACATGGCCGGCATGGCGGGGATGTCAGGCATGGGTGACATGCCGATGCAAGCCCACCCGGCTACCGAGAAGGACAACCCGTTGGTTGACATGCAGGCCATGAGTCCTACGCCTAAATTGGATGATCCCGGATTAGGCCTGCGCAATAACGGTCGTCGGGTGCTTACGTATTCTGATTTGCGAAGCACCTTTGAAGACCCGGACGGCCGAGAGCCCGGGCGAACAATCGAGCTGCACCTGACAGGCCATATGGAAAAATTCGCCTGGTCATTCAATGGGGTCAAGTTCGCTGATGCTGAGCC
Source organism: Pseudomonas syringae (assembly GCF_023278085.1). Lineage (NCBI taxonomy): Bacteria > Pseudomonadati > Pseudomonadota > Gammaproteobacteria > Pseudomonadales > Pseudomonadaceae > Pseudomonas > Pseudomonas syringae. The sequence continues at coordinate 26,523 of NZ_CP066266.1, read as the reverse complement.
CCTGCGATTGAAATATGGCGAGCGAGTGCGCGTGGTACTGGTAAACGACACCATGATGACCCACCCCATTCACCTGCACGGGATGTGGAGCGACCTCGAGGACGAGAACGGCAACTTCATGGTGCGCAAGCACACGATTGACATGCCTCCTGGCTCCAAACGCAGTTATCGAGTCACCGCGGATGCGCTTGGCCGTTGGGCCTATCACTGCCATCTCCTGTTCCACATGGAGATGGGCATGTTCCGTGAAGTCCGGGTAGAGGAATGACAGGTATGGACACATTACTAGCCCGCAATGGGAAGCGTCTGGCGATCACAACGAGCCTGATGCTGGCCCCATTTGCCTATGCGGCAGCGGAAGACACCATGCAGGGGATGGATCATAGCCAGATGCAGGGTATGGACCACAGCCAGATGCAGGGTATGGATGACTCCATGACGAGCATGGCCTCGTCCCCCCAAAAGCCTGCTCCGACTCAGAGCCGTACGCCCATCCCCGCGATTAACGCAGCGGACCGCGCCGCCGTCTATAAATCGGACGCGGGCCACACGGTGCATGATGAGTCGATCAACTACATGCTCCTGTTCGATCAGCTTGAATGGCAGGACGCTGACGGCGGCAGCGCGCTGAACTGGGATTTCACCGGTTGGGCTGGTGGCGACATCGACAGACTGTGGGTGCGCTCGGAAGGTGAGCGGCTCAATGGCAAAACCGAAGAAGCGGAAGTTCAGGCCCTCTGGGGCCATGCTGTTGGCCCCTGGTGGGATGTTGTGACAGGCGTTCGCCAGGATTTCAAGCCAGGAGATCCGCAGACCTGGGCCGCTTTTGGTCTTCAAGGCCTGGCGCTGTACAACTTCGAAGCCGAGGCTACGGTCTTTATTGGCGAAGGCGGCCAAACAGCCATGCGCCTTGAAGGTGACTACGACATCCTTCTGACCAATCGACTCATCCTGCAGCCTACTGCCGAGGTCAATTTCTACGGCAAGAATGACCCACAGAGGGGTACCGGTGCGGGTCTGGCCGAGAGTGAAGTCGGCGTACGACTGCGCTACGAAATCCGCCGCGAGTTTGCCCCCTACATTGGTGTGACCTGGAACCGGTCATATGGGAACACGGCCGATTATGCCCGCGACGAGGGTGAGGATCGTAGTGAAGCCCGCCTGGTTCTCGGCGTGCGCCTGTGGTTCTAACCGCTACATTCACCCAGTAATTACCCCAATCGAACAGCCATCCGCTGTGAGGAGCGTTTTATGTCTCTCTTGAAGTCCACAGGTATCGCCACCCTTCTTGCTGCCGGCATGCTGGCAAGCGCCCTGGCTCAAGCCCATCCGAAGCTTGTGTCTTCCACGCCTGCGCAAGGGGCTGATGGTGCTGCGCCGGAGAAGGTCGAGCTTCATTTCTCGGAAAACTTGGTCACCCAGTTTTCCGGTGCCAAGCTGATCATGACGGACATGCCTGGCATGCCTAATTCCCCTATGTCGGTAAAAGCAAGCGTGGCCGCTGGCAGCGATCCTAAGACGATGGTCATTACCCCAGCGTCGCCGCTCACGACGGGCAGCTATAAGGTGGAATGGCGCGCGGTCTCGTCCGATACCCATCCCATTACAGGCAACGTCACCTTCAAGGTGAAATAAGCATGGCCGATCCACTCAGCATCGCGCTTCGTTTTGCGCTTTATACCGACCTGATGGTGTTGTTTGGCTTGGCCCTTTTCGGCCTGTACAGCTTGAGGGGAACGGAGCGCCAGTCAGGCGCGGTGCTGAACTTCAAGCTATTACTCACCGGGACAGCCGTGCTGGGAGCGTTGCTGTCCCTTGCCGCGCTGTTGCAGATGACTAAGGCAATGAGTGGTGCTACTGAGTGGGAGGAGCTTTTCCCTCATATCAAAATGATGCTGGCAGAAACCGAGGTGGGTTTTTCCTGGAACGTACGCATGGCGGCCCTTGCCATGATAGCGGTCGCTGGTCTGCTAACCAGCCGCAGCCCGACAGGCAGTCTTTGGGTGGTCACAGCACTCAGCGGGGTTGCCTTGGCCACACTGGCCTGGACGGGCCACGGTGCTATGGATGAAGGAAGTCGCCGTTTCTGGCATTTTGCGACCGACATCGTGCATTTGTTTGCCGCAGGCGGCTGGGTAGGTGCTCTGGTGGCCTTTGCCTTACTGCTGCGAGCTAAAAAGGTAGATAACCACGGTTCTGTGAAGATCCTGGCGCGGACGCTAACCGGCTTTGAATCAGCAGGTGGTGTCATCGTCGCGACCATCCTGGTCACAGGGATAGTCAACTACCTGTTCATCGTTGGCCCCCAGTTGGACAGCCTGGCTGATACCACGTACGGGTGGTTGCTGATGGCTAAACTGGTGCTGTTTACGGCAATGATTGGTTTGGCCTCGTTGAACCGCTTTCGGCTCAGCCCTCACCTTGAGCATTCCATTGGGCACGGGGACTACACCGGGGCCGCCAAGGCCTTGCGTTGGAGTATGGCCACAGAGCTTGCTGCAGCGGTGGTTGTTCTTGGGCTGATCGCCTGGCTGGGTACGCTCAGCCCGGAGGTGGAGATGGCGATGCAATAGTTTGCGCTACTGGCTGTGCATTAAGCCTGGCTCAGATGCTAAGAAGAGCCAGGCGACTCCTCTTGCGGAGTGGCTTGTATGGAACCCTTTAAGGCCTGGCATCGTACGCTGCGACCGTTTCCTGCTGTCCGGCAACAGTTACCCCGATGACCTTGTAAGCGTGCCGGGCAGTGCCCTGCTCCATGCCCGGAGAACCCGGCGGCATGCCTGGGACCGCAATCCCCACTAGGTCTGTACGCGTGTTCAGCGCTTTGAGCTGTTCTGCCGGCACATGCCCTTCCACGAAGCGCCCGTTGATGACAGCGGTATGGCACGAGCGCAGTCCCTGCGGCACACCAAGCTGCCCCTTCACAGCAGTCATGTCTTGCTCCACCTGGTCATTTACGGTGAAGCGCTCAGCCTCCAGGTGCTTGATCCAGCCTTTGCAGCACCCGCAATTGGCATCACGGTGGACATCGACCTCAAGCGTCTCCGCCGCCTGAGCGGTACTCGCGATAAGCAGGGCCGCCAAGGTCATGATCGTCTTTCTTTTCATCGTTGCTCCTGATTGAAGCCAGGCCCTTTGGCAAGGGGCTGCTGGAATAGTCACCTGGAATGGAATCCTTCAAGGATATCTTCGAAGCTGCCTAGACCCCATTACAATGCTGTAAGCAAGGCGCGCTATAGCTGGCCCAGCAAGCGTTTCGCTCTATAATCAGCCTCGGTGACAGCCAATGGTTTGGCCCGCTTCATGGAATCCTATGGCTCGCGTGGTTTTTGTACTTGCGCTTATTCTAAGTCTTCTTCTCCCCGCTTATGGCCAGGGTGGCGGGCCGCTGCCAGCGGAGCCATGTCCAATGCAAGTAGTCCAAAAGCGCGCTCAGACACCGTGTGCGGATATGGAGAAAAAGGTCAAGGATAGCCAGACAGCGCCATGCAAATGGGGACAGGATTGCAAAACCAGCTCTCTGATCAGCCTGTTCATCCTACAAATCCCAAAGCCGGGCCCCCTGCCAGTTCACGCCTGCGTAGCTAGGCCAGCGCCTCAAGAGGCCTTCGCTACGCCTTGGCGTCCACCACGCTTCGTGTAATTCCTTTGTCCGAGCGCATTACCAACGGCGCAATACCGCCGGGTCTGCGTATACATTGGTTTCGCATGGAGGCAGGTCATGCCTGTTCGTCCCGCTTTTGCCGCTGGCATATCTAGCGCGCTTGCACTCTTGCTACTTGTAACTGCGGCCCAGCCGGCCCTGGCTGACGCCCTTACTTTCGATTATGCGCTGAAGCTGGCAGAGACAATGGCCCCTGAAAATCTAGCCAGGGCCGCTCAGGTCGCGTCGGCAAATGCCGCCATTCGCCCCGCTGATGCGCTACCTAATCCCAAGCTCTTTCTGGGCATCGATAACTTGCCCGTAGAAGGGCAGCAGCGCTACTCATTGGACGACGACTCAATGACGATGCGTCGGATCGGGGTTATGCAAGAAGTTCCTAACAGCGACAAGCGCCGTGCACGGCGCCATTCGGCTGAAGCCTTCGCTGAGCTTGCGCAAGCCGAGCAGCGCCAGGCTCTGATCAAGGTCAAGCAGGACGTTGCCGCCAGTTGGCTGAGGCTCTTTTATGCTCAGCAACGCTTTTCCGCTTTTGATGACCTGTTGAAACAGCTCAACCTACAACGCTCCACGGTACCTGCGCTGATTGCCGGGGGAACAGCAAAGCCTGCTGACGCCGTGGCGCTCGAACAAGAGACGTTGGACCTTGAAGACAGGCGCGATCAGCTGATCAGTGGTGTAGCCGGCGCCAGGGCACAATTGCGCCAGTTCCTGGGTGCGCAAGGTGACCAGCCCTTGGCTGGGTCGGCGCCTGTATTGGAGTGGTCAGCTACTCATAGCCAGCATGGTCTGGCCCATCATCCCGATATCCAGGCCGCCGCCGCTCGGGTCGGTGAGGCCAAGGCCGAGCTGGGCGAAGCAGTCGCCGAGAAAAAGCCCGACTGGGGCGTGGAGCTTGGTTATGGCAACCGCGACAAGCGATTCGGCGATATGGTCAGCCTACAGGTGACGTTCGACCTTCCACTGTTCACCGGGGCAAGGCAAGGGCCGCGAATCACATCAAGGGAAAAGAACCTCTCGCGCATGGAGCAAGAACAGGAAGTGATGTTACGCAGTCACCAGATGGAGTTGGAATCGGGGCTGGCTGAACAGGATCGCTTACGTGCGGTACTCAGGCGAAGCACCGAGAGCGCTATACCGCTGGCCCAGCGTAGGTTCTCCTTGGAAATGGTGGCTTACAAGGCTGGCAGCGCTGACATCGGCACGGTCGTTTCTGCGCGCCGGCAGCTGATTGAAGCGACTTTGCGCAAGGTCGGGTTGGAGGAAGAGCTGTCGGTTCTGACCGCCAAACTCTTCTTTGCCTACGCGGAGGGCGCGCAATGAAGGGCTCATACGTGATGGGTACGTTGTCCGCCGCCTGCCTGGTAGGCGTGGGGGCTCTGCTTGGCTTTTGGCTCGGCACGGCAAGCGAATCGACAGCTGTCGAACCTGGCACTACCACGACCCAAGCGCGCAACGCGCTGTATTGGTATGACCCCATGAAGCCAGACCAGCATTTTGATAAGCCCGGTCGATCGCCGTTCATGGACATGGCCCTGGTTCCAAAATACGCCGATGAGCAAGCGTCAACATCCTTGGGACTGGCGGCAGGAACAGTGCAAAGCCTGGGTGTTCGAACCGTGCGGGTGCAACGCGGGGCATTGCCATCAAGCATTGATGCCGCCGGCACTTTGGGATACAGCCAGCGGGAGCTGGCCACGGTCCAGGCCCGTGCCGACGCCTACGTTGATAAGGTCTACGGCCGGGCTCCGGGCGACGTATTAGCCGCCGGCACACCGCTTGTAGACCTGCTCATCCCTCAGTGGTCCGCTGCGCAGCTTGAATACCTGGCTGTAAAACAGACCGGAGACTCTCAGCTCACTGCCGCTGCGAAAGAACGCCTTCGCTTGCTGGGAATGCCCGGATCCACCATTGCAGCTGTAGACCGCACCGGCCGAGCGGCTGCCGTACAAACTATCGTGATGCCCATCGCCGGTGAGCTGCTGACCCTCGACGCCAAGGCCGGAATGGCTATCTCCAAAGGCCAGGACCTGGCTCGGATCAATGGGCTTTCGAGGGTATGGCTGGACATCTCCGTACCTGAGGCTCTGACATCCAGTGTGGCGGTGGGCAACCCCATTTCTGCCTTTTTCGTCGCCTGGCCTGGCCAAGCTATACAGGGAAAGATCATTGCCATGTTGCCCTCCGCTGACAGCGCAACGCGGACGGTCACGGTGCGCGCTGAACTACCCAATGCAAACGGGAAGCTTCGTCCAGGCATGTACGCTCAGGTTCGCCTGCAGGGTGAAGAGCAGCCCTCTGTACTCCTAGCCCCGAGCGAAGCCGTAATCCGCAGCGGTAAGCGGTCCTTCGTCATGGTTGCGTTACCCGAGGGGCGATATCGACCGCAGGTGGTCGAACTGGGCAAAGAATCTGGGGGACAAGCAGAAATCGTCAAGGGCCTGGCCGAAGGAGATGAGGTAGTCAGTTCAGGGCAATTTCTGCTTGATTCGGAAGCGAGCCTCCAAGGCCTGCTCGCGCGTGAGGGCCCCTCAGAGGGAGCGCAATGGCACACAAGTACGGGTCAGATCATTGACCTGGACAGCGAGACCGTCACACTGGCCCATGGCCCGTTCCAAAGTCTTGGCATGCCCGGCATGACCATGACCTTCCCACTGGCGAGGCCGGACGTGGCTAAAGGGCTCAAGGTGGGTGATCACGTCGCCATTGGAATTTCCCAAAGCGACGCTGGGCTTATCGTTGAACAGCTCTCCAAGCAGGAGACTGGCCAATGATTCGCCGGCTGATCTACTGGTCTATCGCCAACCGATTCCTGGTGTTGCTAGCTACGCTCGTCGTGGTAGCCGCAGGGCTCTGGGCCGTGCGCAACACACCACTGGACGCGCTGCCTGATTTGTCTGATACCCAAGTCATCATTCGAACCAGCTATCCCGGTCAGGCTCCACAGCTTGTGGAGAATCAGGTGACCTACCCTCTGACCACGATGATGCTTTCGGTGCCAGGCGCAAGGACGGTCCGAGGTTACTCGTTCTTTGGCGACTCGTTTGTCTATGTGCTCTTTGAAGACGGGACTGACCTGTACTGGGCGCGATCAAGGGTGTTGGAGTACCTCAGCCAAGCGCAGGCGCGCATGCCAAAAGGCGTTACGCCTAGTCTGGGGCCTGATGCAACGGGCGTGGGTTGGATTTACCAATATGCGCTCGTTGACCGCTCGGGTAGCCATGACCTCGCTCAGTTACGGTCGATCCAGGACTGGTTCCTTCGGTACGAGCTCAAGTCCCTCCCTAACGTGGCTGAAGTCGCGACAATCGGCGGCATGGTCAAACAGTACCAGGTGGTACTCGATCCCCTGAAGCTGGCAGCGTACGGAGTAACCCAACAGGAAGTGACCCAGGCCATCCAGGGCGCCAACCAGGAAGCGGGTGGTGCGGTATTGGAGATGGCCGAAAGGGAGTACATGGTCAGGGCGTCCGGCTATCTGGAAAGCCTGGAGGACTTCAACAACATTCCTCTTCGGACCTCTCGCAATGGCATCCCGGTGTTGCTCGGGCAAGTTGCCAATATCCAGCTTGGGCCTGAAATGCGGCGCGGCGTTGCTGAGCTGGACGGCAGAGGTGAGGTTGTGGGCGGGGTCATTCTTTTGCGCTCCGGCAAGAATGCACGCGATACCCTGATTGCCGTTAGGGAGAAGCTAGAAAACTTGCGCAGCAGCCTGCCGGCTGGGGTTGAAATAGTCACGACCTATGACCGCTCACAGCTTATCGATCGCGCCGTCAGCAATCTGGGTTTCAAGCTGCTTGAAGAATTTGGGGTGGTCGCGCTGATCTGCCTAGTCTTCCTCTGGCACGTACGTTCCTCGCTGGTGGCCATCGTGACCTTGCCCCTGGGCATCTTGGTTGCCTTTCTTGTGATGCACTACCAGGGCGTCAATGCCAACATCATGTCACTGGGGGGGATTGCGATCGCCATCGGAGCGATGGTCGATGCTGCAGTAGTGATGATCGAAAATGCGCACAAACACATCGAAGCGTGGCAGCAGCAGCATCCTGGGGAGCCGCTGGAAGGCCAGGCTCACTGGCACGTAATCGCTCAAGCCGCTGCCGAGATCGGGCCGGCTGTGTTTTTCAGCCTGCTGGTGATTACGTTGTCTTTCTTGCCTGTTTTTACGCTGCAGGCCCAGGAAGGCAAGCTATTTGGGCCCTTGGCCTTCACCAAGACCTATGCAATGGCAGGCGCGGCAGGGCTCTCGGTGACGCTGGTCCCCGTGCTGATGGGTTACTGGATCCGGGGAAGGATTCCATCCGAGCATCAGAACCCTCTCAACCGCGGGCTGATCGCGGTGTACCGCCCGGCAATCGACACGGTTCTGGCGTGGCCAAAACTCACCTTGCTTATCGCCGCCCTGGTGTTTCTCTCGACGCTTTGGCCTTTAAGCCGACTAGGGGGAGAATTTCTTCCTCAAATGGATGAAGGCGATTTGCTGTACATGCCATCGGCCTTGCCTGGTTTATCGGCCAGCAAGGCGAGCCAGCTACTCCAACTTACTGACCGAATGATCCTCACAGTTCCTGAAGTGGATCGGGTATTCGGCAAGGCGGGACGTGCGGATTCAGCTACCGATCCGGCGCCGTTGGAAATGTTCGAGACTACTGTACGGTTCAAGCCCAAGGAGCAATGGCGAGCCGGGATGACCCCTGAAAAGCTGATCGAGGCGCTGGACAAGGCGGTACAGGTCCCAGGCCTTTCGAACATTTGGGTGCCCCCCATTCGCAACCGCATCGACATGCTTGCCACGGGCGTTAAAAGCCCGGTAGGGATCAAGGTCGCGGGCACCTCGCTTGCGCAGATAGACCAGGCAACTCAACAGATCGAGGCCGTGGCCAAGCAAGTCGCCGGCGTCCAATCCGCACTGGCGGAACGGCTGACAGGAGGACGCTACGTAGACGTACGTATCAATCGCCAGGCCGCAGCGCGTTATGGCATGAATATCAGTGATGTGCAGGCAGTGGTTTCCGGTGCCATTGGCGGAAGCAACATCGGCGAAGTCGTAGAGGGGCTCGCCAGATACCCTATAAACCTGCGCTACGGACGCGAATGGCGAGATACGGCACAGGCGCTAAAAGGGCTCCCCGTCGTCACCAGCAGCGGCCAGCAAATTACCCTATCGATGGTGGCAGATGTCAGCATCACCGACGGCCCACCGATGCTGCGTAGCGAAAATGGCCGGCTTTCGGGTTGGGTCTATGTGGACGTGCGTGGGCGCGACCTTGCCACGACAGTGAAAGAGCTTCAGACACAGATAGCATCCCGGGTCCAACTCGCCCCCGGCCTCACTGTCTCGTACTCGGGTCAGTTCGAGTACCTAGAGCGGGCAAACCAGCGCCTGCTGTGGGTGATACCGGCTACACTGGCGATCATTTTCGTGTTGCTGTACTTCACCTTCGGTACGGCCAGCGAGGCGGTACTCATCATGGCAACGCTGCCTTTTGCGTTGTCCGGTGGGATCTGGCTGTTGTATGTCCTGGGTTATAACCTGTCCATCGCTACAGGCGTGGGCTTCATCGCCCTTGCCGGCGTTTCTGCCGAGTTTGGCGTCATCATGCTGGTGTACCTGCGCAGCGCCTGGTCGCCCCGCCTCGCAGCAGGACATGGAACCGAGCAGGATTTGACAGAAGCTATCAAGGAAGGCGCAGTGCTCAGGGTGAGGCCCAAGGCGATGACGGTAGCCGTGATCATCGCGGGGCTGCTGCCCATACTCTGGGGGTCAGGGGCCGGTTCGGAGATCATGAAGCGCATAGCAGCACCGATGATAGGGGGTATGCTTACCGCACCGCTGCTATCGATGCTACTGATTCCAACATGCTATTTCCTCCTCCAGGCTCACCGTATTCGAGCGCGACGACGACTGAAGATCTGAGTACCTGACGGTACCCTGATTCGTAGGTACCGCAACTGCAGGGCGCCTGGCTTAACACGCTGGCTGGTCTGACATCGGCACTTTGCGCTATTTGCCCTTGACTCCGGCCAACGAGTCGAGAATGGCGCAGGTAGAATCGTTATTGCCCTGGCATTCATTGATCAAGGCCTGCAGCGTATCGCGCAGGCTGATGAACTCCTCGATTTTGCGGTTCAAGTCCTGCACATGAGCATTGGCCAGCGCTTTTACGTCGGCACTGGCACGGTGTCGGTCGCGTTGCAGTTCGAGCAGGGTGCCGACTTCCTCCAAGGAAAAGCCCAGGTCTCGAGCACGTTTGAGAAAAGCCAGGGTATTCAAATCGGCAGGCCGGTACTGGCGATAACCGCTTGCTGTTCGTATGGCAGGCTCAAGCAAACCAATACTTTCGTAATAGCGCAGCATCTTGGGCGTCAGCCCACTGGCGTGTGCAGCTTGGCTGATGTTCAAGGTATGTCCTCCAATGCCGGTTGCCAGCGTTTGAGCAGCAAGGCATTGCTGACCACGCTTACGCTTGAAAAGGCCATGGCTGCGCCGGCAAAAACCGGATCGAGGAGGCCGAACGCTGCCAATGGGATGCCAATCACGTTATAAACGAAGGCCCAGAACAGATTTTGGCGGATTTTGCGGTGGGTGCACCGGGCGATATCCAGCGCTGCCGGTACAAGTCGTGGATCACTGCGCAGTAGGGTGATTCCGGCGGCATGCATGGCCACATCGGTACCGCTGCCCATGGCAATGCCGACATCGGCGGCCGCCAGGGCGGGAGCATCATTGATACCGTCGCCGACCATGGCCACCCGTGTGCCTTTCGCCTTGAGACCTGCAACGACGGCCGCCTTTTCGGCCGGCAGTACCTGGGCATGAATGTTCTCAATACCCGTCTGAGCAGCGGTCTGCCGGGCACTGCTCCAGGTATCCCCGGTAATCAAGTGGCTGCTGATCTGACGTGCTGCCAAGGCCGCTACAGCCTGCTGGGCGCCAGGCTTAAGCGCATCGCCAAACGCGAGCAAGGCCAGCACCCTGGGCGCAGCGCCTAGCTCGATCAACCAGGACAAGGTCCGGCCTTCGGCGTCCCATAGCTGAGCGTGTTCAGCTAACGCGCCTGGTTCGAGCCCTAGCTCTTCAAGCCATCGGCCATTGCCCAAGGCAAGCTGCCGGCCTTCGACAGAGCCTTGGACGCCACGACCAGGCAGCGCACGGACGCTGTCAGCCATTGGGGTATCAAGGCCGCGTTCACTACAGGCCGCCAGAACAGCACGACCCAGGGGATGTTCACTACCTCGTTGCAAGCGGCCCGCCAGCGCCAAGGCTTCCGCTTCGGGGATCGAAGCTACCGCCATATGCACCAGATGGGGCTCCCCTGAGGTGAGGGTACCGGTTTTGTCAAAGGCCACCGCTTGCACGGCATGGGCGACTTCCAGGGTTTGTGCATCCTTGATCAGGATGCCGTGACGTGCCGCAACGCCGGTGCCTGCCATGATTGCAGTTGGAGTGGCCAAGCCCAAGGCACAAGGGCAGGCAATGACCAGTACGGCTACCGCGTTGATCAGCGCCGTCTCCCAGTCGCTCCCTGCCAGCAGCCAGCCCACAAGCGTTAACAGGGCAATGCCGAGCACCACCGGCACAAAAATTTCGCTAACCTTGTCCACCAGGCGTTGGATGGGTGCCTTGGCGGCCTGTGCGTCTTCAACCAGACGAATGATCCGCGCCAGTACGCTCTCTCCCCCAAGGGCTGTGACCTGAACGATCAGCGTGCCTTCACCGTTGATGGAGCCACCAATGACCTTGTCGCCGGCTTGTTTGGCCACCGGTCGGCTCTCGCCACTGATCAGGGCTTCGTCCGCATAGCTGTCGCCTGTCTCAATGAGGCCGTCCACCGGGATGCGCTCGCCGGGCCTGACCCGTACACGTTCTTTCAGGCGTAAGTCAGCCACCGCAACCTCCTGCTCACGGCCATCAGCTTCCAGACGTAGGGCGCGCTCGGGCCTCAACCCCTGAAGCGCACGTATGGCTTCACCGGTCTGCCGCTTAGCTCGGCTTTCAAGGTATTTGCCCAGACGGACCAGGCCAATCACGACAGCTGCAGCTTCTAGATAAAGGTGGGGGAACTGGCCGGGCACAGCGGTCACGGCTTGGTAGACGCTCAAGCCATAAGCAGCGCTGGTCCCCAGGGCGACGAGTAAATCCATATTGCCAGTGCGGGCCCGTAGCGCTTTCCAGGCTGCGCGGTAAAAACGGGCACCGAGCAGGAATTGCACCGGTGTGGCCAAAGCGAACTGAAGCCACACCGGCAACATGATGTGAATGCCTAACGGTTGCAGCAGCATGGGCAGCACGAGCGGAGCGGCCAGCAGCAAGGCTGCGATCAACGCCCAGCGCTCCTGTGTGAGTCGAGTATTTTCAGCGGCTGGGACCTTGGTAGTGGGAGGTTGAGCCTGGTAGCCCGCGTTCCTTACGGCGGCGATCAAGGCCTGCACAGACGTGCCTGCTATGGCAGTGACATGGGCCTGTTCGGTGGCCAGATTGACGCTGACCTCGCCCACGCCGGGCACTTTGCGCAAGGCCCGTTCGACACGGTTAACGCAACTGGCACAGGTCATGCCGGTGATGCTCAATACGAGGGTTTCGTCCGGGACCCCGTAGCCGGCGCGGGTAATCGCCTCACGTAAAGCCGGCATGGCGTCCTGCGGCGCTTCAATTCGGGCTTGCTCGTTGGCCAGATTCACACTGGCTTCCTGTACGCCGGCCACTTTCTTCAGCGCACGCTCCACGCGACCGGCACACGCGGCGCAGGTCATCCCTTGGATAGGTAGATTAAATTCAGCCATGCCGGATTCCTCGCTATCAATGAGTAGAGGATCAACCTTGACCTCATGTAAAGGTCAACCTCCAACCGCGCCTAACGCTTAAGAACAGAAGAGGCTTGACCTTGACCTCATGTCAACGTTGAAAGTAGCGCTGCCCCCCATGATTTGGAGACACGCTATGTATCAGTTCAACGTGCAAGGCATGAATTGCGGTCATTGTGTCAAATCGATCACCGCAGCGGTCACGGCTTTGGACAGTGAGGCCACGGTCGATGTGGACTTGGAAAGCCGTACCGTACAGGTTCAAAGCCGCCAGCCAGCGCAGGCCCTGCTCGAAGCAATTCAGGAAAAAGGCTATCCCGCTGAGCTTGCCTGATTCCTGTCCTTCCCTTAGGTTCAGGCTTTCCTAAGACGGTTCTTTGCAAAAGAAACGGCGCCTGGACAGGCGCCGGAGACCAAGGAGCGGAGGTCTTTGAAGAGAGCTGAGCCCAGACTAGCCCTTGGCAGCTGACGTGCACCTGATTGGCCGATTACATTTGTGTAAGGTGGCACCACACCTATCGGTTTGTTGGCAGACTAAACCCATCTGCAAATGAGATCGCTGTCATGAAACTGTTGGTAGCCGAAGACGAACCGAAGACTGGAATCTATCTGCAGCAAGGCCTGCGGGAGGCCGGCTTCAATGTGGACCGCGTGGTCACAGGCACAGATGCCGTTGACCAGGCGCTCAATGAAGCCTATGACCTGTTGATTCTTGACGTGATGATGCCGGGCCTGGATGGCTGGGAAGTCATCAGACGCCTTCGCACCGCTGGCCAGTCCGTACCGGTGCTGTTTCTGACCGCACGCGACGGGGTAGACGACCGGGTCAAGGGCCTGGAGCTGGGCGCCGATGATTACCTGGTTAAGCCATTTGCTTTTTCAGAACTGCTGGCACGGGTGCGAACACTGCTACGGCGCGGCAGCAGCAGCCTGCCGGTTCAAACAAGCCTGCAAATCGGAGACCTTCAGGTGGATTTGCTCAAGCGTCGGGCGACTCGGGGCGGCAAGCGAATCGACCTTACGGCCAAAGAGTTCGCACTGCTGGAGTTACTGATGCGCCGGCAAGGTGAGGTGTTGTCCAAATCGCTGATAGCTTCCCAGGTCTGGGACATGAATTTCGACAGCGACACAAATGTTATCGAGGTGGCGATACGGCGGTTGAGGGCCAAGATTGACGATGACTTCGAGGCAAAACTGCTGCATACCTGCCGGGGGATGGGTTACATGCTAGACGCGCAGGACGAAGGATGAAGCCTGGCTCACTCACCCTGCGCTTGAGCCTTTTGTTTGTGGTCGCGGTCGCCGTCGTCCTCATGATCGTGGGCGTTGCCTTCAACGAGCTGAGCCGTCACCACTTTCGCGCCCTGGATGCGCAAGCGCTGGGAGAAAAGCTGGAAGCGATTAACCAGATCGCGAAGGAATCAGGCGCAAACCCGGAACTGCTCAAGGCGCGCTGGCACACCCTCCTGGGGGCACATCCCGATCTCAGTGCTGTATTTCTGAAGACCGATGGGACGCCTTTTTTTGCAGAACCTCCCCAATCAGCGGCGCCGTCGCTCGCGCAGGCCACCCAGCGCGATGGCGTCTGGGAGTGGGAGAACGAAGGCCGCATGTTCAGGGCCCTGACCGCCTCGATATCGCTACCCACTGCCAGCCCACCGCTGACCGCCTGGCTTGTCCTGGATGTGACCACGCATATGCACTTCTTTGCCATGCTCGAACGCTGGTTCTGGGGCGTTCTATTGGCTAGTACCGCGTTAAGCGGGGCCCTCGGGTGGCTGGTCGCCAAGAACGGACTGCGGCCGGTGGCAAGGGTGACCCAGACCGCCGCCTCAATGTCCGCTGGCTCGCTGAAGGAACGCATTCCCTTGGGGCCGGTACCGGATGAGTTGCGTGAGCTCATCACCGCGTTCAATTCCATGCTTGGTCGCCTGGACGATTCCTTTGTGCGCCTATCGAATTTCTCTGCTGACATTGCGCACGAGCTTCGTACCCCGATCAGCAACCTGCGGACCCACACCGAGGTGATCCTGGCCAAAAAGCGTGCGCCCGAGGTGTACGAAGAGAATCTGAGCTCCAATCTGGAAGAGCTCAATCGTCTTTCGGGTATCATCGACGGCATGCTGTTCCTGGCCAAGTCTGATAACGGGCTAATTGTGCCCGAGGCTGTTGAACTGGATCTGAGAACAGTCATCAGCAAGCTGTTCGGCTATTACGAGTTTCTGGCCGAGGACAAGGGGATTCAGCTACAAGCATCAGGCAACGCCTCGATCTTCGCTGACAGCGTGATGATCGACCGTGTCGTGTCGAACCTGCTGTCCAATGCCCTGCGCTATACGCCGTCCGGAGAGACGATCAAGGTCAGCATCCACGATCACGGAGGAAGGGTAGAGCTTCGGTTGGAAAATCCTGGCCCTGAAATAGCACCGCAGCACCTGGACCGCATCTTTGACCGGTTCTACCGGGTTGATCCGGCGCGGCGCGAAGGCGCCGGGAATGCGGGGCTGGGGCTGGCGATTGCCCGGTCCTTGATGCAAGCGCATGGCGGTACTATCTCGTGTACATCCCACGAGGGCCGAACGACCTTCATCCTCACCTTCGTGCGGTCATCTGGCCCACGAACATGACATGCCGGCCTGATAGCCTGGGCACCGCTAAGCCAGGCCCCCCAGGCTTGGCGGACATGAAACCGGTTGTCACTGCGCCGGGTAGTCAGCCACCACCTCCTGCTCGCCGGTCTTTTTCAGTCCGATGATCTGATAGGCGCTTTTGTGCCCTGTTTCCATGCCCGGTGAGCCCATTGGCATGCCGGGTGCCGCCACGCCGATTAGGTCAGTCCGGCGTTCAAGCTCAGCGATCTGTTGGACCGGGACATGCCCCTCGATGAACTTGCCGTTCACTACACCGGTGTGACACGACATCAATTTCTCAGGCACACCCAGCTTGGCCTTCACCGGGCTCATGTTTTCTTCCAGATGGTCATTAACCGTGAAGCCATTGTCCCGCAGGTAAGCAATCCACTTGGAACAGCATCCGCAATTGGGGTCCCGGTAAACGTCAATCACGTGCGCAGGAGCGGCTTGTGCCACTGACGCTACAGCTAGTGCCATGGCCGCGACAGTGCGCCGTCCAGCGTCAGTAAGGCTTATGAATTTCATGTGCGGCCATCCTATAAACTGAGTGATTTGCAGCTTACCTTGCATCAATGAGATTTTGGACTGCTCAAGCGTTTGCACCAGTACCCCAACGTCATCCCACATGGTATTTGGACAGGGTTGAATCAACGCACTATGCATCGCTCGCTGCTTAATCAGTGTAAGAAATACGTTATCACCACTTTTTCTCGGCTTTTCCAAATGGTGTGCGGTATCGGTCATTGGCGTTGCCATTATGACCAAGATTTAGATTTCGATTATTTATGAGGCGCACGAGGGTTATACATGCAGCACGTGACGAAGATTGGCGCAGGCGATCCACGCAGGCTGACCGCCGTCGAATTTCAGCAATTGGCCACCGTACCCTCAGCGCTTGAGTGGTTTGCCAACCTGGACAACCCACGCACACGCCGTGCCTATCAAAATGACCTGACGGATTTCTCTTCCTTTATAGGGCTGGCCAGCGCCGATGATTTTCGCCAGGTCACCCGGTCGCACGTATTGGCCTGGCGCGCCGATCTGGAGCACCGCGGCCTGGCCGGAGCCACCATTCGCCGCAAACTGGCCGCGCTGGCCAGTCTCTTCGATCACCTCCTGGAAAACAACGCCGTGGCCGGCGGCAACCCGGTGCATGGGGTCAAACGGCCTCGGATTGAGACCAACGAAGGCAAGACCCCGGCCCTCGGTGATCACCAGGCCAAGCAGCTGCTCGAGGCTCCGGACACTGAAACGCTCAAGGGGTTGCGTGATCGGGCGATTCTGGCGGTGCTGCTCTACCACGGCCTGCGCCGCGAAGAAGCGGCACAGCTGCACACCCACGATCTGCAGGAACGACGCGGCATCAAGCACCTGCGGGTCCACGGCAAAGGCAGCAAGATCCGTTTTTTGCCCCTTCATCCTGTGGCTGCTGAGCGCATCCACGCGTACCTGGAACAAGATAACGAGCGTGCCGCGACGCCCGGTCCGCTGTTTCGCTCGCTGCGCGGCACCACCACCGGCGCCGGCATCACGGCCAACGGCATCTATACCGTTGTCGAGGCCTATGCCAAGAAGGCCGGCATCGTCGTCGAACACCTGGGCGTGCATGGCCTGCGCGCAACGGCGGCGACCAACGCCCTGGAGCACGACGCCGATATCGCCAAAGTGCAGATGTGGCTTGGGCACGCGAACATCAGCACCACCCGCCTTTACGACCGGCGCGGTCAGCGGCCGGAGGATTCACCGACCTTTAAAGTGAAGTACTGACTCGTGGCTTGATACAGCCTGAGTTCAGCGGTGGCAAGCGGTGGGATGGCTTCAAAGGTATTGGGGGACGGGAGATCTGCATGCCAAGAATTTAGCATTCAGCTTCATGCCTGGGTTGGGAAAAGACCTGGATGTTTTGACCCTGTAACTAGGTTGTGCAGAGCCACGCTTGCTTTATGAATGAGTACAGACACACCTTTCAAATCCTCCACCGTTGTAGGGACAAATGTGACTTTGAAGCTTCCTCGTGCACTCACCGAAGACAGCAAAAGATTCGCCGTCTCAGGGTCATAGTGGAGCGAGCCATGCACATATTTGTTGCGTGCCTTTGCCGCTTTATTCATGGCTGCTATTACCGCCTGGTAGTCTTTCAGTCCTGGATGTGAGTCTTTTAGAATGTCACATAGGGTTCCAAAGGCATCCTGCTTTTGCTTGAAGTTCATATGTGTAGTGATTATTTGTGGTCTAGCGTCGTCAGGGTCATTGATACCTAACAACTTTTTTATATAAAGATTCAAGCTACCTTCAAGGACCGACCAGGTAGCAGCTATGCGGCCCAGCTCAAGGAGATAGTGATCTGGCAAAGGCCAATCTTTTGGCATTTCGAGAAGTGATTTTTTTTGGCTATAGGGCATTTTGTTTTTCCGTGACTACTCGATATTGGTGTTTGGGTCAGGCCGGATGAATATTCCCAAGAAGCTCGTCACCTCTCCGAAGTCCGGCACAGTATCAAGATAACGTCCGAATGAGCTACCACCTACATTTCTGAAAAGCATGCATAGATAGGGATGGTACTTCTGGAAGAACTCGGTCAGCTTGACCAGCTCGATCCTTTCATACGTCACATGGCCTGCAATCTTGTTTCGCATGGATCGAAAGGCGGGACCGAAATCTTGATCGACAGGTAGCATGCGTTCGTATTGGGAACGTGGGTGGATCTTGGCGGAGACAGCGCCCCTGTCGATGCTCGATAGCCACTGCATGGCCTGAAGGTGAACCTGCTCGTTCAGTGCCCCATCAGTGTACGTATGCGTACCGACTTTACTTTTTTCATCACCAATTCTTTTGGCCTGCTCGCCTTTCACCCAGGCTTTTATCCTACGGCAACTTTTGATATCGGCGACTTGATGGTCCCGTGCAAACAGGGCCATATACAGTTCGTACAGATGGTGAATGAAGCTGGAGTAGGCATTGTAGGCCCGGTACGCTCGCTGATGACTATGGCCCTGCATGACAATGGACTCACCTTGCGCGACGAAGAGTTCAAAGGCGTCTTTACACCGAAGATACTCATGCCGGATAGCCATGCAATGCAATATATCGGTTTCACTGTCCATTTCTTTTCCGTTGTCCGTGGAGCTGGTGGTGGACAGGGTGACTTGTCGCCCAGAATTGTCCAGCGCGAAAGGATGTAGCTCGAAGGATGGGTAAAGTCATAGTGCTCTCTGTAAGGATTGGTGACGAATCGCTAACGGTCCTGAGAGAGTTGGTTGCGGGCCTGCTGGATAGCTTATATGCCCGCGTACCGTGATGTTTACGGGAAATTCTACCGCGCCTACGGCTTGGTGGCTGCTGCCGTCCAGCGCGACAAGTCACCCTGCCCCCACCAGCTCCAGGGAAGACTGATCACACGGCCACTGTCAGCCGATCTGCCGGGTACTGGTTCATGAACGCTGCGCTCTGCTCCGGCCGCGCGGTCAACCAGTCCATGTACGAGCCCTTCGGCAAAATCACTACCATGCGCTTTTCGTCCTGGGGCTTGTGATACGCCTTCATGAAGTCGTGATCATCCGCATTCACTGTCAGCATGGTGTAGCTGTGCAGGATCTGGTCGGTGGACGGATCGCGCCACTGCTCCCATAGGCCCGCAATACCCAGCAGCTCGCCGTCTGCACGGGCTATACGCGTGGCTATTGCCTTGCCTGATCGCCAGTCCGGCTCATAGATGGCCACCGCTGGGATAATGCAATGTTGCGCCTGACGCCATGCATGTCGGAACGACGGTTTCTCGGCCACTGTCTCTGATCGAGCATTGTAGGTGTGTTTGGCAAACTTGCTGTCCTTGCTCCAGGACGGGATCAACCCAAAGGAGCCGGTCAGCACTTCCATGGTTGCGGGAGAATCGTTTTCATCTGCCCGGCCATCTGGGCGGCGTAGGAATGGGCCGATGTAGCCAGGCCACAGATCGAGCCTGCACTGGTCGAACAGTGCGACCCCGAACACTTCAGCGACCTGGTGGGGTGACGGTGCTTCATAATGGCTACACATAATGGCTCACGGGGGCATGTGGATGTACTAATGTGAGACACCGCCCTGCCCTGCCGTTCCATTCAATCGACTGGTTAGGGAAGCCAGCAGAATTCGGAAAAAAATCGTACGCTAAGCCGATTCGGTTGCGTGGCGCTATTCCTCACGCCTTATTTTGGGCGTGCCACAATAGTGGCTATCAGTCCCCGTCCCCATGGCTCTGGATTCGCCCTTGTCTGAACTGCTCAAATTCAAAGAAAACACGCTTGTGGCCCATCCTGGTGGCGGGTTTAGCTTTGGCACAATTCCAGACATGCCGAAATTTGGTTTGCCGGGAGGGAATGTGTATCTGCGCGTAGGTGTTCACCGCCGTGCAAACAGTGGTTTTGGTGTGATTCACGTTTGGGAGGCTCATCAACCGGACTTGCTCAAGCACGGTTGTGACACCATCGACGGTGTGGCCGCGCACATCGCCAAAATGATTGTTCCAGGAGCACAAATCTACTGTGAGTTCAAAGAGCAACGTGGCGGTAATCGCATTGCAGTGCTCAGGACGTCCACGGGAACACTCATCCTTGAGCCACGCCATGAGCGTGCTACGGGGTTTGGCTATTATGTTGTGACGTGGTATCCCCAACGTCGAGCGCACGGCACCTTGGTAGGTCAGATTCCGCGACCGCCGAAACCTGATCTTGTCGCACCTGAACCGGAGCCACTGCAGAAATGAAAAAGGCGCCCTATGGGCGCCTTTTCAGTGTTCTTGAGGAGTAGTCGCAGCGATTCTTTAGCTCCGAGTCTTACGACCTTGGGTTCAGAATCCGACCGGCTATGCCCGTCGTCACTACTTCAGAGAAACCAGCTTTCTCTGCTGCCAAGAATGCGGGGGGGCCTTTGCTGGTACCCAGTCCCGACGAATGCGCAGTTGCAGTCCTCAATTCCAAGGATATACAAGTTGACACTTGTGTCAACCAAATTTGATGAATGGCCTTGAGTTTACGGGACTTCCGGTGACCCCGGATGATGATTTTTGCCAACCTGACAGGCCGAATGCTTAGCGTACGATTTCTCCGTTTTCTCTGCCGGCCCCGTTACAGCCTAATGCCAAAAACGATTAAAGGTGCCTTAGGCACCCTCTTCCTATTATTCGTAGCCAAAGAGCTGGGCACCCTGTGCCCGGCCCATTTGAGAATGAGCAAACCAGTAATTATTATTTAATAATTACCAATTAATCCAGCGTGTAACCTTGCGCTTCCAGCGCATGCTTAACTATCGCACTGACCGTCCTGAGTGCTTTTCCGGAGCGCTTATTTTCGCGCACATCGTCCTCAATTTTCTCCAGTATGCCTGGGGGCAAGCTGATCGATACGGGAACTGGCTTCCGCTTATCCGGTGCCTTTGCCAACGGGGTAGAGTCATAAGGCTTGTCAGCTAGCTCTCGGGCCAGGCGTTCAGATGCTTCCTCGCTGACCTGCTCCCTCCTATTTGCAGTCTCACTCGCCTTTTTAATTGCCATGGAACACCTCTTTCAACAGACTCTTTATCTCGTTAGCAGCTTCACGGTTTTTCCCTTCTAAAACTGACATTCCCGAAGGAATCGAGTCTTTGTATGCTTTCCGATAGAAGCCGACTGAGTCCAAAGGCTTGATCTCAGGATACTCGGAAAGAAATTCCAGGAATTCGCGCCTCTCCGTGACACGAACTGCAGGGTTTGGGGAAGCCATAGATTGATAGGCATATGCCTGCAGGTTTGGGTTTAGATCTCGGCAGCGCAAGACTTGCTCTTGCAGCTCCCCAAGGGTGTCAAGATCGAGCTGGCTGCATTGGTTTGGAGCAATGATGATGTCTGCAACTACTGCTCCGGTGATCAATTCACGCGAGTTTCTACCAGCGACGTCGACAATCACATAATCAAATTTCTCGCTCAGTGTTCGCAGCGTAACCGTGATGTTGTCGCGTTTTTCAATCAGGGTGATCTTCGGTTCCAGTTGTGCCGCTTCACGCTCTGCGTACCATTTCGAGGCGCTGCGTTGCGCATCCGCGTCTACTAAACAGACATCGTAGCCTTCCATTGCCAACCCAATGGATACGTTTACGGCAGTGGTAGTTTTGCCTACGCCGCCTTTGTTCCCGCCAACCATCACGATTGTGCCCATGTGGGCCTCCTAAATTAATTCGCAATTAATAATTCGCAAATAACAATTAATAATCAGCTCTGTGGGGCTTCTAGTCAAGACCGATCCAGCGCAGATCGGTCCATTCCCCTTCTCAACGATCTAGAACGACCCGTCGCTTGGCTTTGATACCGTCGATGTCAGTCGTTATAAGGATCAACGTGCCGGTAAAGCTGTTACCTGTGTAGAAGCGGATCCACTCAGCTGCACGTGCTGCACTGGTGGTGAATTCGTTGATGATCGTAGTAACACCCTCGTCATCAATGACCGCTCCAGTAAGCGCATAAGAGGTCATATGCCATTCCCTTAGCCCAAGATTGGACGACACAGCACCCTGCGTATCCGAGCGGACACGCAGAGGCCATTCGCTGCAGCTAAAAACAGCTTTCAGGTGATAAGGGGATGCTTACGAAGGAACGACATGAGCGACTCGGCTATGCAGGGAGCTGCAACCTCACCGGCAAACTGTTTTATCCAATAGCGATATTTAGGGTCTGCAAGGTCACGTAACAGCAAAGGACGAGCTGTGATACATTTCATGTTGAGCATGATTTTCCACCAGGTTTATTGTGTTCACGCTGGGGGTGGTTGCACCCATCCCCAGCACCTTCTTTGACTACCTTCTCCTTCTATTAGCCCGTGAATGCCAAAATCGGCACGATGTCCTGCGGCACTCGGCCTGTGAGGATTAGAAAATTTCGCCAGATCTCGTAAGGCACGTCTTGGCTCCCCTCCTTGAACTTCCTAATTCGTCTGTCTGATGCGATGCGAAGCAATCCCGCCAGCTTTTTATCCGTCGCATACGCGTCGAAATGGTCCTGAAAGTGCCGGAAATAGGACCTGACTATTTCAGCGTGAGGTGCTTCCCATCCTTCGTGCTTACGCAACAGGTGAGTACGCGGAAACAGGGCCTCGTCCAGATCCTTTGGACCAGGAATGCTTGGCGCGTGCAGGTTTGCTTCGAGCTGCTTTATCGCCTCGCGAGTAGCCATCTCGAAAATCAATCTCTGCTGTTCAGGGATACCAGGTAGCTCAATCTTCATTGTCATCCCATTAATTAATAAATCATAATTATTAATTGCTAATTAATAAAACACATTGAGGAACGTAAAGACTGGGGCCTTGCGGCCCCTTCTTCACCGTGGTGACAGTTCGATACGCTGAACGTCTGAAACACGGATGTTGACCAGGCTCAGCGTCCCTGTTGCCAACCTTTCCCAGTAGCCTTGCTGATGCACATGCATCAACGCGTAGAAAAGGTAGTCAGGTAGAACGATGTCTGTTCGGTTCACCAGGACACCTATGTGTTCAGGATTGAACACTCGCCCTGGTGCGCCGCATCGTTCTGCTGAACCCCGACGAATTATCCAAAAATGAGCCTCTGGAAAATTCGTCCGGATAGTCGCTACATCTGAAAGTCTCATCTCGTTCCTCGTAGGTGGCAACGACTAGCCCCCTCAGGTTCGAGTGGCTCTCTGCGTGCCACCAACAAAGACATAATAGGCCCATATGGGCCTAAAAACAAGAATTATTAATTACTAATTCATAATTAATATTTAAGGCAGCACGAGCGCTGGGAATTGATCACTTAGCCTTTACGACCCAGAAGTGATTTGATTTCCAGCATCCATCACTTAATCTGCCTGAGCTGTGCCAAGCAACAGGTAAAAAAGCTCGGAAGAGCTGACAATGGAGAAGTCGATAGTGTCGAAGAAATTCATAACCACGTGGTTTTACGCATCTAAGCACTCAGAAACTCAAGACGTTGGTATTTTCAGAACCAAATTCAGGAAAATCTACGATGATCGCTCTGTGGATTTCGATGAGTTTTCACAGCGCCTTGAAGAGGCATATAACAATTTTGATGAGAGAGGCTATGACGTGGTCAACGTCGTTCCAGTGGCCATGGGCTCGTCGGAGAACTGCAATCAGTCCAATGGAACTTATGTTGGAGACGTTGGCTTCTCGCTGACGCGAGGCGCAGTAATTGTTGGAAAACGCAGAGATTAAGCTAGCAATTAAACCTCTGGAATTTCAGGGTAGCCGAGGGTTTTCCTTGTCTGACCTGGGGATCCTGGCACTTGATCAGTTAGCCTTTACAACCCACAGCTGATCAAGTCGCGTCGTGTAGCTCTGGCTCATCAGCTCACGGCGCATCCCCCAATCCGGAACGACTGGTACTGATCCTGTACGCAGCGTCCCGCGTCCCCACTTGCCGTTGATCATGTCCAAAGTAGCCATCAGTCGATCTGAACTCGCCGGCTGATTGATGGTGAACAGATCGTCAGTGAATTCGCCTGGCTGGCAGATATCCATCAGCAAGACTTCTGCTTTGCTGTACCTGAAGCCTGGTCGAAAAATCCGCGAAACCGCCTCTGTCGCGAACTGGGTCATCACCCTCACATCGTTGGTGGGGTAGGGCAGCTGGACCAGAGCGCCGTTTGCATACTTGGCTTCGTCAGGATTGAACATGCCGGTGCGAATGCTCACCCGGATCTTTTTACACACCGATCCCTGGGCGCGTAATTTTTCAGAGGCACGCATCATGTAGGTGGCCACCGCCTCTTTGATCGGCCCCAGCTCGGTCAACCGCTTACCAAACATTCTGCTGCAGCAGATCTCCTGACGTGGTGGTTCGACTTCGTCCAGCTCCAGGCACGCGGTGCCCGCCAGCTCGCGTGCCGTTTTCTCGATCACAACACTGAATGTTTTGCGCAGCATCCAAGGATCGGCCATGGCCAAGTCCTTAGCCGACCGGATCTGCATGCCCTCCAGGTGCGTTTTCATCTTTCGACCTATGCCCCAGACCTCTCCGACAGAAGTATTGCGCAGCACCCAATCGCGTTTTACAGGGTCACAGATGTCAACGACCCCGCCGGTGTGCGCCTGAAGACGCTTTGCCGTGTGGTTGGCCAGCTTGGCCAGTGTCTTAGTCGGTGCAATCCCCACACCCACGGGAATGCCGGTACAGCGGTAGACCTTGGATCGAATCGATCTTCCTAACTCGGTCAAATTGCCAGGCATACCGGTCAGGTCTGCGAACGCCTCATCAATGCTGTAAACCTCAACGGCAGGTACCATGGATTCTATGATGGCCATCACGCGCTGACTCAGGTCGCCATAGAGCCCAAAATTACTACTGAACGCCTGGATGCCGTGCTGACGCAGTAAGTCCTTGATCTGAAAATAAGGCGCACCCATTTTCACATACGGTTTTGCATCGTAGCTGCGGGCAATGACACAACCATCATTTGAGCTAAGAACCACTATGGGAACCTTGGCCAGGTCCGGTCGAAACACCCGCTCACAGCTGGCATAAAACGAGTTGCAATCGACCAGGCCAAACACCGGCGTTGGCTTGTTACTCAAAGCTCGTGACGCCATGTCTCACCACGCCCCATATCGACAGTTCTTCGCCTTCCAGGATATGCCGAGGCGGATAGGCGGGGTTGGCTGACTTCAGCACGACATGGTCACCCTGCAGGATGAGGATTTTGCACAGCGGCTCGTTGTTCACGGCAGCAATGACAATGCTTCCACTGGACGGTTTTCTGGATCGATCCACGACAACGAGGCTGTCATGAAAAATCTTTGCACCCTCCATGCTGTCGCCATCGATCTTGGCCACATAGATGTGAGGCGCACGTAAATCCATCAACCGGTCGAATGAAAAGTCCTGCTCGATGTGGTCCGCAGCAGGATTAGGAAAACCGGCAGGGATTTTGAAAGTGTAGAAGGGTATGACCTTTCCGGACCCGCACAACCGACCGAGTATTTTGACGTTCATGAAGCGAACCTGGCTGGGAACAGAGTTAACTGTATGGACGTACAGTTAACGACTCACAGCCTCAACACGTCAACTCAAGCCGACCAGCAGCACAGAAAGCCATCGCTGCACGCACTGAATTCATACGCGCACTCCCCATCATGAACCATCCTCATGTTCTTTTTTTAAGGGCTCTCCGGCTTGCGGCCCCTTCGTGACCGCAGATATCTGATGTACACCGGATTGCACACCCGAGGCGCGGCCATCAGCAGGCTGACCAACGAGAGCCTGAACGGGTGGGGTAGCGGGTGAACGATCTTGCCGAAGTGGTACGGGCACAGCCTTACGGCTGGCCCTGAGAACGCTCACAGTGGCCGGTTGCAAAACTTCGGTAAGGATGTGCGTGTAGCTGGCCACCGTTCTCACCGAAACGCCGGCGAGTGTCGCAATGGCAGAACGTACCAATGCCTTGCCCTGGTCTTGAAGCTGCCTGCACGCGGCACGGATCTTCGATTCTGTGGCTTTGTGCCGCAGCTCATTGGTGCGCTTCGCAGCCAGGCTCTGCCGCTCGGTAAGCGACAAGCTGCCATCGAGCTGCATTGCGCCTCGATGGCAACGACGATCACCGGTGTACCGATCCCACGTCCAGCGACCTACGGATTTGACCGTGGCGCGTATCGAAGACAGCGGCAGGTTTTCCGAAAAGCCCTGTTTTTGAAAGCTGTTGTGGTTGTACGCATACGCATCGAGCGAGCGCATGAAAGACTCAAACGACCCCAGCTCGCGCTCGCGATTGACGATGCTGTACGCAAAATAACGCAGCTGCTCGAATAGGATGCAGTGCCGCGAATGGCTGACCTGGTCAAGTTTGGGACCAGTGGCCCATGGCTTGACGGTCAGCTCTACCGCGCTCGCCAGTTCGCCCAGTTCATAGACGTGGCTGTGGAATTCAGTCGTCTCCCACCAGGGGTGACCAGGTGTTTTGGCCACAGGGCCACCGTGGTAGTCCACGTCCGCGTCGAGGCGAGCGGCAAACGCGGCATAGATCGCTTTCATGTACTGAATCGGCTTGGCTCGGGCGTTCTCGGTGGTGCACACGGACGGCACGGCATAGAACAATTGGGAATGGCCGCTTTTTCGGTTACGCACCATCAGGTTCGGCGCGGGCAACCCGGCATCGTCCCAGGCCAGGGCATTGGCGTGGTCCAGGTCGAACACCAGCCAGGACACCATGCCGGGGCGATTGACCTGCATATAGGGATAACGAAGCGCGTACTCACGAGGGCGAACGCGGGTCGCGGTTTTGTCATCGCTGCATCGCGCCATGTACGGCGCTTCCAGCAATAACCGATTGAGCGCGGTGCCGTCTTCGAAAAACCGCGCTGGCGGAAGGTGAGTGCTGCTGGCCAGCGGATCGGCGTTGGCCATGAGTGAGGTCGCGAGGGAAAGGCTGAGCGCATTGTCGTGGTTCAT
>NZ_CP066265.1:5297500-5540982 GCF_023278085.1 Pseudomonas syringae | reverse complement strand
GGCGGTAAGAAGGGTCGTCTGCGAAAAAGGTCGGGCATTTTAACAGGCCCACGGGTTTGTGCAGCGATCATCGTCACCGGCAGTGACTGCTATCTAATTTTTCTGGTTTTGTTACATTTGCGCCGCGACGCGACGATACGTGTATCTGTCACGCTCCATGAAGAGTGCGGCCACCGATTTTTCCTTTGTACTTAGGAAGTTAGATTGCCTACACCTGTCGAACCCTTGCAATTGTTATTGTTGACGCACGAGCCGCTCTGGCAGGCGCTCTTGAGCGACTGCATTACAACGCCAGGCAGCAACGTAACGCTTGTGCCAGGTGTCAGTTGGGATGCGTTCAGTGCGCGTTATGCCCATGAACGCAATACCGTGCTGTTGACCACACCCGAGCTGCAACCCAGGACCGGCAGCTGTCTTTTACCCACAGTGGTACTGCTCGACGAGGAGCCGCTGGTCAGACCGAGTGGCGTCAGTGACTGGCTGGTGCGCGACGCGCTGACCGGTGATGCCCTGCGCAGATGCCTGCGTTATGTTCATGAACGCGGCCGGCTGGAAGACAGCCTGCGCCGCCTGGCCGGCCAGGACCCGTTGACCGGTATCGCCAACCGCCAGGGTTTTCAGGTGCTGCTGGCCTCTCGCCTGGCCGAAGGCGGCAGACTGGCGCTGGGCCATCTGGACCTCGACAACTTTCGACGCGCCAATGATTCGCTGGGCCACCAGGCCGGTGACCGGCTGATCATGCAGGTCGTGGCGCGTCTGAAAAACCAGCTCGACGCCGGCGACCAGATCGCCCGCCTGGGTGGCGACGAATTCGCGCTGCTGATCGACACACGGAAAACGCCAGCGCGCGCCATGCAACTGGCCGAACGGATCACCGACGTGCTGTCCGAGCCTTACTGGGTCGACGGTGAAAGCCTGTTGCTCGGCTGTAGCCTGGGGATCGCCCATTCGCAGACCGAACCCGAGGTCGACCCGCTGATGTGGCACGCGCATATCGCCATGCGTCAGGCCAAGAGTACCCAGGGCTGCACGTTCCACCTGTTTGACGAGCGCATCAGCCGCAACGCGCGCAGCCTCGCCGACCTTGAAGGCGAGCTACGGCGCGCCTTGCGCCGGGACGAGATGGAGCTGCATTACCAGCCACGACTGTGCCTGCAAAGCGGCCGCATCGTGGGTCTGGAAGCCCTGGTGCGCTGGCGTCATCACGAGCGCGGGCTGTTGCCACCCAGCGAATTTGTGCCGCTGGCCGAGCAAAGCGGCTTGATCGTGCCGCTGGGCTACTGGGTCATCTTCCGGGCCTTGCGCGACATGCAGGTCCTGCGCGACCAGGGATTTGCGCCGCTGCACATGGCGATCAACCTGTCGTTCCGGCAGTTCCAGGACAGCCAGTTATTACCGACGCTCAGTCGCCTGATCGAAGAGCACGACGTCGATGCACGCTGGCTGGAATTCGAATTGACCGAAACCGCCGTCATGCGCCGCACTGATCAGGTCAGGCAGACCATGGAGGCGCTGGGACGGCTGGGCGTGCGGTTTTCGCTGGATGACTTCGGCACCGGCTATTCGTCATTCATGCACCTCAACAGCCTGCCCATCGCGCTGCTCAAGGTCGACATGGGCTTTGTCGGGCAGATGGAGTCACGCGAAGAGAACCGCAAGCTGGTCCACGCCATGATCAATCTGGCGCACAACCTGAATCTGGAAGTGGTGGCCGAAGGCGTTGAAACGGCCGGGCAACTGGCCTTGCTGCGCAGCTTCGGCTGCGATCAGGTGCAGGGCTATCTGATCAGCAGACCGCTGCCGATGACGGCGTTGGTGACGTATCTGCGTTCGGAAGCCGGATACCCGGACGTGTCGACTTCAGGATAACGACGTGCCGGCCTAAACCGGCACCGCCACGCCTGCGGCCTCCCGACGCAGCAGGCGCGCCGTCTTCCATTCGAATGCGTAGGTCAGCGCCAGCGCCGAGCAGAGCAGGCCCAACGCCAGGCCCCACCATACGCCCGGTGCGCCAGCGTCGGCATAAAACCCGAGCAGCCACGCGGCAGGCGCAGCGATCAGCCAATAACAGCCCAGGCCGATCAGGAACGTGGTGCGAGCATCCTTGAGCCCGCGAATCGCGCCCATGGCGATGGTCTGGGTACCGTCGAAGAACTCGAACCAGGCGGCAATGGCCAGCAACTTCGCGGCCAGCACGACAATCTCGGCAAATGCCGGGTCGTTGATGTCCAGAAACAGACCAATGACCCAATGCGGGGCCAGCCAGAACAGAATCCCGAACATCAGCATCACGCTGCCGCCAAAACCGATCCCCACACGCCCGGCGGTGCGCGCCATGAGCATGTTGCCAGCGCCATAGTGCTGACCGATACGCATGGTCACCGCATAGGAAATGCCCACCGGAATCATGAACGCCATGGACACCGTTTGCAGGGCGATCTGGTGCGCCGCCATCTGCGTACTGCCCATCGCCCCCATGCAGAACGCCGCGAAGGTAAACAGCCCGACCTCCACCGCGTAGGTCCCGCCAATCGGCAAGCCCAGACGCCACAGTTCTTTCAAGTGACTGCGCGACAGTTTCGACAACCCCTTGCTGATCGGATACGCCGCGTAGGCCGGATGGCGCTTGATGTGCAACGCCAGCGCCAGTGCCATGCAGTTGGTCACGACGGCAGTGACCAGACCGATGCCCATCAGCCCGAGGTTCGGCAGGCCGAGCCATTGATGAATCATCGCGTAATTGAGCGCGAAGTTGGCAACGGCGCCGGCCACGCTGATGGTCATGACCGGCCCCGCGCGGCCCAGCGCACTGGTGAAGCCGCGCAACGCCATGAAGCTGAGCAGACCGGGCAGGGCGAGGGGCAACGTGATCAGAAATTGCGCAGCCATGTGCACGTTGGCTTCGGCCTGACCGAACTGCAACAGCACCGGCTCCAGGTTCCACAACAACAAGGCGGCGACCAGTGCCATGCCCCACGCCAGCCACAACCCGGCCTGAGTCAGGCGCGTCGCACCTTCTGTATCACCCGCGCCGTGGCGGATCGAAACCAGCGTACCGACCGCCGCCATCACACCGACGCAGAAAAACGAGATGAAGCTGTAGGTCGCGGCACCCAGCCCGCCGCCCGCCAGCGCTTCCGGGCCGATTTTGCCCATCATGACCGTGTCGGTGAAGACCATGAGCATGTGCGCCATCTGTGACGCGATCAGCGGCCCGGCCAGGCGCAGGATAATCCAGAGTTCTTTGAAGGCGGGCTGCTGCATGGTGGCGGTGCTCTACGGCGAAGGGACTGTTAAGCAGCGTATTCTGGGCACTTAAACGCCGTAGCACAAAACGATAAACCTGATGCTTAGCATGACTAAAACTCATCTGAATAGATTTGCAGTAAAGTAAAGGTTCATCGCCAGCAGGACGCGCCGCATGCCTCGCAATCTCCCGCCACTTTATGCACTAAGAGCATTTGAAGCCGCTGCACGGCATACCTCGTTCACGCGTGCAGCAGAAGAGCTGTCGATCACCCAAAGTGCGGTCAGTCGGCATATCCGTACGCTGGAGGAGTACTTTGCCTGCCGTTTGTTTCAGCGTAACGGGCGCAACCTGCAACTGACCGAATCGGCACGCTCCCTGTTACCCGGCGTGCGCGATGGCTTTCTGGCGCTGGAGCGGGCCTGCAGCATCTTGCAGACCGAGGAAGGCATCCTGCGCATGAAGGCGCCTTCGACCCTGACCATGCGCTGGTTGCTGGCGCGGCTCAGCCGTTTTCGTCATCTGCAACCCGGCAATGAAGTGCAGTTGACCAGCGCCTGGATGGACATCGACGCCGTGGACTTTACCCAGGAGCCTTTTGACTGCGCGATTCTGCTCAGCCAAGGGCATTTTCCGGCGGACTGGGAGGCCACTCTGCTGTTCCCGGAGTTACTGATACCGGTCGGGTCGCCCACCTTGTTGCAGGATCCGCCGTGGAATGTCGAGCGACTGGCGAGGGCAGAACTGCTGCACCCGACACCGGACCGCCGCGACTGGCGCACCTGGCTGAACCGCATGGGTCTGGGCGACAAGGTCTCGCTGAAAGGCGGGCAGGTATTCGACACGCTGGAGCTGGGGATGATTGCGGCAGCACGCGGTTACGGGGTCTCGATGGGCGACTTGCTGATGGTCGCCGAAGATGTGGCGCAGGCGCGCTTGAGCCTGCCGTGGCGTACGGCAGTGTTCAGCGGAGAAAATTATTATCTGGTCTGGCCGCGCACAAGGCCCGGCGCAGAGCGGTTAAGACGCCTCAGTGATTTTCTTCTGGGAGAAGTGAAGGCTATGGAGTTGCCACTAGTTGAAGTACTTCATTAATATTTAGTTTAGTATTGAACTGCCATCATTCATAAATGTCGCGCCACGCGCTCAAGTAACGAAGTTGATGGCCGAAGCAATGCTTAACGTCGCCTTGTCAGGCGGAAGAACCCCAACTAAATATTCGCTGAATGGTAAGCCACGGATCAGGCGACTCCAGTCATTTGGCGTGGAGTCTCTATGTCCAAGCCCCGTACTAGAATCGCCTCGCAACTGGGTATTGCTCTGGCAGTGATCCTCGCCGTCGTTATCAGTGGCAGTACGCTGTTCGCCTTGAGATCCCTGGACGCGTCCAACCTGGTCATTCGCGAAGAACACATGTCGAGCGAAGCCAGGCTGCTCGCCGACCAGCTCAACACGTTTCACAGCACGTTGCGCGACAGTACCCAGCGCTTGAGCGGTCTGTTCGAGAAGCGCTTCGCCGAAGGCCTGACCCTGCAAGCCGACAAGCCGGTAACCGTAGCCGGCACTTCGACGCCGGGCCTGTATCTGCGTGATACAGCACTGAACAACGACTTTACCGAAGTCGATGAATTCCGCTCGATGACCGCAGGCGTGGCGACGATTTTCGTGCGCAGTGGCGATGACTTTGTCCGCATCAGCACCTCGTTGAGCAAGCAGGATGGCACGCGCGCCATCGGCACTGTACTGGACCGCAAAGGCGCCGCTTACGAGCGCTTGATGGCGGGTCAGAGCTATGTCGGGAAAGCAGTACTGTTTGATCGTTATTACATGACCCAGTACAGCCCGGTGCGTGACAGCAGCGGCAAGATCATTGCGGCACTGTTCGTAGGATTCGATTACACCGACGCGCAGAAAACCCAGTTCGATAACCTCAAAAGCTTCCGTATCGGCTCTACCGGTTCGCTGGCTCTGCTGGACGACAAAGGCACCTGGCTGGTTCCGCCTGCCGGCGTCAAATCCCAGGAAAGTGCCGCGAAAGCAGTCGCCGACCTCGCCAGCAAACCGGGCAAGGCGCAATTCTGGAATGAAGGTAACGATGACTATTACAGCGTCGGCCAGCCGTTCGCCGGTGGCCCCTGGACAGTCATTGCCAGCATGCCGCGCAGTGAAATCAGCGAAGTGACCTGGAACGTGGGTACGCAACTGGCTATCGGCAGCCTGCTGGCCATGATCATCGCCGTGGTCAGCGCCATCTGGTTGCTGCGCAGCAAGCTGCGTCCGCTCTCCGAACTGGTTCGTCAGGCCGATGCACTGGGCGCTGGCGATCTGAGCGTACGCCTCAATGTGACCAGCAACGACGAAATCGGCCAGCTGTCCGGCAGCTTCAACAAGATGAGTGAAGCGCTGTCGTCCATGGTGTCGCACATCCGTACCGCCGCGCAGGAAGTCAGCAGCCGCGCCAATGCGTTGTCCGGCCTGTCCGGCGGTGCCTACGAGGGCATGGAACAGCAGTCCGGCGAGATCACCAGCATGGCCGGTGCCGTTGAGGAGTTCAGCGCCACGTCGATGAACATCGCTGACAACATGGGCAATACCGAGCGTCTGGCGCAGGAAAACGCGCAGCAGACGCGCATCGGGCGCACGTCGATGGACGAAGCGTCTTCATCGCTGCAACAGATCGCGACGTCGTTGAGCAGCACCGCGAAAGTCATCGACACACTGGGCCAGCGCTCGCAGGAAATCGGCAGTATTGTCGGCGTGATCACGTCAATCGCCGACCAGACCAACCTGCTCGCCCTCAACGCCGCCATCGAGGCGGCACGTGCCGGTGAGCAAGGCCGTGGCTTTGCAGTCGTCGCGGATGAAGTTCGCAGCCTGGCGTCACGTACCCGCGAAGCCACCGATGAAATCTCTGGCATGATCGCCAGCATCCAGCAGGAAACCGGCAACGCCATTAGCACCATGCAGCAGGGCAACACCCTGATGCAGGAAGGCCTGTCGCTCAACTCGAAAGTGGCGTCTGCACTGGCGCAGATCGACGAGCAAAGCCGTTCGGCCGGGCATCAGTTCGCAGCCATTACCACGGCCACCCAAGAGCAAAGCAGCACCGCAACCATGCTCAGCAGCAACCTGCAAAGCATCGCCATGGCTAACAGCGAACAACGCCAGGTCATGTCCAACCTCGCAATCACCGCCCAGGAACTGAACGGCCTGGCGACCGAATTGCGCAACGAGGTTGACCGGTTTCGTTGAGTTCCCAACGCCGTTATGACCAGCCGAATATCGTGCCAATGCTCCGCATTGGCACGCCGTTCTGAACGCTTTGCGTCCAGCCTTGAATGCACGTCTGGACCTGGATGCAGCGCGGAGCATCGGTACCAGGTCAATTCGGGCCTGTTTCAGAAAATACCACTGTCGGCCGATAGACAGTCTTGTGAACAGGCACTTCTGATCATTTCGCAGGATCGGGGGCCTGGCATTCGAAAGCCCCTACACTGCTTGCACTGACGCCAAAGCCCGACACGGATGCTTCAGCAAGATATCCGGCACATCCCCTACCGACCCCGTCAAGGATCTCGACCATGAAGCAGTATGTTGAAAACTATCAGCCCATCGAAGGTTGCCCACCTGCATCTGGCCACGTGGAAGGTGATTCGGTGTCCCCAAAGGCGATGATTTTCCATATCCTCAAGGATCTCAGCGCTGATGTAGAAGTTCTGGATATCGGCTTTGGCTCCGGAACAATGGGGGCCTTGATCAAATCGAATCCGGACACTGCGCACTGGTCGGTAGATGGCATCGATGGCTGGGAGGCCAACTGCCAGAATTCGCAGCTGTATGAAAACGCCACCTACCGCAACATCTGGCATGGTCTGGCTCAGGAGCTGTCATCCGAGCGGCTTGCTCAGTACCGGATAATCTGCCTGCTGGACGTTGTCGAGCACCTGACGGCGGACACTGCACGATGGCTGGTACGGACGCTGCTTTCCAGTCTGGGGCCGGACTCCTACCTGTTTATCAGCACCCCGCTGTGGTTCTACCCGCAGGACGCCCAGCAGGACGGTGATCTTGAGGAACACCTGATCGGCGTGCCCGCATCGTCGATGATGGCGCTGTGTCCGCACCTCTATGCAGTCAATCAACCACTGATCGGCGGGTTCGTATTCAGCCGTCGCAGTCTGGATTTCGTGGAATTTTTCCAGCCCACTGCGGATAAATCGTTTTCATATGAAAAGGGCATGAAGGTCGCAAAAGCCGTCGGGATGAAACTCGAACCCAACGTCGCATTCACCATGGATTGACCGGGCAATCCACTTGCAGCCTTCGGGCGGCAAGCTGGCTCCAGCGCATGAACTGTCTGCGGCATGTCCATCGCAGATGCCCGTAAGCGACATCAAAATACTGATTTATGACACTTTTATTTCAATGACTCCCGCCCTGTGCGATGCTGGCGCCAAGGCCAAAGGCCGACTAAAGCTTAGTAGAGCGCTATCAACCCGTCCTCGCTCGCTACACGCTGCATCTTTCAATTCATCGCCTGAACGGGCAAACCTCAGGGGGCTTTCTGCATGCTGACCCTGCTCGATTTGCTGTCTGCTGTCGCCCTGCTGATCTGGGGCACACATATCGTGCGCACCGGCATCCTTCGTGTTTATGGAGCGCAACTGCGCCGCTTGCTCAGCCAGAACATGTCCAAACGGCCGTTGGCGTTCATCGCCGGCATTCTGGTGACCGCCATGGTACAGAGCAGTAACGCTACCGCCATGCTGGTGACCTCCTTCGTCGGCCAGGGGCTGATGACGCTGACACCTGCACTGGTGATCATGCTGGGGGCCGATGTCGGTACGGCATTGATGTCCCGCGTACTGACATTTGACTTGTCATGGCTGTCGCCGCTGCTGATTTTCCTCGGTGTGGTGTTCTTTCTGTCGCGCAAGCAGACCCGCGCCGGTCAGATGGGCCGGGTCGGTATTGGTCTGGGCCTGATCGTGCTGGCGCTGCAATTGATCGTCGCGGCTGCCGCGCCCATCACTCAGGCGGCCGGGGTGAAAGTGCTGTTTGCTTCGCTGACCGGCGACCTGTTGCTGGATGCGTTGGTGGGCGCCATGTTTGCGCTGATTTCCTATTCCAGCCTCGCAGCGGTGCTGTTGACTGCCACGCTGGCAGGCACCGAAGTCATCGGTTTGCCGGTCGCGATCGGGCTGGTGATCGGCGCCAACATCGGCAGTGGGCTCCTGGCGTTCCTCAGCACCAGCATGCAGAACGTCGCCGGTCGGCAAGTGGCGCTCGGCAGCCTGCTGTACAAACTGCTTGGCTTGCTGCTGATCATTCCGGTGCTCGATCCGCTGGTCGAATGGATCGACACGCTGGGCTTTCGTCCACAGGAACTGGTCATCGGCTTTCATCTGATCTACAACACCGTGCGCTGCCTGATCATGCTGCCCACCGTGGCCCCGATGGCGCGGCTGTGCTCGTACTTGCTGCCGCAGCAGAATGAAACCGGCGGGCTGGCCAAGCCTCGGCATCTGGACCTGACTGCGCTGTCGACGCCCAGCCTCGCACTGGCCAACGCAGTGCGCGAAACCTTGCGCATGGGCGACCTGATCGAGAGCATGCTCGGTTCGATGCTGGCGGTGCTACGCGGTACGCAAACAGCCGTCACGCAGGAAGTGCGGCGCCTGAACGACGACGTTGAAGCACTGTACAGCGCGATCAAGCTATATCTGGCGCAGATGCCCCGTGAAGACCTCGGCGAGCACGATAACCGGCGCTGGGCCGAGATCATCGAGCTGACCATCAACCTGGAACTGGCCAGCGGCCTGATTGAACGCATGCTGCGCAAGATCCAGCAGCAGAAGACCGCGCATCGTCGCTCATTCTCCGAAGTCGGGCTTGAAGAGTTGGCCGATCTGCATATCCAGCTGCAGTCGAACCTGCGCCTGGGGCTTTCGGTTTTCCTCAGCGGCGATCACGAGAGCGCACGTCAGTTATTGCGTGAGAAACGCCGCTTCAGGGCCGAGGAACGTCGCCTGGCCCACGCTCACGTCAGCCGTCTGCGCAACAAGGTGGTGCAGAGCATCGAAACCAGCTCGCTGCACCTGGAGCTGATCGCCGACATGAAACGCCTCAACTCGCTGTTCTGCAGCAGCGCCTATGCAGTACTGGAAACCGCTGACACAGGCGCCTTGTCGAGCGAGGACGAACCCGAACGATCACGGTGAACGTAAGGGCCGAGGTGAAGTCTGTTAAACATACCGGCCCGCCAGGAAAGCTGTTTTATGCGTTGCCTGCTGTTCGCTTGTCTGCTCCTCGGTTCACTCCCTTCATTTGCCCTTGACCGTCTTCAGGTCGAGGGCTACCTGCTGCCCAATGGTTTGCAAATCCTTCTCAAGCCCGGTTATGAAAAGGGCCATGTGGCCATCCGGCTAGTCGTCGGCATCGGTTTCGATGACTTTCCCTGTGCCGACAAGGAACTGCCACACCTGCTGGAACACTTGCTGTTCAGCGGGGTGGATGACAGTGGCGAAGGCGGGCTGGAGAAGCGCATGCAGGCACTCGGCGGTGAGTGGAATGCGTTTACCAGCAATGCCGACACCACCTTTGTGATCGAAGCGCCGGCGCGCAACCAGCGCAAGGTGCTGGACCTGCTGCTGGAAATCATGACCCGAACCGAGCTGAGCCAGGCGCGCCTGGACGGCGTCAAACGTGTGGTCGAGCGCGAAGACGGCGGACACTTCTCGCATTTGCAGCACCTGCTTGAGCAACGCGACTCGGGACGCAGCGCCAGCAGCCGGCTGGCCGTGGAGCTGGGCTTGAAATGCGCCGAACGCCCTGAAGTCGACGGTATCAAGCTGGAGCATGTCGAGGATGTGTTCGCCAATTGGTACGCACCCAACAACATGACGCTGATCGTGGTCGGCGATCTGGACAAGCTGCTGCCAGCCTATCTGGAGCGCACGTTCGGCAAGCTGGCGCCGACCGATCCGATCGATCACCCGCCGCTGGCGCAAAGCAATGGCGCTGCCGAACCGCGTCGCGAGCTGCAACGCGGTGGTCTGGGGGCCAACGCCAGGCTGCATCTGATCTATCCTGAGCCGCAACTCGACGACCAGCACGATGAGACCTGGGATCTGGTCAAAGCGTATCTCGACTGGGCGCTCTACACTGAGCTGCGCCTGAAGCACGGCCTGTCCTACGGGCCCTCGGCAGAGCGCGAAGTGTTCGGCGATGTCGGCTTCCTGAGCCTGAACGCCGACGTCGAGCGTGAAGATGTCACCGAAGCCGAGCAGGATATCCGGGCACTGGTCGAGCGTTTGCAGAAAGAGGGCCTGCAGCCTGCCACGTTTGCGCGGCTGCAACAGTTGGCCATTGATCGGCAATCATGGGCCACTCAGGGCAACAGTGCGCTGGCCGACTACTATTGGAGCGCGCTCAACGACTATGAAAACGGGCGTTTTGGCGACCCTGCAAAGCGTATCAAGGCCGTGAGCCTCGAAACCGCCAATCAGGCCATGCGTCAGTTGCTCGCCCAGCCCGGCTACATGCGAATCGAAAAACCGCTGCTCAGCTATGACGGCCTGTACGAAGTGCTTGCGGGGGTACTGGCCCTGATCGTGCTACTGGCTTTGTGGCTCTGGCGGACACGAAAAAAATAGAATCCTGATACCGAACTGTACGTCTGGTGCAGGCACCGCGCAGCGTTTGGTACGCTGCGCGGTTTTTGTATGAATCAACCTGAGTGAACGACCCCGATGCTTGATCTGAACCGCTATGTGACACCCGTGCTCAACTTGATGCAGCGCTATCCGGGGCTCATTGCGGCGTTTGGTTTCGTTTCCGGGATCGCCAGTTTCATTCTGGTTGACCGCCAGGAAAGCCTGGCCACCTGGATCGCAGTGGTGATGCTGATCAGCTGGCTGTGGCTGATGATCGAAAACACCATGGTAGGGCTGCTCAACAAGGCTCTGGGGCGCGAGATTCCGCAGGGCCTGCTGCGTTATGGCACGCAGATGATCCACCAGGAAAGCCTGTTTTTCGTGCTGCCGTTCTTTTTCATCACCACCACCTGGAACAGCGGCCAGGCCGTGTTCACTGCGGCGCTCGGGGCCGCCGGGCTGATCTCGATCATTGACCCGCTTTACTACAAATGGCTGGCACCAAGGCGCTGGCTGTTCATGACGCTGCACACCCTGACGCTGTTTGCTGCGCTGCTCACCGCGCTGCCGATCATCCTGCACCTGACCACCGCCGAGAGCTACAAGCTGGCACTGGGCGTGGCGATGCTGTTGTCGGCGCCCAGCCTGATGGCGAACTTCCCGCTCAACACCTGGCGCAGCGCGCTGACCGTTATCACGATGATCCTGGCCATCGGCGCGGCGGGCTGGCTGCTGCGCTCCTGGGTGCCACCGGCGACACTCTGGCTGACCGAAGTGGCCGTCAGCCCGGATTTCGATAACAAGAATCGCACGCCGGGGGACAGCATCTCGCTGATCAGCGCCAAACAGTTGCGCAACGGCGGCCTGTACGCCTATACCGCCATCAACGCGCCACGCGGCCTTGATGAGCGCATTTACCATGTGTGGTGGCACGAAGGTCAGGAAATGGACCGCATCGCCCTGGACATCCACGGGGGGCGCAAGGAGGGCTACCGCGCCTGGACGCGCAAGCAGAACTTCCCGCAGGACGTCACCGGCCGCTGGCAGGTGAGGGTGCTGACCGAGGATGGGCAGATGATCGGCGTGCTGCGATTCGTGGTGACCGATAACGACCAGCCAGCCGTGAAACGACCGACTGGCAGGCTGATCAAGCTCAAGCCCGGCGGTGACTCGACTGACCCGGTGACGCCTGAATCGGCACCTGCGGAGCCGGACGCCAGCGAGCCGAAACAGGAGGCTGCTCCAACCGAGTCAGCCCCGGCTGAATCGGCTCCCGCAGCACCGGCGCAATAGCGTTCTAGCTGGCAGTGGCGCCGAAAAACCAGTAGCAGACGAAGATCGCCGCCACAACGCCGGAAAATTCAGCCAGCAGCGCGCAACCCACCGCATGGCGGGCGCGCTGAATGCCTACCGCACCGAAGTACACCGCCAGTACGTAGAAGGTGGTTTCGGTGCTGCCCTGAATCGTCGCAGCCGCCAGTGCGGCGAAGCTGTCCACACCCTGAGTCTGCATGGTTTCGATCAGCAAGGCGCGGGCAGCGCTGCCGGAGAAAGGTTTGACCATGGCCGTCGGCAGTGCATCGACAAAGCGGGTGTCCAGCCCCAGCCACTGCACCACATGCCGAATGCCTTCGAGGCCGAAGTCCAGTGCGCCGGAGGCACGCAGCACGCCCACCGCGCAGAGCATCGCAACCAGATAAGGCAGCAGACTCTTGGCGACGTCGAAACCTTCTTTCGCGCCTTCGACGAAGGCCTCGTAAACCAGCACTTTGCGCAGCGTGCCGATGATCAGGAACATCATGATCAGGCCGAACAGCGTGAGGTTGCCCAGAATCGACGACAGGCCCGCCAGCGCGGCCGCCGACAGCGTGCCGAGAAAGGCCATGAAGACGCCAAGCAGCAAAGCGCCGGGGATCAGATAGGCAAGCACTACCGGGTCCCACAGACGCAGACGCTGCATGAAGGCGACCGACAGCAGGCCGACAATGGTCGAAACGCTGGTCGCCAGCAGGATCGGCAGAAACACCAGTGTCGGATCGGGCGCACCTTGCTGGGCGCGGTACATGAAGATCGTCACTGGCAGCAGGGTCAGAGACGAGGCGTTGAGCACCAGAAACAGGATCTGCGCGTTACTGGCAGCGGTCTTGCTGGGATTGAGTTCCTGCAACGAACGCATGGCTTTCAGGCCGATAGGCGTCGCCGCGTTGTCGAGACCCAGGGCGTTGGCGGCAAAATTGAGGGTAATCAGACCCAGCGCCGGATGGCCCGGCGGAACTTCCGGCATCAAGCGCAGGAACAGTGGCCCGAGGACTTTGGCCAGCCAGTCGACAATCCCTGCCTTTTCCGCGATACGCAGAAAACCGAGCCACAGGGTCAGCGTACCGAACAGCAGCACCATGACCTCGACCGACAGCTTGGCCATGGCGAAGATGCTTTCGACCATTGCCGCAAAAATGCCCGCATTACCGCCCACCAGCCACTGCACCAGCGCGGAGATCGTCGCCACGACAAAAAAACCAAGCCACAGGCCATTGAGCATCGGATAAGTCCTTCACAAGATGCGGGGATGATAACGGCGGGGTGCGCCGGAGGGAAATCGGCAGGTGCTGAAAGAGTCGTAGGACGATGAGCAGGGGCTAGGCCGACTATCGTGCCAATGCTCCGCGTTGGCATGCAGTTCGTGACGCTCTGCGTCACATACCAGCGCCGCGGCGCACCGTCAGGATCGGACGCAGAGCGTCCAGAAAGGCATTCCCACGCGGAGCGTGGGAACGATGATCACCGGACGCGGTGCATCCAGAACGTTATGTTCAGCGTGTGGCCAGCAGTTCCTGACCGCGAACCACAGCAGCGCGAACCTGTTCGGGCGCGGTGCCGCCGATGTGGTTGCGGGCATTCACCGAGCCTTCCAGGGTCAGCACCGCGAAGACGTCCTGCTCGATCTGGTTACTGAACTGACGCAGCTCTTCCAGGCTCATTTCCGCCAGGTCCTTGCCGGTTTCCACGCCGTACTTCACGGCATGACCCACGATTTCATGGCAGTCCCGGAACGGCAGGCCCCGGCGCACGAGGTAATCCGCCAGATCGGTCGCCGTGGAGAACCCGCGCAGCGCTGCTTCGCGCATCATCGCGTGCTTCGGTTTGATCGCCGGGATCATGTCGGCGAACGCGCGCAACGAATCACGCAGGGTATCGGCCGCGTCGAACAGCGGCTCCTTGTCTTCCTGGTTGTCCTTGTTGTAGGCCAGCGGCTGGCCTTTCATCAAGGTCAGCAGGCCCATCAAGGCACCGAAGACACGGCCGCTCTTGCCGCGCACCAGTTCAGGCACGTCAGGGTTTTTCTTCTGCGGCATGATCGAGCTGCCCGTGCAGAAGCGATCCGGCAAATCGATGAACTGAAATTGCGCACTGGTCCAGAGCACCAGCTCTTCCGAGAAGCGCGACAGGTGCATCATGGCGATGGAAGCGGCCGAACAGAATTCGATGGCGAAATCGCGATCCGACACGCCGTCCAGCGAATTGCCGCCCACCACGTCGAAGCCCAGCAGTTTGCAGGTCAGTTCGCGGTCGATCGGGTAGGTGGTGCCCGCCAGCGCGGCGCTGCCCAGCGGCATGCGGTTCAGACGCTTGCGGCAGTCCACCAGACGCTCGTAGTCGCGGCTGAGCATTTCGAACCAGGCCAGCATATGGTGACCGAATGTTACCGGCTGGGCCGTCTGCAAATGCGTGAAACCAGGCATGATGGTTTCGGCTTCGCGCTCGGCCTGGCCCAGCAAACCTTGCTGCAGACGGGTGATTTCACTCAGGATCAGATCGATTTCGTCACGCAGCCACAGGCGAATATCGGTGGCCACCTGATCGTTGCGGCTGCGACCGGTGTGCAGCTTCTTGCCGGTGATGCCGATGCGATCGGTCAGGCGTGCTTCAATGTTCATGTGCACGTCTTCCAGATCGACGCGCCACTCGAAGCTGCCGGCCTCGATTTCTGCCTGGATGGCGTTCAGACCGTCAATGATGGTATCGCGCTCGGCGTCGGTCAGAACGCCCACCTTGGCCAGCATTGTGGCGTGGGCGATGGAGCCCATGATGTCGTGGCGATACAGGCGTTGATCGAAGGTGACGGAGGCAGTGAAACGTGCGACGAATGCGTCGACGGGTTCACTGAAGCGGCCGCCCCAGGACTGGTTGGTCTTGTCGGTGCTCATGGATTCGCTCGTTGCTCAACAGTAAGTGGCGTGCCCGATACCTGGCACAAGGGCGGTAGCGATGATAACAGGGTTGATGCTTTTTTATTCCCGGATGGCTTGCTGCCGA
The DNA here is from genome assembly GCF_023278085.1 of Pseudomonas syringae. Classification (NCBI taxonomy): domain Bacteria; kingdom Pseudomonadati; phylum Pseudomonadota; class Gammaproteobacteria; order Pseudomonadales; family Pseudomonadaceae; genus Pseudomonas; species Pseudomonas syringae. The sequence continues at coordinate 5,525,766 of NZ_CP066265.1, read as the reverse complement.
CGAGGCCAGGGCAGAGACTGAGGCCATGCAGACCGAACCGTTGAAACACCCTGCCAGGCCCGTTCCCGGCAAAGACTTTTTCCTCCCCGAACTGTGCCTGCCGCAGGCATTGCTGGTGCTTGTGGTACTGGCCGAGCTGCTGGTGGTGATTCTGGTGCTGGTAGAACCGATGCGCAGCGGGTTCGACTGGGTGCGCCTGGCGCTCATGTCACTGTTCGTGCAGTGGATCGTGCTGCTCTCGGCGGCGCTGCTCTGCGGGCTGCGGCCTTGGCTGGCGCGCCTGACGCCCGGGCTGGCCGGCATGCTCAGCTGCCTGTTGGTGGTCGGTTTGACGTTATTGTGCACGGCCGTCACCGATGTGTGTCAGCTTACCGGCAGAATCTCGGTCAGCGGGATGGTCGAGCGTTATCTGCGTTACTCGACCATCGCATTGATCATGTCAGCCCTGATGCTGCGTTATTTCTATCTTCAGAGCCAATGGCGCAAGCAGCAGCAGGGCGAGCTGCGGGCGAGAATCGAATCATTGCAGGCACGCATCCGCCCGCACTTTCTGTTCAACACCCTCAATAGTATTGCGAGCCTGGTCGCCAGCGACCCGGTCAAGGCGGAGCAGGCGGTACTGGATTTGTCTGACCTGTTTCGCGCCAGCCTGGCCAAGCCCGGCAGCCTGGTGACATGGGGTGAAGAACTGGCGTTGGCAAAACGATATTTATCGATTGAGCAATATCGTCTCGGCGAGCGTCTACAGTTGGACTGGAGGGTGAGCGCAATTCCCGATGACTTGCCGATTCCCCAGCTAACCTTGCAGCCATTACTTGAAAACGCTTTGATCTATGGCATTGCTCCGCGAGTCGAAGGGGGCGTAGTAACAGTCGAAGCAGATTATGAAGAGGGAGAGTTCATATTGAGCGTCAGCAATCCCTATGAAGAAGCTGCCACTCGGCAGACTTCCAACGGTACTCAGCAAGCCCTGACAAATATCGGTGCACGCATTGCGGCACTTTTTGGTCCGCACGCCAGTCTGAGCGTGGAGCGCCGTGACGGTCGTCACTACACCTGTCTACGCTATCCTTGTGCGAGACTCACGCAGGAAGCCAGAGCTATATGAATGTCCTGATCGTTGATGACGAACCCTTGGCCCGCGAGCGACTCAGCCGCATGGTCAACGAAATCGAGGGTTACCGAGTACTGGAATCCAGCGCCTCCAATGGTGAAGAAGCCTTGGCGCTGATCGAAACCCACAAGCCGGATATCGTGTTGCTCGATATTCGCATGCCGGGCCTTGATGGCCTGCAAGTCGCGGCGCGGCTGTGCGAGCGTGAAGCACCGCCAGCCGTGGTGTTTTGCACCGCACACGACGAGTTTGCCCTGGAAGCTTTTCAGGTCAGCGCGGTCGGCTACCTGGTCAAGCCCGTGCGCTCCGAGCATCTGATCGAAGCATTGCGCAAAGCCGAGCGCCCGAATCGCGTTCAGCTGGCCGCCATGACTCGCCCTGCTGCCGAAAGCGGCTCAGGCCCGCGCAGTCATATCAGCGCCCGGACCCGCAAGGGCATCGAGCTGATTCCGCTGGACCATGTGATCTATTTCATTGCCGATCACAAGTACGTCACCCTGCGACATGAAGGTGGCGAGGTCCTGCTCGACGAGCCACTGAAGGCGCTGGAAGACGAGTTCGGTGACCGGTTCGTGCGTATTCACCGCAACGCACTGGTGGCGCGTGACCGAATCGAGCGCATGCAACGCACGCCGCTTGGGCACTTTCAGTTGTTCGTGAGGGGCCTTCAGGCCAGCGACGCGCTGACTGTCAGCCGCCGTCATGTGGCGGGTGTTCGCAAAATGATGCAGCAGCTCTAGGGTTTTCACCCGCTCTGGGGCCACGAATGCCAAGGCCGAGTCACAGCACTGATCGACATCTCAGGACTGTGCGTTTTCCGGCTTCTGCATCGCCAACCCTTCTTGTCAGACCCCTCAGCCACTGGCCGATTCGCTGCCCGGAAACGGTGGACTGACGCAAGTTTTCAGGCAGCACTGAAGTCGTTCCGGCTGAGCTGTTATTATCCGTCGCATCTATTCAGTACGGATTGTTCAATGTCCTCTCGCGAAATCCGCATTGCCACCCGCAAAAGCGCGCTGGCCCTCTGGCAGGCCGAATATGTAAAAGCGCGCCTGGAGCAGGCTCATCCGGGCCTTATCGTCACTCTGGTGCCCATGGTCAGCCGTGGCGACAAGCTGCTGGACTCGCCATTGTCGAAAATCGGCGGCAAGGGCCTGTTCGTCAAAGAGCTGGAAACAGCGCTTCTGGAAGACCGTGCCGACATCGCCGTGCATTCGATGAAAGATGTGCCGATGGACTTCCCTCAGGGGCTGGGTCTGTTTTGCATCTGCGAACGGGAAGACCCGCGCGATGCATTTGTATCCAATACCTTCGCCAGCCTCGAAGCGCTGCCGCCCGGCAGCGTGGTCGGCACCTCCAGCCTGCGTCGCCAGGCCCAGTTGCTGGCGCGGCGCCCGGACCTGCAGATCCGCTTCCTGCGCGGCAACGTCAATACCCGGCTTGCCAAGCTGGATGCCGGTGAGTACGACGCAATCATCCTCGCTGCGGCCGGCCTGATTCGCCTGGGCTTCGAAGACCGTATCACCTCGTCGATCAGCGTCGACGACAGCCTGCCCGCCGGTGGGCAGGGCGCGGTCGGTATCGAATGCCGCAGTGTCGATGCCGAAATTCACGCGCTGCTTGCGCCCCTGCATCACGAAGACACTGCAGTGCGCGTGATTGCCGAGCGCTCGCTGAACAAGCACCTCAACGGTGGCTGCCAGGTGCCCATCGCCTGCTATGCCGTGCTGGAGGGCGATAATGTCTGGTTGCGAGGCCTGGTCGGCGATCCGTCCGGCAGCCTGTTGCTGCATGCAGAAGCCCGCGCACCGCAAACCTCGGCCCAGGCGCTGGGCGTGGAAGTCGCCGAAGCGTTGCTGGCGCAAGGTGCAGCCGAGATCCTCAAGGCGGTCTACGGCGAGGCCAATAACCCATGAATGGCTGGCGTCTGCTGCTGACCCGTCCGGCCGAAGAATCGGCGGCGCTGGCCAGACTGCTGGCCGACGCCGGAATCTTCAGCAATTGTCTGCCCTTGCTTGAAACCGAGCCTTTACCCTTGACGCCTGCGCAGCGTTCGATCATTTTCGAGCTGCTCAATTATTGTGCAGTGATCGTGGTCAGCAAGCCGGCGGCGCGTCTGGCCATCGAACTGATCGATGAAGTGTGGCCGCAGCCACCCATGCAACCCTGGTTCAGTGTGGGTTCAGCTACCGGACAGATACTGCTCGATTACGGCCTGGACACAAGCTGGCCGGAACAGGGTGACGACAGCGAGGCCTTGCTCGAACTGCCGCGCCTGAAGCAGGCGATTGCCACGCCCGGAAGCCGGGTGTTGATCATGCGTGGTGACGAGGGACGCGAACTGTTGGCCGAGCAATTGCGCAAGCAGGGAGCAGATGTCGAGTACCTGCCGTTGTACCGGCGTTACCTGCCGCAGTACGCTGCTGACACCCTGCTGCAACGCGTGACGTTGGAACGCTTGAACGGGCTGGTGGTCAGCAGTGGGCAGGGTTTTGAACATTTACTGCAAATGGCAGGTGACTCATGGCCGGATCTGGCCGGTTTGCCGTTATTTGTACCGAGCCCCAGGGTTGCCGACATTGCGCGAGCAGCCGGTGCCCGAACCGTTATTGATTGCCGTGGCGCCAGCGCCGCGGCATTGCTGGCAGCGTTGCGGAATCAGCCTCAGCCTGCCGTGAAGGCGTATTAATCGACACCTGTCGTTTACGCTATTACGCCAATATGCAAAGGATGGGATACGTGAGCGAAACAGCCTTGCCTAAAGACGAAGAATCGGTCTTGAAAACGTCGAATTCCACGCCCGACCCCGTGCGCGTCGAGCGTACCGGCAACCGCAGCAGTAGCCTGGTGATCCTTGCATTGCTGCTCGGCATCGCCGGCGTCGCCGTGGCAGGCTGGGGAGTCTGGCAACTGCGCATGCTACAGGCCGGCCACCAGCAACAGCGCGGACAGGTGCAAGACATCGCCGAACAGACGCTGGTGCTGGCTCAGAACGACCAGCAACTGAACGCACGTCTTGCGCAACTTCCGCCTGCCGACCAACTGGAAGACAGCCGGCGTCTGGTAGCGCAGTTGCAGGGCGACCAGCAACGCCTGAGCCAGCGTCTTGAAACCGTGCTGGGCGCCAGCCGCAAGGACTGGCGTCTGGCCGAGGCCGAACATTTGCTGCGTCTTGCCAGCCTGCGCCTGTCAGCGCTGCAGGACATCAACAGCGCCCAGGCGCTGGTTCAGGGTGCCGATGAAATTCTGCGCGAGCAGGACGATCCGGGGTCTTTCGCCGCACGCGAGCAACTGGCCAAGAGCCTGGCAGCCCTGCGCAGCGTCGAGCAGCCGGATCGTACCGGTCTGTTCCTGCAACTGGCCGCGCTGCGCGAGCAGGCCGTCCAGCTCAACACACTGGCCCCCGAGTACGAAGACAAGGGTCAGTCGCTATTGGGCCTGACCGAAGACAAGACTGAAAACAGTCAGTGGTCGCGCTGGTGGGATCAGATCTCCCATTACTTCCGTATCGACTTCAACGCCGACAAGGACATCCGCCCGGTGCTGGCAGGTCAGACCCTGTCGCAAGTGCGCCTGGCCCTGAGCCTTGCGCTGGAGCAGGCGCAATGGGCGGCGCTCAACGGTGAGCCGCAGGTTTACGCCAAGGCCGTTGCCGAAGCTCAAAGCGTGCTCAAGGCCAATTTCAATCAGGAAGACCCGCAGAGCAAAGCGTTGAGCCTTGGCCTAGACGACGTGGCCAACAAGCCGGTGTCGGTCAAGACTCCTGATCTGGCGCCAACGCTGAGCGCGGTGCAGGCCTACCTTGAGCGCCGTCATGCCGTCAGCCAGCCAGCCGAGGCGCAGCAGGGGACCAGCCGATGAAGCGCTTCTATGTGCTGTTGTTCATCGCTATCGTTGCGGCAGCGCTGATTGGCGTCGCCATAGCGGATCACTCCGGTTATGTGCTGATCGCCTATAAAAACTTCCGCTACGAATCGAGCCTGTGGGCAACCTTGGCACTGCTGCTCGCGGTGCTGCTGGTGATCTTCCTCGTCAGGTTGTTGATCACCTTGCTGACCACCTCCGGCCGCGTGGTCAACCCTTGGTCACGGCGTAACCGTCATCGTCGCGTGCAAATGGCCATTGAGCAAGGCCAGATGGACCTCGCCGAAGGCCGCTGGGCCAGCGCGCAGCGTCATCTGCAACGGGCAGCCGAAGCGGATGCGCATCCACTGCTGTACTACATCGGCGCCGCACGCGCCGCCAATGAGCAAGGGCGTTACGAAGACTGCGACAGCCTGCTGGAACGCGCGCTTGAGCGTCAGCCACAAGCCGAACTGGCGATTGCCCTGAACCACGCCCAGTTGCAGCAGGACCGTGGCGACACCGACGGCGCGCTGACCACATTGCAGGCCATGCACCAGCGTCATCCGCACAACCCTCAGGTGCTTCGCCAGTTACAGCGTCTTTATCAGCAACGGGGCGACTGGTCCGAGCTGATTCGTCTGCTGCCCGAGCTGCGCAAGGACAAGGTACTGCCCTCCAGAGAACTGGCCGAACTGGAACGCCGCGCCTGGGGTGAGAACCTGACGCTGGCGGGTTATCGCGATGACAGCGAAGGGGCGTTGACCGGTCTGCCGTCGCTGGAACAGGCCTGGCAGAGCCTGAGCTCCGCGCAGCGTCAGGAACCGCAACTGGTATTGGCCTATGCCGATCAGCTGCGCCGACTGGGCGCCGAGACCCAGGCTGAAGAGGTGCTTCGCGCAGCACTCAAGCGCGACTACCACAGTCATCTTGCACGTCTGTACGGACTGGTGCGCGGCAGCGACCCGCTGAAGCAGCTACAGACGGCTGAAGGCTGGCTCAAGCATCACCCGAGCGACCCGAGCCTGTTGCTGAGTCTGGGCCGCATTTGTCTGCAGGGACGGTTATGGGGCAAGGCGCGGGATTATCTGGAGAGCAGCCTGCGCCTGGAACGTAATCCTGAAACCTGCGCGGAGCTGGCGCGACTGCTTGCGCAACTGGGCGAAACGGATCGCAGCAACCAGTTGTTTCAGGAAGGTCTCGGCCTGCTGGACGAACGCTTCCTGTCCCGCCCGCTACCGGCACTGACCCAAGGCTGAATCTGTCGAGAGCCCTGAATCAGGGCTCTCTCGGCCCTAAAGCCAGCAAACATCGGCATGTGGGAATTCTCCTACGTAGATGTGTAAAAGAACCGCACTGCAGTGTGTTTGTTTTCGTGGTTAAACAGCGAAGCATCCGCACGCCGTCACCTTGAAAGCCCCGCATCCTTTCCTCTACCGTAATCGCCTCGTCCTTTGTTACGGATTTGCCATGTATCTGGCTCGCACACGCTTCCTGTATTTCCTGGCATCGCTGGCCTGCACACTGATCATCGGCACCGCCATTTACGTCCAGCATGCCTTTCGCCTCGAACCCTGCATCCTGTGTATCTTGCAACGTGCCGCCTTTGTCACCTGCGCTGTTCTGGCCCTGGCCGCTGCCTGCCACGCGCCTGGTGCCGAGGGTTTGCGTCGCTACAGCCTGGGGCTGCTGCTGTTTACCCTGGCAGGCATGGGCACCGCAGGCCTTCAAGTGTGGCTGCAAACCGCCTCGGTCGATCAATTGATACCTTTCATTTCAAGGCTCGAACATTTACTGAGCTTTCTGTCGCTGGACATGTGCATAGACCGCCTGCGCAGTGATGCAATATTTTGCGCCGAAATCACCTGGTCCCTGTTCGGCATGAGCCTGCCGGAGTGGAGCCTGCTGGCTTTTGCGGGCCTGGCAACGGTGGCGCTGTATCCACTTTCCAGCGAATTACTTGCCTGGCTGGCGGCCAAAAACCGGCAAGGGTATTAAACGCTTGTATGAACTTTATCTCCTGCGTACCTTGATGGCCTTACCGAGCGGGCATAATCTGGGCCGCACGCGTCACTGGAATCATGCTGTCCTGACGCATCATCAAGCCAGCTCCTTGTGCATCATCAAGGCTGGCACAGGACCGCACGCCCCCGAAGGGAAGAGAGAAGACCATGCTGGAAAGTTGTCAGAATGCTCAGGAACGCTGGGGCGGGGTCAACAAGCTGATTGATCGCTGGCTGGAAAGCCGTCTCGAACTGATCGAAGCCTACGATGCGCTGGGTGACACACCCGAAGCCCTGGCAGCCGATCTGGAAGGTTTACAGAATCTGTGCGGAATTCTGGTGGATTACGTTTCAGCCGGGCACTTCGAAGTCTACGAACAGCTTGGCGATGAGGCCAGGGCATTCAATGACGAGCGCGGGCTTGAGCTGGCGGACACCATCTACCCGCGTCTTGATGTCATCACCAAGTTCGCGCTGGCGTTCAATGACCGCTGCGACAAGGGCGATTGCTCGGACGCAGCAGTGGTCGCCAAAGAGTTCAACCAGCTGGGCCGCTTGCTGCATGAGCGTTTCGAGCTGGAAGACTGCCTGATCGAGGTACTGCATACCTCGCACAAGGAAGAACTCGCCGCGCAGGTGTGATGCTGCATATACACATGCCTGGGGTGCTTTTTGCACCCCTTTGCATGTCTGCCACAGGGCTTGTTGACGCTTACTGTGAGACAGCGACCAGCTCGATTTCGAATACCAGCGGCGTGAACGGGTCGATCAGGTCACCGGCACCTTCGGCCCCATAGGCCTGATCCGAAGGGATCACCAGCCGCCATTTCGCACCCGTCGGCATGTTCTGCAGGGCGCTGGTCCAGCCGCTGATCACGCTGTCGAGCCTGAACCACTGCGGTTGGGTACTCTGGTCGAAGATCGTGCCGTCCGGCAGACGCCCCACATAGCGCACTTCCACCCGGCCATTCGCGTCCGGTTTGGGGCCGCTGCCCGGTGTCAGCTCGGTCATGAGAATGCCGTCAGCCAGCACCTTGACGCCCGGTTTGGCCTTTTCAGCCTCCATGAAACGACGCTCCGCGCCCAGGGCCGCCTCGGTGGGCGCGTCTGTACCTGTTGTTTCGGCTTGCGCGATTGCCGCGTCATGCTCACGCAGAATCTGGTCGATGCGCTCCTGCTTGAGGGCCAGCGGCTTGCCTTGATAGGCCTGCCTCAAACCGTCTACCAGCGCCTTGAGATCAAGGTCCGGAACTTCCTGATGCAGACGCTCGCCAAGGCTTGCGCCCAGGCTGTAAGCCAGGTCGTGACTGTCACTGGAGGGCGGCGCTTCGGCAGCCTGGGCCAGGGGTAGCAAGAGGAACAACGACGTTAACAGGTAGCGCGACATTAATGCTCTCCGGCCTGGGAAGTTGGCGATTATGCCAGTGCCAGGACGTGTAGTGGCCAGTCTTGAGATGTGAATTTCACGATACCTGCGCATCGTCGTGCGGTAATCATTTTTTGCAGTATGCAACAGCGCCCCGTTAGTGGTGTCAAGATGCCCTAGCGGCGATGCGCGCAGAAGCCTAGTATGAGCCGCAATTTCGTCACCCAGGAGGTAAGTCATGTCGGCCAAAAAGAAGCCAGTAAATACTCCGTTGCATTTGCTCCAACAATTATCGGGCAGCTTGCTTGAACATCTGGAAGACGCCTGCTCCCAAGCTCTGGCTGATGCCGAGAAACTGCTCGCCAAGCTTGAGAAACAACGCGGCAAGGCGCAGGAAAAACTGCACAACGCCCGTATCAAATTGCAGGATGCTGCCACCGCAGGCAAATCCAAGGCCCAGAACAAGGCCAAAGGCGCTGTGTCCGAGCTGGAAGAATTGCTGGATGCGCTCAAGGAGCGTCAGACAGAAACCCGCACTTACATCCTGCACCTCAAGCGCGATGCTCAAGAGAGCCTGAAACTGGCCCAGGGTATCGGCCGGGTGAAAGAGGCGGTAGGTAAAGTTCTGAGCACTCGCAATGCCAAGCCTGCTGCGCCTAAAGTCGCTGCCAAGGCACCTGCTGCAAAAGCGCCGGTGAAAGCTGCCGCCAAACCCGTCGCCAAAACGGCGGCCAAGCCTGCTGCCAGCGCTAAAGCGGCGTCCGGCCCTGCCGTGACCAAGGCATCGGCTGCAACCAGAACGCCTGCAAAACCAGCCGCTAAACCGGCTGCCAAGCCCGCTACCCGGTCGACTGCCGCCGCCAAGCCAACCGCTGCGAAAACAGCGGCTGCCAAGCCAGTTGCAGCCAAATCGACTGCCGCCAGACCGGCTGCCAAACCTGCCGCGAGCAAAGCACCTGCTGTTGCCAAAACCACCGCAAGCAGTGCTGCCAAACCCGCAGCCAGCAAAGCTCCCGTTGCCAAGCCAGCAGCAAAGGCTCCTGCCAAAGCGCCGCTGAAAGCAGCGGCCAAGCCAGCCGCTAAACCGGCTGCGAAGCCTGCAGCCAAACCCGCTGCAAAACCGGCTGCCGCCAAAGCTGCACCGGCACCGGCAGCCACTGCGCCAGCCGCTGCACCGGCAACACCGAGCAACAGCGTAACGCCAACCAGCGCTTCCTAAGCCTGGTCAACGCTGAGATTGGCCGCGATGCGCAACACCAGTAGCGCATCGCGGTTCTCTGCCACATCCCCCTCCGCAAGTCCTTCAAGCCAGTCGCCTGTGTTACCTGCCTCGCCACCCGGCCAGCCATCAGTCAGCGTCTCAAGCCTCAGCAGCAGATTCTGCTCGGCCTCCAGTTCCAATGCCTTGACCCTGGTTCGCAAAGCGTTCAGCGCGGCATCCTGATGTGCCGAATCACGCCATTGATTGCGTAAATCCCGCAGTGGACGCACCACGTCATCGTGCCAAGGCGTGGCCAATTGTCCGATTTGCATTAATCGTTGCGCATTACAGGCCACGCCGCGCGACTCCAGCCAGACGCCGCAAAGCACCATGCACACGTTGGCCCCGTTGGCTTGTAGCGCAAGACAAGCCTGTTCCACACCCGGCCGGGCGTAGAAATCGAGGGTGAAACTCCAGAGCGCTGAAGGCATAGTGATCCACCTGTTCAGGACGAAGCTGGTAGACTCCGCCGCCATTATGATTCGACTTCAAAGCCTTACCTTACAGCGTGGTCCGCAACGTCTGCTAGAAGACGCCGAGCTGACCCTGCACGCCGGCCATAAAGCCGGTCTGATCGGCGCCAATGGCGCCGGTAAATCCAGCCTGTTCGCTTTGCTGCGCGGCGAGTTGACGCCTGACGCCGGAGACTGCCTGCTGCCCGCCGACTGGCGCATCGCACACATGCGTCAGGAGGTCGACACCCTCGAACGTCTGGCCGTGGACTACGTCCTCGATGGCGACGAGCGCCTGCGGGAAGTGCAGAGCTCGCTGGCAGCGGCCGAAGCCGCGCAGGACGGCGCCGCTCAGGCACGTCTGCACTCGGAGCTCGACAGCGCCGACGGTTATACCGCCGACGCCCGCGCTCGCAAGCTGCTGGCGGGTCTGGGTTTCACCAACGAACAGATGGAGCGTCAGGTCGGCAGCTTCTCCGGTGGCTGGCGGATGCGCCTGAACCTGGCGCAGGCGCTGATGTGTCCGTCAGACCTGCTGCTGCTCGATGAGCCCACCAACCACTTGGACCTCGATGCCATTCTGTGGCTTGAAGACTGGCTCAAGAGCTACCCCGGCACCTTGCTGCTGATTTCCCACGACCGGGACTTTCTCGACGCCGTGGTCGATCACATTGCCCATGTCGAGCAGCGCAAGATCACCCTTTATCGCGGTGGCTACAGCGCCTTCGAACGTGCCCGCGCCGAACGTCTGGCCCAGCAACAACAGGCCTACGAGAAGCAGCAGGTGCAGCGTGCGCACATGGAAAAATACATTGCGCGCTTCAAGGCCCAGGCCACCAAGGCCCGTCAGGCACAGAGCCGCATCAAGGCGCTGGAGCGCATGGAGGAGTTGTCCGCCGCGCACGTCGACTCGCCGTTCAACTTCGTCTTCCGTGAGTCCGACAAGATCTCCAGCCCGTTGCTGGACCTGTCCGATGCGCGCCTGGGCTACGGCGACAAGACCGTGCTGGAGAAGGTCAAGCTGCAACTGACTCCCGGTGCGCGCATCGGCCTGCTGGGCCCCAACGGCGCGGGCAAGTCGACACTGATCAAAAACCTCGCAGGCGAGCTTGAGCCGCAAAGCGGTCGACTGGTGCGCGGTGAAAACCTGACCGTGGGCTACTTTGCCCAGCATCAGCTCGACTCACTGGACGCCAAGGCGACGCCGTTGCTGCACTTGCAACGCCTGGCGCCCACCGAGCGTGAACAGACGCTGCGTGACTTCCTCGGCGGTTTCGACTTCCGGGGCGCGCGCCTCGACGAGCCGGTGCTGAATTTCTCCGGTGGCGAAAAAGCCCGTCTGGCGCTGGCACTGATCGCTTGGGAAAAACCCAATCTGTTGCTGCTCGACGAACCGACCAACCACCTGGACCTGGAGATGCGCCTGGCGCTGACCATGGCCTTGCAGGAGTTTGGCGGCGCGGTACTGGTGGTGTCTCACGATCGGCATTTGCTGAAGAGCACCACCGATGACTTCCTGCTGGTGGCCGACGGCCGCGTGCAGGAGTTCGATGGCGATCTGGATGACTACACCCGGTGGCTGGCCGACTACCGGCTGCGCAACGCGCCCGTCAGCAACACGCCGGTCAACGCTGACAAGACCGACAAGAAAGCCCAGCGTCAGCAGGCCGCCGCGCTACGTCAGCAACTGGCGCCGCACAAGCGCGAAGCCGACAAGCTGGAGCGCGATCTCGGGCTGGTGAATGAAAAACTCGCCAAGGTCGAAGAGGCCCTGGCAGACAGCAGCAATTACGACGCCGCCAACAAGGATAAGCTGCGCGACCTGCTGGCCGAGCAGGCAAAGCTGAAGGTCCGGGAAGCCGAGCTGGAAGACGCCTGGATGCAGGCGCTGGAGCTGCTGGAATCCATGCAGGCCGAACTGGAAGCATTGTCGTGAGTGAGGCAAGAGAGTGATGGAGATGTTGGGCTTGTCGATATCCGCATACTGGCTTGAGCCGTTGTTGATCGGCATGCAGATTCTACTGATCTTGCTGGCCGGCTATGTGTTGCAGCGGATCGTCGGAGGTTTTCTGACTGGTCTGGGCGAGCGTTATCCACTGCCGCCAGAGTTGCTGGTGCCGGTTCGCGGTGGTTTACGCTGGCTGATCATGGGCAGCGCATTCGTGTTCGTACTGGGCAGGCTCGGCGTTTCGGCAACGGTGCTGTGGACTGCATTGTCGGGCTTTGTTGCCGTCGCCGCCGTGGCGTTCTTCGCGATGTGGAGCGTGCTGTCGAACCTGCTCTGCGCCATCCTGATCTTCACCATCGGCCCGTTCCGCATCGGCGACATGGTCGAGCTGGTCGACACGCTGGACAAGCCCGGCGTCAAGGGCCGAGTGGTCGCCATCAACCTGATGTTCACCACCCTGATCGAAACCCCGGAAGCCGGCGGCGCGCTGGTTCAGGTGCCTAACAGCCAGTTTTTCCAGAAGTCGGTGCGTCGCTGGCGTGGCAGCGATCTGTTTCCGCAGATGGTGGTCGCAAAGCAGCCCGATGAGCAGGACTAGAAATAGTTAGCGTTGCAAAGCGACACGCATTAATTTATCGAGCATTGGACTTTGCCTGAGGTGCGTAATGGCGTTTGAAATGTGGCTGGGCTTTTTTGCGGCCTGCTGGATTATCAGTCTTTCCCCTGGCGCAGGCGCCATCGCCTCGATGTCCTGCGGGCTGCAATACGGCTTCTTGCGCGGCTACTGGAATGCGCTGGGGCTGCAAGTCGCACTGGTGGCGCAGATCGCGATTGTCGCAGCAGGGCTGGGCGCCGTGCTCGCAGCTTCAGAGATGGCGTTCACGCTGATCAAGTGGTTTGGCGTGGCATACCTGATCTATCTGGGCATCAGACAATGGCGCGCACTGCCCACCGACCTCGCGGATGAATCTGTCGTGCGCCCTGTCGGCAAACCGATGACGCTGGTCATGCGCGGCTTTCTGGTCAATATCAGCAACCCCAAGGCACTGATTTTCATATTGGCGATTTTGCCGCAGTTCATTGATCCGGCTGCGCCACTGCTGATCCAGTACGTCATCATTGCGGCGACCATGGTGGTGGTCGACCTGATCGTCATGGCGGGCTACACCGGACTGGCATCAAAGGTGTTGCGCCTGCTCAAGACCCCTCGCCAGCAACGGCGTCTGAATCGCACTTTTGCCAGCCTGTTCGTGGGCGCGGCGGGTTTTCTGGCGACGTTGCATCGCGGCACGGCCTGACGGCGGCCAGCGCCTAGCGCAGAATGCGCGGCGCTTCGTCGCGGGGCAGGCTGTTCTGCGGTTCGCGGCGCTCGTTGAGCTCGACTTCGCCACGCAGCTGCTCGCGCAACTGCCGGGCGACGTCTTCGCCAATTGATCTGGAGACTTCGCGCACCACCAGGCCGCGATTGAGCGAAACTTTGATATCCCGGCCGTTCACCAGTTTGGTGTCCTGACCTTCACCCATCGCGGTAAAGGCCGAGGTAATTTCGAACGTCCGCGTGTTGATGAGGCTGAAATCGGCCACCAGGGTCAGCCCCAGAATTGCCGAGTGGCTATTGGTATTGGCTATTTCGCCGACGTCCTGACGGAAGTCGATGTCCGAAACCGTGCCGAACAGCACGTAATCCGCACCCTTGAAGTTGCCGTTCTTGATGCGCTTGATAACGTCGTAGACGTCTTCCCGGGAGCCTGCGGTATAAGGCGTACCCTGCACCAGCTGGAACATCCCGGACTTGAGAATCTCACCCTTGATGTCACCGCTGAATTTACGCAACTCGCCCTGTTCGATGTAGCTGGTGCGCGACTCGTACTCGTCATAACTGGACGACGCACTGGCGCTGTAGCGATTGGCTTGCAGGTTGCTGCGGGCCGAAACGGTGTGAATGTATTGCTCCACCCGCTCCTGAAACGCCATGTCTGTCACAGCGACCTTGGGGGCGGCGTACGCACCCATCGCGCAAACCATGCTGATGATGCCGATCCATGCGCGCATTGATTAGCGCTCCGTGGTTTTGCGGATTTCTTTTTCGTCCATCCACTCGGCCAGACCGCTTTCGACGTCAATCAATTGCAGGCTGAACTTGTAGAAGACATCCTTGTAGTCGCTGCTGCGCTTGACGATGGAGCTGATCGAGCCTTCCAGGCGGTATTTGGCGGCGATCATGCTGCCAATTTTGGCCACGGTATTCTTCTTGTACAGACCGCTCTGATTTTGCAGCTTGAGCTGGTCGACCTGATTCTGCATCTGGTTGTCATCACTGGCGAAACGGGCAGCGCCGCTTTTCATCAGTTGGGTCTTGATCGACGTGGTGATTTCGCGGGTATCGATGTACTCGCTGGTCTTGTTCTTCACGTCATACACCTGAACCACCGGGCGACCTTGCAGGGTGCCGGACTGAGCCAGCGAGCGGGTCATGCTTTCCGCGATCATCTGCAGGTCGGTCGAACCGAATTCGTTGGTGATGGTTTCGACGGCCTTGGTATCGCCGTAACTGATGTTCTTGCTACCAAGACCCGGCGAGGTATTGGCACAGCCAGTGAGTAACAGGGTGATGGCGGCAATGGAGCAGAAGCGTCTGGACAGCATGGTTTGAATCTCCGGAACTGAAAAAGTGGGCAACAGGTCAAGGCGTATTGATTTCGATGCGGAAATCAGTCGCACGCGGAACAGGCGCGATGGCGGGCAGCACGGTGCTCTGCGAGCCATACAGCGTGATGCTTTTCCAGCTTTCTTCGTCGGCGACAGGGAAGCCGTCGTTACCCAGCCAGGCAAAACGGTAATACAGCATCGTGTTGCGGCTGCTGGTGTTGGTCAGTTGAGCCTTGACCGTCAGGAAGCCGTTTTCGCGTGCGACGCGCATCGCGCCGACTTCGATATTTTTCGTTTTACCCATCGATACCACCTTGCTGGCAGCACTGCCTGCAGCGGGTGGCGGCGGGGTCGCGCAGCCCGCCAGCAGGGCAAGTGCCAGCACGCCGAAAATCTTCATACGCATGGAAAGTCTCCGTTCAGGGTTATTTGGCGACGGCAATGGCTTGCGGCACGTTCGACGGCATGACCTGCGCCGCCAGACTGCCCGCAAATACCTGGCTGCCCAGGGCACGCAGGGAAACCACCTGATAGCGTTGATCGACCTTGACCCGTACATGCGACCCGCCGAGCGAATTGGGCAGGATGATCTGATGCTCGCCCTGAGTCAGACGCAGACGCGCTACCAGCGTGTTGTCCGGCAGCGTGCGCCAGGTGCGCGTGTCAGCACCCTCGGTTACCGCAGAAGCAATGCCTACAGCCAGGCCCGCCAGCGGGTTGACGTCGTTGAGCTGCTTTTGCGCAACGCCACGGGTGATGGCGCGCACCGTGGTGCGCAGGATGATGCCTGGCATGTCGTCTCGCAGTGCGCGACGCGACATGGCGGTCGTACTGTTGAGCAGGGTCAGGTTGAGGGGCTGGCCGTCCAGAATGATCTGGTTGAAGGTCGGCGTGGTGGTGTCCGGCTTGATCACCGGAAATGACAGTGGCGTGATCACCAGATTTCCGCTGATGGGCAGCGGCAGCGGGATGCGCACCGAGTCACGCGCAGGCGCGAAGCCGCTCTGTACGACAATCAGCACCTCGCTGTTACCGTCCTTGCTGGCGGCAGCGTCGAGGTCCTTGATGGCTTGTTCGAGCAACGGCGTGTTGGGGCGTAGCTCGGCAGCCTTGCGATAACCCGGCGCAGCGAGGCCTTTTTCGCCAAGTGCCTCGTAGACAAAGCCGGCCAGGTAATGACTGAACGCGCTCTGATAGCTGTTCTTGAGACTGACGACTTCCGGCGCATCCAGCGAAGCAACCGGGTAGCCATGCAGGTCCTTGAATCGGGTTTTCACACCGCGATTCTCGGCTTCCTGCTCGCTTTTGAGGTACTCCTTGTCACGCAGCCCGGCGATGACCGCTTCGCGTTCATGAGTCTTCTTGATCTCGGTCCGGGCACCGTCGAAATCGTTGCGAGCCAGAAGATTGAGCGCCATCTGAGTGGTCAGCATGACCTTTTCGTAGTCATAACCTTCGTAACGACGCACCTTGTCGTTGACCAGAAAACTGCCGAACTGGGCCAGGTACTTGTCGGTGTCGAGCCTGACTGACTCTTCCCACTTGAACACCACCTGATCAGCAGTGCGCCAGGCGGTCTGGCTGCCAGTGAAGTCGCCCTTGGCACGCAGCAGCTCGCCCTTCTCGAAGTAGTAGAGAAGGTCTTTGTCTTCACCCGTGTTGTTTTTTTCCAGCGTTCCCAATGCGGCGTCGACATTGCCGCTGGCCAGTTGCTGACTGGTTTCCTTGAGTTCGGTGTCATAGCTACGGAAAGCAGAACAGCCTGCCAGTTGCGTCGCAATGATCAATGCAAGCGCGGTCAAGGCACGAGGAGAGGACATGGTGCTTTCTATTCCCTTAGTGACAGCTGAGGCGAGAACGCCAGCCATGCGGTTCCGTGGTCAGACAGCGTGGCTGCCTGAGTACCTGCCTGCCCGGGTTGAGCGGGCCGACAGTGAAGGCGCGGGAGTATAAGCTGCAAAACGCTTAAAGCAATGGCGTTTTGATATCTCACAAGACTTTCAGACTTTTCCTACCTTCAGCGGGTTGTAGCCACGGCGGGGCCGGTTTTCAAACGTTCGTCGTAAGATTCGGTAACAAAAACACATCAAGGCTATTGAGATGCGCTCTTGCGGAGTTAACAATGCAATGAATCGTATTCTTATCGAGATTCTGCAATGCCCCTCCGTTCTCACTTGCTTGCCTGGCTGCTGACGCCGCTAGTGACGCTGTGCAGCCTCAGCGCGCTGGCCGACCCTGTCGAAGGTGCAGCCCAGGCGCTGCATCTGCTGGATTACCTCAGCGCTGATTACCCGGCTGCGGTGGCAGAGGGCAAGGTTGTGGCGACCGCCGAGTACCAGCAGCAACTTGAAAACCTGACCACGTTGCAAAGCCTGATCCTGACGCTGCCGCAACGTGCCGAACGCGCAGAGCTGGAGCAGGGCGTCGGCGAGTTGAAAAGCGCCGTGACCAGCCGCCAGGACGCTACGCAGGTGACGCGTCAGGCACGGCAATTGGGCGCCAGGCTGGCGCTGACCTATGAAGTCAGCCAGGCACCGGCCATCACACCGGACCCGGCCCGTGGCGCCCCACTGTATGCACAGCATTGCTCGGTCTGCCACGGCGACAGCGGCGCGGGTGACGGCCCGGCGGGCATCGGCCTGGAGCCTGCACCGTCTGACCTGCGTAACGCGACGCGTCTTGATCGCCTGAGCCTATACGACCTCTACAACGCAACCGGCCTCGGCATTGCCGGCACCGACATGCCAGCGTTCGCCGATCAACTCGACGATCGCCAGCGTTGGGACGTTGCGACCTATATCGCCAGCTTCAGTGCGAAGCCAGTCGCCAATCCCGTCAAGACCTTCAACATTGCCGACCTGGCACGTCAGACGCCCGCCGAGATTCTGGCCGCCGAAGGCCAGGACGCCGCCGCGACCTTCCGTGCCCAGCGCGCGCAGCCACCGCAAGTGCAGCGCGGCCCGGCGCAACTGCTGGATTACACCAGCGTAACGCTGGACAAGAGCCTGGCCGCTTACAAAGCAGGCGATCGCGAGCAAGCCTACGACTTGTCGGTTGCGGCCTATCTGGAGGGTTTCGAGCTGGTCGAAAGCTCGCTGGATAACGTCGATGCCAATGTCCGCAAGGACACTGAAAAGAGTCTGATGGCCTATCGTCAGTCGTTGCAGGACGGCTTGCCGTTGCCACAGGTCGCACAAAAACTGGAAGCGGCGAAGTCCAGGCTCAAGGAGTCGGCAGGGCTGTTGGGCAGCGATGGCCTCAGCCAGTCGCTGAGCTACATTTCCGGCCTGTTGATCTTGTTGCGCGAAGGGCTGGAAGCGATTCTGGTGCTGGCGGCGATTCTGGCGTTCCTGCGTAACACGGGACAACAGTCTGCCGTGCGCAGCGTCAACATCGGCTGGGGCCTGGCGCTGCTGGCCGGTCTGGGTACCTGGGCACTGGCGGCTTACGTGATCGATGTCAGCGGCGCGCAGCGTGAATTGCTGGAGGGCGCCACGGCCCTGTTCGCCAGCGTGATGGTGCTCTGGCTCGGCGTGTGGATGCATGACCGTCGCCACGCTGCCGCCTGGCAGGATTACGTCAAGAGCAGCCTGGTCGGCGGGGGCGGCCGATTCGGGTTCGCGGTACTGGCGTTCTTCTCGGTGTATCGCGAGCTGTTCGAAGTGATCCTGTTCTACGAAACCCTGTGGTTGCAGGCCGGTCCGGCCGGCCATGACGCCGTGCTGGCGGGTGGCGCCACCGCGCTGGTGCTGCTGGTCGGGCTGGCATGGGTGATCCTGCGCGGCTCGGCGAAGCTGCCGCTGTCGATGTTCTTCGGCATCAACGCCGCGCTGCTCTGCGCGCTGTCGGTGGTCTTTGCCGGGCATGGCGTCAAGGCGCTGCAAGAAGCAGGCATATTCGGCACCCGGCCGGTGCCGTTCTTCGAGTTCGACTGGCTGGGTATTCATGCCGACCTGTACTCGCTTAGTGCGCAGGCCATCGCCCTGCTCGCCATTGCAGTGCTGTACGGGCGCAGCCTGCTGGCGGAGAGACGCAGGGTTCAGGCGACCGACTGAGGCCATTGCATTGACCGGGCAAGCGACGTCGCTCGCTTGCCCGGTATCACCGGTGCGCCATTGCCGCGCACCCTCCGGATGTATTCAAAACCCTGTATAAACAACCACCTGCCATTTCTGTCAGTAGACGCTTTTTTACTTCATGCCTAGTGTAGGAATACGCCAACTCGGCTACCGGGTACTGGCGCATTTACCTGAGAACGGGGTGGGGGATGGCTAAGTATGAGATTCGGTTGTGGGCTGAAGATAGTGATGAACATGACCACCCAGAGATAGCCATTGAGTTTTATGAGGACGAAGATTTACAAGCGCATGCCTGGGTAAGGCTGCATTCGGATGGCACGTACAAGATTCGCGGTGAACTGGGAAGGGATGAGGAAGTGCTGACTCTTCTGGCGCTGGCGTTCAGGACGAAGGTGGCTGAATTGGCGGGCTGGTAATCGTGCGTTGATTGCGCCGACAGCCCGCAGCAATAAAAAAGGTCCGCTAACACGCGAACCTTTTTATTTGAAACACCGACCCATCAGTCCAGATCAACCGGCTTCTTCAGCTTGGGATTCGGAAAAAACTGCACGCCCTGCACCTTCGGATCGGCCGGTTTGACCGCCGCCTTGTTGACCCGCGTGCCCAGCTCCTTCGGAATCGAAATACCCTGGGCGTTGAGCGTATCGCTATAACCACAGCCCACGCATTCGCGGTGCGGCACGTCGTCTTCGCTCCACATCATCAACTTGTCAGGCTCGCTGCACGCCGGGCAGACAGCCCCGGCGATGAAGCGCTTCTTGGTAATGATTACCGGTGTATCGGTCATGCTGCCGCATCCTCACTCAAGCCACTGTGACGCAACAATGCGTCAATCGACGGCTCGCGTCCGCGGAAATCGACGAACAGCACCATCGGCGCCTGTGAACCGCCACGCGCCAGAATGGCCTCGCGGAAGGCGCGACCGGTTTCAGCATTGAGCACGCCGTCTTCCTCAAACTTCGAGAACGCATCGGCAGACAACACTTCGGCCCACTTGTAGCTGTAATAACCCGCTGCGTAGCCGCCTGCGAAGATGTGCGCAAAGCTGTTCGGGAAGCGGTTGTAGGCGGGCGGGCGCATCACCGACACTTCGTCACGAACGTCTTCCAGCACGTCAAGTACGCTGCGGCCATCGCCGTGCGTCGCATGCAGTTCGAAGTCGAACATCGAGAACTCAAGCTGACGCACCATCATCAGGCCGGACTGGAAGTTCTTGGCCGCGAGCATCTTCTCCAGCAGGTCCTGCGGCAGTGGCTCACCGCTTTCGTAATGACCGGAGATCAGCGCCAGACCTTCAGGCTCCCAGCACCAGTTTTCCATGAACTGGCTCGGCAACTCGACGGCGTCCCAGGCCACGCCATTGATACCGGAGGCACCGGCGTGCTCGACGCGGGTCAGCAGGTGATGCAGGCCATGACCGAACTCGTGGAACAGCGTGGTGACTTCATCGTGGGTCAGCAGCGCAGGCTTGCCCGCCACTGCCGGTGTAAAGTTGCACACCAGGTTGGCCACCGGGCTTTGCAAGGTGCCTTCAGCAGTACGACGACGGTCACGGGCGCCGTCCATCCAGGCACCGCCACGCTTGTTGGCGCGCGCATACAGGTCGAAGAAGAAGCGCCCGACGTGCTGGCCGTTTTCCTTGATCTCGAACAGGCGAACATCCGGGTGCCAGGTATCGAAACCTTTCTGCTCGGCGATCTCGATGCCGTACAGGCGCTGGACGATGGAGAACAGACCGTTCAGCACCGTGTCGATGGGGAAGTAGGCGCGCAGGATTTCCTGGGAAACGCTGTAACGCTGTTCGCGCAGCTTCTCGCCGTAGAAACCGCTGTCCCAGCTTTGCAGGTCCGGGCAGCCCTGTTCAGCCGCGTATGCCTTGAGCTGCTCAAGGTCCTGAGCGGCGAACGGCTTGCTGCGCTTGGCCAGATCACGCAGGAAGCTCAGCACCTGATCGCTGGACTCGGCCATCTTGGTGGCGAGACTCAATTCGGCGAAGTTTGCGTAGCCCAGCAGTTGCGCCAGCTCCTGACGCAGATCGAGAATCTGCTCCATGACCGGCGTGTTGTCGTTCTTGCCCGCGTTCGGGCCTTGATCCGAGGCACGAGTGCAATACGCCGCATACAGCTCTTCGCGCAGGGCGCGGTCTTCGGCGTAGGTCATCACCGCGTAGTAGCTCGGGAATTCCAGGGTAATCAGAAAGCCTTCGAGGTCTTTCGCCTTGGCGGCAGCGGCCATCTGCTGTTTGGCAGAATCGGTCAGACCGGCGAGGGCGGACTCGTCAGTGACCAGCTTGGTCCAGGCCTGAGTGGCATCGAGCAACTGATTGGAAAACTGACTGCCCAGCTCCGACAGCTTGCTCTGCACCTCGGCGTAACGCTTCTGCTGCTCGGGCGGCAGATCGATGCCGGACAACCGGAAGTCACGCAACGCTTGCTCAAGAATGGTCTTCTGCGCCACATCGAAGGTGGCCGCTTCAGGGCCATTGGCCAATGCTTCATAGGCCTGGAACAGTTCGCGATTCTGACCCATCTCGGTGGAGTAGGCGCTCAATGCCGGCAGGCAGGACTCGTAGGCTTCACGCAGTTCTACGCTGTTGCAGACGGCATTCAGGTGGCTGACCGGACTCCATGCCGCGCCGAGGCGGTCATTCAATTCGTCCATGGTCAGCACCAGCCCGGCCCAGGTCGGCGTCGAGCCCTGTTTCGCGAGGATGTCAGCAATCGCGGCACGGTTGTCGGCCAGGATTTGTTCGATAGCAGGTTTGACATGTTCGGCACGAATCGCCGAAAAGGGTGGCAGGTCGTACGATTGCAGAAGAGGGTTGTTCGCGCTCACAGTTTTGCACCTTGCCTGGAAGAAACACCCAGCCATCTTAATTACAATCGACGCCGACCGCAGCAACCAAACCCGATCCACACGCCTATCACTGTCAAAGAAGGAGCCTATCGTGGCCATTCGCAAGTTTCAGGACCACACCCCAGCCCTTGGCGAACGGGCCTTTGTCGATCATTCAGCGATAGTCATTGGCGACGTTGCCATCGGCGCCGACAGCTCTGTCTGGCCGTTAACGGTCGTACGGGGCGACATGCACCGCATCCGCATCGGCGCACGCACCAGCGTCCAGGACGGCAGCGTGCTGCACATCACCCACGCAGGCCCCTTCAACCCGGACGGTTTCCCGCTACTGATCGGCGACGAAGTGACCATCGGCCACAAATCGATGTTGCACGGCTGCACAATCGGCAACCGGATTCTGGTCGGCATGGGCACCACCATCATGGACGGCGCAGTTGTCGAAGACGAAGTCATCATCGGCGCAGGCAGCCTGGTGCCGCCGGGCAAAGTGCTGGAAAGCGGCTTTCTGTACGTCGGCCGTCCGGTCAAACAAGTGCGCGCATTAACCGAAAAGGAGATCGCCTTCTTTCCGTACAGCGCCACCAATTACGTGAAGCTCAAGGATCAGCACCTGGCGGAGGGGTTTGATCAGGGTTGAGGTTCGCTATCGTTCTTACGCTCCAGCGTAGGAATGCATCCCGTGACGCTCCGCGTCACACACCGCCCATCCTTGAGGGGGGACGAAAGGCATTACCACGCAGAGCGTAGTAACGAGAATTCATCAAGGCATCAATGCGCGCAGCGCCGCCTTGCGCGACTCGACCTGCATACCGCCCAGCTTCTCCACCGCCCGATAAAATGCCTGCCAATCCCCATTCTCCTGCCTGAACAACGCTTCAAACGCGGGCACCCACTGATCATAAAGACCAAACGGCAGCAGCTTCGCGTTGTTCATCGGGCTGTTGATCCAGCCATCAAAACGCTTGTCACCGGCCCACTGCCCATCACGCAACGTCCGATAATCACGGCGCAGCCGTTCAAACTCCGCAGCCTTGCGCACGCGCATCGCCTCAGCCGACAGCGGCTGACGATAAAGGTCCTTGAGCCGCTCCCGAGTGGCCAGCACCAACTGGATAAACTGATCACGCCGCGCCGACTGCGAAACACTCTCCGGCGGCAAACCCCGCGCTGCACGCCACTGCCGCGTACCTTCCTGCTCGACAAAACTGGCGTACGACTCGTTGAACTCAGTGTCGTCCTTCACATAAAAACGCTGATGCGCCAACTCATGGAAAATCAGCGTCGCCAGGCGCTCATCACCCCAGCCCAGCATCGAACTGAGAATCGGATCATCGAACCAGCCCAGCGTCGAATACGCCTCCACACCACTTAAATACACATCCTTGCCCGCCTGACGCTGCAACGCCGCCTCACCACGCGCCCCGCCAGGGCTGTAATAACCGCGATACGCGACACAGCCAGCAATCGGAAAACAATGCGTGACCGGCTCCAGCGAAAACTCATCCGTCGCAAACACATTCCACACCACATAAGGCCGCCCTAGATCCGCATACAGGCGATAACTCTGGTTATCCGGTAGATGCAAATGCTCACTGGCAAAGCTGCGCGCCAGTTGCGACCGGGCCAGATGCTCGCGCAAACCGGTATCCCGAGTCGGATCAGCAATGATCTTTTCCACAGGCTCACGCGCTTGCAACAACTGCCACTGCCCCTGCGCCAACTGGCTGTAATAGGAGAGGCTGGAGCAGCCGGTTAACAGCGTGATGGCGATCAGTGATAACAGGCGTAAGGCGTAGAGTGTGGGCATGGACGGGAGGGCTTTGGTGGTTTGGATGTGGTGATGTTATGCCGGACGGGTGCGGCGGTGTGCAACTGTGTGAGAGGACAGGACCCTGTGGCCCATCCCCGCATCCCATTGAGCAAATTTGATTGACAGCTTGCCAATGCATCAATAGCCTTGGCCGCAAGAATAACCCCCACGCCTCGGGCGGGACTCGTCCTGTACTGCGCACCAGGGGGTTAGTTTTTTCTACACCTTGCCAGCAGGAAGCTAAGGCTTGTCGCACCTCCCCATCCTTTTTGATAAGCCCGCCAAAACCCCTCACGCACTTCTACTCCATCTGCGTAAAAAAGGATTGGACACACGAGGTCAGACCCAAAAAGCGCTTCGTGCTCTTCAGTTTATCGGGCATTACCGATTGCTGATCTACATGCGTCCTCTGCAAGATTCAGGCAAGCAGTTTTACCCTGCTGTGCAGTTTGATGACATTTTGGCGCTCTACGATTTCGATCGAAGACTGCGTCTGCTTTGCCTGGATGGCATTGATCGTATTGAAGTGGCGTTTCGCTCACTAATAGCTAATACATTGGCTAATAATCGTGCCTGCGGCCCACATTTTTACTTAAATGCCATCCACTTCCGGAATATGGATGAGCATCGCGCCTTCCTGAAGCAAGTAATGGGGCTTCGGGGACAGAGTCTCGCGATTCAGCATTATTACAACAACTATAACACTCCTGCTTTTCCGCCCATCTGGGTTGTGCTCGAACAGATGACTATCGGGCAGTTATCGCGACTGTTCGCGGGCTTGCATCTTGATCACAAGAAAAAAATTGCAGCATGCTTTGGTTATAACGAAGGTGTGCTGAGCAGCTGGTTGAAAAGCCTGACGCTGTTACGCAATATCAGTGCTCATCATAGTCGGTTGTGGAACACATCCATCACATCCGATACCCCTCAGTTCGCGAAGTCAATCAAGGCAGAGTTTCCGACAGAGGCAGACCGAGGACGGTTGTTTGCACGAGCCGTGGCAGTGCAGGCTTTGCTGCAGGTAATTGACCCTACGGCAGACTGGAAACATCGGTTTAAGGCATTAATGGTAGAACTTCCCGTTCTTACACTTGAAAAAGCCGGGCTAACACCCGCTGCGTTAGGTTTACCCACTGGTTGGGAGACCCGCCCCTTTTGGAATTAATCAAACCGTTGTGACAGCGTTAGCTTTTCCGAGTGCGGCTAATAAATTGATACCCGTTATACCTATTAGCCTGACTTTACTTTTTGATCAAAGGCTTCAATTAGGGAAGCCGGTAAAGTAACTGGCCAACATTCAATACGCAGCCCCCGTGGAACCTTCCCCCTTCCCGACGCTCCCTTCTAATGCAGCAGTTGTACCCCTCCTCAACGCCCACCGCCGAAAGGATTCCGCATGCCTACAACCCCGCTTCCCGACATCACCCCCGTCCAACGCGAACTCAGCCTGCGTGCCGTCATCACCGGCATCGTTCTGGGCATTCTGCTCACCCCCTCCAACGTCTACGCGGGCCTGAAGATTGGTTGGTCGTTCAACATGTCGATCATCGCGCTGTTAATCGGTTACGCCATCTGGCAAGGCCTGGCCAAACGCTCGCCCAATCAGCCGCCGTGGACGCTGCATGAGAGCAACATCAACCAGACGGTAGCGTCGGCCGCTGCGTCGATCATTTCCGGCGGGTTGGTGGCGCCGATTCCGGCGTACACGTTGTTGACCGGGCAGCAGCTGGACGCTGTTCCGATGATGGCGTGGGTGTTTTCGGTGAGTTTTCTGGGAATCTGGATTGCGTGGTATTTGCGGCCTTCGTTGCTCAATGACAAGTCGCTGAAGTTTCCCGAGGGCATGGCGACGCTGGAGACGTTGTTGCACATTTACAATCAGGGTCGTGAGGCGGCGACGCGGTTGAAGGTGTTGCTAAGTGCTGCGTTGCTGTCCGGGCTGGCGAAGTGGGTCGACACCTTTGTGTGGGCGTTTCCGCGCTGGTCGCCGAGTGCGCAGCTGGAGCGGCTGACGTTTACTGCTGACCCTTCGCTGTTGTTGGTGGGGTTCGGCGCAATCATCGGGATTCGTGTGGGTGTGACGCTGTTGTTCGGTGCGCTGCTGGCG
The DNA here is from genome assembly GCF_023278085.1 of Pseudomonas syringae. Lineage (NCBI taxonomy): Bacteria > Pseudomonadati > Pseudomonadota > Gammaproteobacteria > Pseudomonadales > Pseudomonadaceae > Pseudomonas > Pseudomonas syringae. The sequence goes on along the minus strand of NZ_CP066265.1, from coordinate 5,500,278 downwards.
TGGGGCGGTCTGGCGCCGTGGTTGTTGGCGCAAGGGCTGGTGACGTTGCCAGCTGGCAGCAATGGTCCGCAGTTCGCGGCACTGGTGGCGTGGTTGTTGTGGCCGGGTGTGAGCTTGATGGTCTGCTCGACGTTGGCGTCGCTGGCGATTCGGTTGTGGGGATTGCATGCGTCCACCAAAGCGAGCAGTGGGACTGTCTGGGCGATGCCAAAGCCGGGGCCTGCGCTTGGTTTGCTGCTGTCGATCATCTTGGTGGTAAGCCTGCAGGCGCTGTTGTTCGGCATCAATCTGTGGATGGCGTTGCTGACCATTCCCTTGGCGATTTGCCTGGCTGCAGTGGCTGCGCGAGTGGTCGGCGCGACGGGCATTCCGCCGATTGGGGCCATCGGGCAGTTGTCGCAGTTGAGCTTTGGTATCGTCGCGCCCGGGCAGGTGACGATCAATCTGATGAGCGCGAATACGGCTGGCGGTTCGGCCGGGCAATGCACGGACTTGATGAACGACTTCAAGGTGGGCAAGGCGATTGGCGCCACGCCACGCAAGCAATTGGTCGCCCAGACGCTGGGGATCTTGGTCGGCAGTATCGTGGGCGTGCTGGCCTACATGGCGCTGATTCCGGACCCGCAAACCATGCTGCTCACCGAGGAGTGGCCAGCGCCGGCAGTGGCCACCTGGAAAGCCGTGGCGCAAACCCTGACGCACGGGCTGGACTCGTTGTCGGAGAGCATCCGCTGGGCTATTTTCATTGCCGGTATGGCGGGTACGTTGCTGGGCATCCTTGACAGCACTTTACCGACTCATCGCGCCCGCTATTTACCGAGCGCCGCTGCCTTGGGCCTGGCGTTTGTGCTGCCCGCTTCGGTGTCGCTGATGATGGCTCTGGGCGCGCTGCTCACGTGGGCAGTGAGCTGTCGCTGGGCGAGCCTCACCGAACGCTTCGCCATTACCGTTGCGGCGGGCTTGATCGCCGGGGAGAGCATGACGGGAGTGGGGGCGTCGTTGTGGCAGATGTTTGGTAGTAAGTGAGGACGAATTTTCTGGCGCTGATCAGCTCAAGAGTGGAGCTGATCTCCGTCCACGAGCTTCATTCATCCCAAACACATCATGTTCAGCGCTTTTTCCAAAAGGCTGCTTACATTGACGCACACAACAAAAAGCCCACCGTATAGGTGGGCTTTGAGTGTTGCTATATCATCTGTCCGTGGGGGGAGGCATAAGCCAGCTAGGCCCTCGGCAAGTGAATGGACTATAAGGAGATTTGCAGTTGTCGTCAATGTCAACGTTAGACGTTGCAAAGGCAATCAGATTATCCCTTTCCTCTGCCCGGATTTCGACGTACGAACACGCAGCACTCGCTGTGGGCCGGGGTCTAGATGAGGCCATCACTTTATATGCCTGGAACGCTCTCGTCTCTGCAGCGTTCCTTACACCTCTGCACCTGTGCGAGGTGATTGTCCGTAACGGTGTTGCAGACGCAATCGCTTCGGTCTATGGCCCCCAGTGGCCTTGGAGCCCTGGTTTCGAGCAGAGCCTGCCACATGTCACAGGCGCCGTTTTCAAACCGAAACAAGAGCTTGCAAGGGCCAGACAGAAATGCGCTACAACCGGAGCCGTGATTGCAGAACTGAAATTTGTCTTTTGGGAAAAAATGTTTACGAAACGGTTTGAGGGCCGTATCTGGACCCCTTATCTACACAGCTTTTTCCCAAACCTTGAAAAGTGTTTCACTGTATCTGCCCACCGAGCAAAGATCGCGGCTGATCTCGAACAGATTCGACTGCTCCGTAATCGAATCGCTCATCATGAGCCGATCTTTTCACGAAACCTGAAAAGCGATTTTGCTGTGATTCAACGCCTGACTGAAACACGTTGCATCATTTCTGCAGATTGGATGCATGGCCAGCAACAAGTCATGTCAACGGTCGCCACTAAACCTTTTTAAGCAGAGGAACACCTCAGGTGCCAATCCGTTTTCTCACTCTGCCAATCGCATTAACCCTCGCAACGCTTGCCGGATGCGCGGGCCCTTTGCCAGCCGTCGACCCGAACATGGCGTGGGTCGACATGCGCACCATCACCGGCCAGCTGATCATGGCCGACAAGCTTGATGGCGAGAACACTTATGACGGGCGCTATTTTCAGGTGACGCCGGGCAGTCACGAGTTGCAGGTACGTTATGACTACGAATACCGGTCGGGCGGGATGGGCATGATCGGCGATGAGTACACCGAGATCACCTGTTACGTCAGTGTTCGTTATGACCACTTCGCCGCTGGGCAGCATTACATGCTGGAGGTGCGCTCAATGGCCAACAGTGTCGACGCCTGGCTTTACGATGCAGAACGCAAGGTGGTGGCCGAAGAGGAAGAAGAGGGCGGCGTACACTGCATCTGATCAGCGCATTCGGTCAGCGGTCATTACGCTGGTAGATGATTTTTTTCGTGCCGTTATCGCAGGTGCCGACAACCATGTTGGGATCGGTGGCTTCTTCGTTGGCGACGATTTCCAGCGTGTAAGACGTCACGTTGTTGGCCTGGATCTTGGCTTCGATTTCATCCTTGAGTTCTTCACAGGATTTCGGCGCCGCCAGCGCGCTGGTCGCCAGCACGGTACAGGTCACTGCCAGAATAAAACGTTTCATGCTCGACTCCTGATCAAAATCAAACCATGCGTCGATAACGCATGACCGATGAAGCAAGCCAGCTTTATACAGTAGATACAGGAGCGCACAAGGCGCTCCCGCAACGCTCGTGGTGGATCAGCTCACCAATGTGGCGTCCAGCGTGATCTTGGCGTTCAACACTTTCGAAACCGGGCAGCCTTCTTTGGCCTGCTTGGTCAGTTCGTCGAACTTCTCTTGGGTTGCACCCGGCACTTTGGCCTTGAGGGTCAAATGCACAGCGCTGATCGCAAAACCGCCTTCAACCTGATCCAGCGTGACGTCGGCTTGCGTATCGATGCTTTCAGCGGTAAGGCCTGCGCCGCCCAGAATCATGGACAATGCCATCGAGAAACAGCCTGCGTGAGCTGCACCGATCAGTTCTTCAGGGTTGGTGCCCTTGCCGCCTTCAAAACGCGCCTTGAAGCCGTAAGGTGCTTCACGCAAAACGCCGGTTTCCGTGGAGATGCTGCCGATACCGCTTTTCAGATCACCTTCCCAGTGGGCGGATGCTTTCTTGACGATGCTCATGGTGGCTCCTTTTGGAATGAATTTGGATCATTGCTGTTACAAGGTTCTGAGGATAGACCGTGCTGGAAAGTTCAACCGTCGGAAAGACCTAGCGTTTAAGTAGGTTTTTACCCGCCTGCCATTGAAAAGCGCGACTTGCGCCCGCACTGCTGTTTCATCGTGGGCAGCTCCAGCAGCCAGCCCATCTCAATTCGAGGAGCTACCCCGGCCTATGAAACGTCTGGCAGATGTAAAGATTTCCACCCTTGATCTGGTGCCCGTGCGCCATGACCGAGGTCCCGCCGAGTCCCTGCGCAATTCCCTGAGCCTGGCTCAACACGTTGAAAAACTGGGCTATAACCGCTTCTGGGTGGCTGAACACCACAACATGGATGGCATCGCCAGTTCGGCGACTGCCGTGCTGCTTGCGTACCTGGCCGGTGGTACGTCGACCATTCGTGTCGGGGCGGGCGGGATCATGCTGCCCAACCACGCGCCGCTGGTGGTGGCCGAGCAGTTCGGCACCCTGGCGAGCCTCTATCCCGGTCGAATCGATCTGGGTCTGGGCCGCGCACCGGGTTCCGATCAGATGACCGCCCGCGCCCTGCGCCGTGAACGTTCCGGCAGCGCCGAGGATTTCCCGGATGATGTGAACGAGCTGATGGAATACCTCGGGCCGCGCACGCCTGATCAAAAAGTGATCGCCGTACCGGGCTCGGGCACCAATGTGCCAGTCTGGCTGCTGGGATCGAGTCTGTTCAGCGCGCAATTGGCGGGCATGCGCGGGCTGCCGTATGCCTTCGCATCGCACTTTGCGCCGCGCTATATGCATGAGGCGATTCGCGTCTATCGCAATCACTTCCAGCCCTCGGCAGTGCTCGACAAGCCGTATGTGATGCTCGGCGTACCGCTGTCGGCGGCAGACACCGATGAGCAGGCCGAATACCTGGCCACCTCGGTCTACCAGCGTATTCTGGCCTTGATGCGCGGGCACAGCCTGATGCAGCGGCCACCGGTCGACTCGATGGATGGCCTGTGGCTGCCGCACGAACGTGAAGCGGTGGCGAGCTTCCTCGGGCTGGCGATGGTCGGCGGCCCGGATAAAATCCGCGCCAAACTGGACGTGTTGCTGGAGCAGACTGATGCCGATGAGCTGATCTTCACCTGCGACATGTACGAGCACGAGGATCGACTGCGGTCCTACGAGATCCTCGCGCAGGTTGCACACGGCTAAGCGACTTTCCGAATCGGAAAAAAACAGCCAGAAACAGAATCGCCCCGGACTGGATGACAGTCCGGGGCGATTCTGTTCGTGAAACCTGCAAACGGGATCAACCCGGCGTACCGGCCTGAACCGGGCCCGGTTGGCAATCAACCGCGCTGGTAAACGATTTCCTTGCTGCCGCCTTCGCAAGTACCGACGACTTGCTTGCCGGCCGCGCTGCCTTTCTCGACCACTTCCAGCGTGTAGGACGTTACGCCCTTCGCCTGGAGCTTGGCGTCGAGTTCACTTTTCAACTCTTCACATGGCTTGCCTGCCGCGAAGGCAGTGCCTGCAATGCTCAACAAGCCTACAGCCAACAAAAACTTCTTCATGGGTAATCCCTCTCGTCCGGCCAGATACAGACGCCATCGGAACAGGCGCCCATTGAACATCCCCGCGCTCATACCCGCCCGTTGACGGGTCACGTGGTATATAGCGCAGGTTATGGCAATCGGCCAGCCGAAAGGTTCAGCGCTGCTTAGCTGTTGGCGATACGGAAGCCGACTTTCAGGGTGACCTGAAAATGCGCCACTTTGCCATCTTCGATGTGACCACGGGTTTCAGTCACTTCAAACCATTCCATATGGCTGAGGCTTTTGCTGGCTTCAGCCAGGGCATTGTTGATGGCATCTTCGATGGTGGTGGTGGAAGAGCCGACGATTTCGACTTTTTTGTACGTGTGGTGATCGGTCATGGCAGTTCTCCTGAGGGTCTGAAAAAGACGCGATATAGAGCGCGCTCCCTGCTTCTGTCAGGGGAACGCGCGCAAAAGTTCAGCTCTTTGTACAAATCGCATCGCACTTTCCAAAAAGCCCGCAGTCGGAAACAACACACGCTCACTCATCATTGCAGGAGAAACACCATGGCTACCACTTCACTACGTAAGGCCTCGTTGCAGAGCATGGAAGCTGAGATCGAGAGCCTCCTGAAGTCGCTCGAAGGCCTGAAAGCCGATGCTACCGACGAGTCGCGCAAGACCCTGAAGAATCTGAAAGCCAACGCTGAAAGCGCGCTGAGCCATTCGCGCAGCCTGCTGAGCGATGTCTACGAAGACGTCAAAGAGAAAACCCGCGAAAACGCACTGGCTACTCGTGACTACGCTCAGGAACACCCATGGACTACCGCCGGCGTTGCTGTAGGTGCCATCGGCCTGATCGCAGCCTACATGCTGTTCAAGCGCGGCAACTGATCAGATTCTGATCGGGTCCCCGGACTGCTTCAGCTCATTTTTTAACCACTGAGCCAACTGTTGCGCCCGACCATCGGCCGCACGTCTGGGTACCCACAACGCCAGCTGCGCCGGGGTTTCACTGAAACCCCATGGCGCAGCCAGGCGTCCGGCTTTCAGGTCATCAATGACCAATGGCTCCGGCGCAATCGCAATACCGAGGCCAGCCACAGCCGCCTCCAGCAAATAATACAAATGCTCAAAACCCTGACCGTAGTGCAATGCTTGCGCATCGATACCGTTCTGCTGCGCCCAGCTTGGCCAGGCTTGCGGGCGCGAGGTGGTTTGCAGCAACGGTTCGTCGAGCAGGGACCTGGCGGGAGCATTACACAGGCTCTCGAATCGCTCGAACCGAGGGCTTAAAACCGGGCCGATGCGCTCGCTGACCAGTTCGAAGACCTGCATGTCGGCAGGCCAGGGCGGCTCGGCGAATACCAGCAGTGCGTCCAGCCCCGGACGACGTGGATCAAGATCACCTTCGCCAGCCGACAAGTGCAAGCGCAGGTCTGGCAGGTCAGCATTCAAGCGGCTCAGACGCGGAATGAACCAGCGTGCCAACAGGCTGCCGGAACAGCCCAGGACGAACGGCGCGTCGGCGCTGCCCTTGCTCAGCTCGGCGCACACGCCGCGCAACCGGTCAAACGCGTCGCCGCTGACATCACGCAACCGAAGGCCTGCATCTGTGAGTTTCAGGCCACGCCCGTCCTTGCTGAACAGGCTGACGCCCAAATGCTCTTCAAGCACCTTCAATTGGCGGCTGACCGCGCCGTGCGTAACGCTCAGCTGCTCGGCGGCGAGGCTGACGCTGCCCAGTCGAGCAGTGCTTTCGAAGGCGCGCAAAGCATTCAGGGGAGGGAGGTCGCGGCTCATGATCTGTGAGTTTTCCTGACAGGTTGTGGCGATCTTATCGGTTTTCATCCGGGCGCGCGCTGGTTAAAGTGGACTCATTGCCGATCCGGCTCACCCAATTCGCCCATTACTGCAACTGGAGCACTTCATGACCCAGACCAATCTCCGCAGCGGCCCCGACGCCAACGGCCTGTTCGGCTCATTTGGCGGCCGCTACGTGGCTGAAACCCTGATGCCGCTGGTGCTAGACCTCAACCGCGAGTACGAAGCGGCTAAAGCCGACCCGGAATTCATCAAGGAGATGGCCTACTTTCAGCGCGATTATGTGGGCCGTCCAAACCCGCTGTACTTCGCCGAGCGCCTGACCGAGTTCTGCGGCGGCGCGAAGATCTACTTCAAGCGTGAAGAGCTCAACCACACCGGCGCGCACAAGATCAACAACTGCATCGGCCAGGTGCTGCTGGCCAAACGCATGGGCAAAAAACGCCTGATCGCGGAAACCGGTGCCGGTATGCACGGCGTTGCGACTGCCACCGTTGCTGCACGTTTCGGCCTGCCTTGCGTGATCTACATGGGCGCCACCGACATTGAGCGCCAACAGGCGAACGTGTTCCGCATGAGGCTGCTGGGTGCTGAAATCGTCCCGGTCACTTCCGGCACCGGCACCCTGAAAGATGCGATGAACGAAGCCCTGCGCGACTGGGTCACCAACGTCGAGGACACCTTCTACCTGATCGGCACCGTGGCAGGCCCGCACCCGTATCCGGCGATGGTGCGTGACTTCCAGGCCATCATCGGCAAGGAAACCAAAGAGCAGATGCAGGAGAAAGAAGGCCGCCTGCCGGACAGCCTGATCGCCTGCGTCGGTGGCGGCTCCAACGCCATGGGCCTGTTTCATCCGTTCCTGGATGACGCCAGCGTAGAAATCATCGGCGTCGAAGCGGGCGGCCACGGCGTCAACACTGACAAGCACGCAGCCAGCCTGAATGGCGGCGTACCGGGTGTGCTGCACGGCAACCGCACCTACCTGCTGCAGGATGGCGACGGACAGATCACCGATGCGCACTCGATTTCTGCCGGTCTGGACTACCCGGGCATCGGCCCGGAGCACGCCTTCCTGCACGAAGTGAAGCGCGTCGAATACGTCAGCATCACCGACGAAGAAGCGCTGGACGCATTCCATCAGTGCTGCCTGCTTGAAGGCATCATCCCGGCGCTGGAAACCGCTCACGCACTGGCCGAGGCCATGAAGCGGGCAACCAACCTGCGTGACGATCACTTGATGGTCGTGTGCCTGTCCGGGCGCGGCGACAAAGACATGCAAACCGTCATGAACCACATGGCAGCCGCTGAAAAAACTCAGGAGACGCTGGTATGAGCCGTCTGGAACAACGTTTCGCCCAGCTGAAAACCGAAGGTCGTGCGGCGCTGGTGACCTTCATCACTGCCGGTGATCCTGGCTACGACACCTCCCTGAAAGTCCTCAAGGGCCTGCCGGCTGCCGGCGCTGACGTGATCGAGCTGGGTATGCCGTTCACCGATCCGATGGCCGACGGTGTAGCCATTCAGCTGGCCACGCTGCGCGCTCTGGACGCGGGCCAGACTCTGCAGAAAACCTTGCAGATGGTCAGCGAATTTCGTGTCGACGATCAAACCACGCCGATCGTGCTGATGGGTTACTACAACCCGATTCACCGTTTTGGCGTTGAAGCGTTCGTGGCCCAGGCCAAGGAGGCGGGCGTCGATGGCCTGATCATCGTTGACCTGCCGCCCGAGCACGACGCCGAGCTGGCAACGCCTGCGCAGGCGTCCGGCATCGACTTCATCCGCCTGACCACGCCGACCACCGACGATGCGCGCCTGCCGCGTGTGCTGGAGCGCAGTTCCGGGTTTGTCTATTACGTGTCGGTGGCCGGTGTGACCGGTGCCGGTTCGGCGACCACCGAGCATGTGACCGAAGCCATCGCACGTCTGCGTCGCCATACCGACCTGCCGATCAGCGTCGGCTTCGGCATTCGCACACCCGAGCAGGCCGCCGCCATTGCTCGTCTGGCTGACGGTGTGGTGGTGGGCTCGGCGTTCGTCGACAAGATCGCCACTGCCGAATCGCCAGAACAGGCAATCGACGGTGTACTGACCCTGTGCGCCGCCTTGGCCGAGGGTGTACGTAACGCACGCGTCAGCTGAGGGTAAAGTTTCTGATACAGAGGAATCAAAGCGCTATCAACGGTTCTATGTAGCAAGACATAAGGGGTTCATGACCAGCGTCATGAACCCCTTTTTGCTGCATTGAGTGAAGCCGAGGAAGCACCCATGAAACTGCCAAACCGTTTTATCACTGGACTGGGCATCTTGATGATCAGCGCCAGCCCGCTGCTGCAAGCTGCGCCGCCAGACCAGCGCGGCGGGGGCCCGGACGATAACCGTGGCGGTCAGCAACAGGGCCCGCAGAACAACGGCGGGCATAACGAGCGTGGCAATGACCGTGGTCCGGGCAATGATAACGGCAAGGGTCCGGACAAAGGCCCGGCTAAAAAGCCAGGTAATCAGGGCCCGCAGGCAAACCGTGGCGGCAACCGTCCGCCGCAGGATTTCGGCGACGTACGCCAGACCTTCCAGCAGCACCGCGACGTCATCGGCCGAGGCCAGCCCCTGCCGCCGGGCGTACACATCGCCAAGGGCCGTCCATTGCCACCGGGTTACGGCAAACGCCTGGACAGCCGCTCGCTGCAATACCTGCCACGTTATGACGGCTACGAATGGCGCCGCCTGGGCACCGACGTGGTGCTGATCGCCGTGGGTTCGGGAATTGTGTACGCGATTCTGGATGGGGTGTTGAATTGATGGCCTGCTGACGCCCTTGAATGCGCGACGACGCGCAGGGCGTTCCCAAGCTGGAGCGTCAGGAACGATAATCTCGACTATCGTGCGACGCTCCGCGTCGCATGCCGTTCTGGACGCTCTGCGTCCGGTCTTGAGCGCCTGACGTGCTCAACCCTGCTTCTGATTCACCCGCGCCAAAAACGTCATCAGCGCCCCCGACACAAACGCCGGGTTTTCCAGATTGGCGATATGCCCGGCCCCAGGTACCAGCACGTAAGGGCAGCCGATCAAACCGGCCATCTCACGCGTCTCCTCAGGCGGGCGCGGGATGTCTGCATCGCCACACATCACCAGCGTGGTGTCGGCATTCAGTTGTTCAATCAACCCAAGCCGGTCATCGCGACCAAAGATCATCCGCCCCAGCGGCACCACCGACTGACGCAATTGCTCTGCATTCATGCCCGCCAACGCCGCTCGAAAGGCCTGATAAACAGGCGACTGCGGATCAATGCCGGGACGGAAAAAGATCGGCACCACGATATCCAGCAGCGGCGCAGGGAAAGCACCGGTCTCTTCCAGCTTGTCGAGCAGCGAAAAGTAATAGGCCTTCTTGGCCTCGCTCTCTTTGCCCAGATAGGTGTCCATCAGCACCAGACCGGTAATGCGCTCCGGCGCGAGCAGCGCAGCAATTGCGCCCCACATACCGCCGACCGACAGCCCGACGATGCTGCAACGCTCGATATTCAAATGATCCAGCAGCGCCAGCGCATGCCGCGCCAGGTCATCGAGATTGCGCGTGCCCTCTGGGAAACCGCTGGAATCCCCGTGCCCCCAAAGGTCCGGCGCAATCACCCGATACTGGCTGGCCAGCGTATCGATCTGCGCACTCCACATCGCCTTGTCCCAGAGATAACTATGACCCAGCAAGACAACCGGCCCGGTGCCTTGGTCAGAATAGTGAAGGGTCTTACCGTCGATGAGTAGATCCGGCATTTCTGATGATCCTCTGTCCTGGTCTTTCAGCATTCAGCTCAAACAGCCTGTCGCTGGCGGCTGATGATTTTAAAACGTATGCATGACCATTTTGTTGAAGTTAGCGCTGTAACGGACCGCTCGGTCATTTTTCAGCGGGACAATATTACACCGCAATCGACGGCAACGGCCTACCCGCCAACGAGACCCCGCTCAACGCCTGTTCACTCGCCAGCCAGTCCATGAACTGCTGAACGATCTGCACTCGCCGTTTGCGCTGGGGCAAAACCACGTAATAGCCGTGCCCGGAAATTGCCGATCCGGCGATGGGCCGGCAGAGCAGGCCTTGGTCGAGGAGGTCGTCGACCAGGTGCTTCCAGCCGATGGCGATGCCTTGTCCACCTATCGCGGCCTGGATCAGCAGGGTGTAATTGTCGAAGCGCAACTGACCGGGCGCGGGAGCCTGGGGAATATCGAGTGCGCGGAACACACCCGCCCAGTCAAACCAGTTGTTGATGCTTTCGCCGCGCAGGTGCAGCAGCGGAAAGTCGCGCAAGGCGTCGTTGGGCAAAGGCGTCTGGCGGCCGGCAATCAGCAGCGGACTGCACACCGGGAAGACTTCTTCGCTGAACAGCCAGTGGCTTTCGCCCTGTTTGAAGCGTCCGTCGCCGAACAGTACGGCAACGTCGATGTCGGCGCGTAACATGCTGTGGGTCCGCTCACTGGTCACCAGGCTGACGTCCACGTCGGGGTTGACTTTGTGGAAGCGGTGCAGGCGCGGCATCAGCCAGTAGGCGGCGAAGGCAAAGTCAGTGGCGACTTGAAGCACCTCGTGCTGGTGCTGTTCGGTGATGGCTATCAACCCGCTGTCGATGGATTGCAAGCCAGCCTGCACATGGCTGAACAATATTTCACCGGCGTCGGTCAATTCGATGCCACGATAGATCCGGTCAAACAGCCGGGTATTTAGCTGTTCTTCGAGGCGCTTGATCTGTTGGCTGACGGCGGGCTGTGTGGTGCCCAGTTCGATAGCCGCGGCGGTAAAACTGCGCAGGCGGGCCGCGACTTCAAAAGCTCGCAACAGATCGAGGGACATATCGCCAAACGCTTCAAACATAAGCGGTGCTTATCCTAGGCATTGCTGCACATGGGCTTTACCATCAAACACGAGGGCTTCATCCTCACGTCCAGCACTTTCGCATAACTTTTCACAATGGGATGCAGCGATTACATGAAGCGCAAAAATATTCTGTTCATCATGGCCGATCAAATGGCCGCGCCAATGTTGCCGTTCTACGCCCGCTCGCCAATTCTGATGCCGAACCTGAGCCGCCTCGCCGCCAACGGCGTGGTGTTCGACTCGGCGTATTGCAACAGCCCGCTGTGCGCGCCATCGCGTTTCACTCTGGTCAGCGGTCAGCTGCCGAGCAAGATCGGCGCGTACGATAATGCGGCCGACTTTCCGGCGGATATCCCGACCTACGCGCATTACCTGCGCGCACTGGGCTACAAGACCGCGCTCGCGGGCAAGATGCATTTCTGCGGCCCGGATCAGTTGCACGGTTACGAAGAACGCCTGACCAGTGATATTTACCCCGCCGACTACGGCTGGTCGGTGAACTGGGACGAACCGGATGTACGGCCGAGCTGGTACCACAACATGTCATCGGTTTTGCAGGCGGGCCCGTGCATTCGCACCAACCAGCTGGATTTCGATGAAGAGGTGCTGTTCAAGGCGCAGCAGTACCTCTATGACCATGTGCGGCAGGACGGTGACGCGCCGTTCTGCCTGACTGTGTCCATGACTCACCCACATGACCCGTACACCATTCCGCTGCCGTTCTGGGACTTGTACAGCAACGACGAAATCCCGATGCCGACGCCGCACGCCAATCAGGCCGCGCTGGACCCGCATTCGCAACGGCTGCTCAAGGTCTACGACCTGTGGGACAAGCCGCTGCCGACCCACAAGATTCGTGATGCGCGCCGCGCCTACTTTGGCGCCTGCAGCTACATTGACCTTAACGTCGGCAAACTGATGCAGACGCTGGATGAAGTCGGGCTGGGAGAAGACACCATCGTGGTGTTCTCCGGCGATCATGGCGACATGCTCGGCGAGAAGGGCCTCTGGTACAAAATGCACTGGTTTGAAATGGCCGCTCGCGTGCCGCTGGTGGTGTATGCACCAGGGCAGTTCAAGCCGGGCCGGGTCAGTGCTTCGGTGTCGACGGCCGACCTGTTGCCGACCTTTGTCGAGATGGCCAACGGCAAACTGGACGCCGGCTTGCCGCTGGACGGACGCTCGCTGATGCCGCACCTGAAACGTAAAGGCGGGCACGATGAGGTCTTCGGTGAATACATGGCCGAAGGCACGAACAGTCCGCTGATGATGATCCGTCGTGGCGCTTACAAATTCATCTATTCGGAGCGGGATCCGTGTCTGCTGTTCGATGTGAAGAAGGACCCGAAAGAGCAGAAGGATCTGAGCCAGTCACCCGCCCATGAAAAGCTGTTCAATGACTTCCTGGCCGAAGCTCGGGCCAAATGGGACATCCCGGCGATACACCAACAGGTGCTCGCCAGCCAGCGCAGAAGGCGCTTTGTCGCCAAGTCGCTGGCAACCGGCAAGCTGAAGAGTTGGGATCACCAGCCACTGGTCGACGCCAGTCAGCAGTACATGCGCAACCACATTGATCTCGACGATCTGGAGCGCAAGGCACGTTTTCCGCAACCTTGACCCTGCCCACACCAAAAAAATCAAAAGGGGTACATCAATGAAGAAGTTATCCACAGCCGTTGCCGCCGCAGTCATGACGTTCGGCAGCCTTGCGGCGCAGGCAGAGGACGCCAGTTGCAGCACCGTCAAGATGGCCGATCCGGGCTGGAGCGACATAGCTGCCACCAATGCCATCACCAGCGTGGTGCTTGAAGGCCTGGGCTACAAGGCCAAGGTCGACACGCTGGCGGTGCCGATTGCCTATGGCGGTTTGAAAGACGCCAAGCTGGACGTCTTTCTGGGTAACTGGATGCCGGCGCAGCAGGGCTTCTACGACAAGTTCGTGGCCACCGGCGATGTGACGCAACTGGCAAAGAACCTTGAGGGCACCGAGTTCACGCTGGCGGTGCCGGATTACGTCTGGGACGCAGGCGTGCACGACTTTGCCGACCTGAGTAAATTTGCCGACAAGTTCGACAAGAAGATCTATGGCATCGGCTCGGGCGCACCCGCTAACCTGTCGCTGCAAGAGATCATCAAGAAGAACGAGTTCGACCTGGGCAAATGGAAGCTGGTTGAATCCAGCGAGCAGGCGATGCTCGCCGAGGTCAATCGCAACGTGAAGAAGAAAGCGTTTGTGGTCTTCCTGGGCTGGACGCCGCACCCTATGAACGTGCAGATCAAAGGCATGCACTACCTCAAGGGCGGCGAAAAATACTTCGGCGACACCGGCTCGGTCTTCACGCTTACCCGCAAAGGTTATGCACAGGCCTGCCCGAACGTCGGCAAGCTGTTGACCAACCTGAGCTTCACCCTGGACATGGAAAACAGCATCATGGCCGAAGTGACCAACAAGAAGGTCAGCAACAGCGACGCGGCCAAAGCCTGGATCAAGGCCAACCCGGCGGTGCTGGACAAGTGGCTGGATGGCGTACAGACCGTTGATGGCAAGGAAGGGCTGGCGGCGGTGAAGGCCAAATTGTAGGCGTACAACCTTGGGTGCACTGCGTGGCGCAGATTTGTGACGCGGAGCGTCACGAAGGGCATCCCACGCTGGAGCGTGAGGAGCGATAGCCATCAACTATCGTGCCCATGCTCCGCGTGGGCATGCAGTTCTGGACGCTCTGCGTCCGGTCTTGAGTATCCAGCGTGGCGCAGATTTGTGACGCGGAGCGTCACGAAGGGCATCCCACGCTGGAGCGTGAGGAGCGATAGCCATCAACTATCGTGCCCATGCTCCGCGTGGGTATTCAGTTCCGGACGCTCTGCGTCCGGTCTTCATGCTGCGCGACGCAGGTTGTGACGCGGAGCGTCACGAAGGGCATTCCCACGCTGGAGCGTGAGGAACGATAGGCGTCTCAGGACGTACGCTGATCGTGCCCATGCTCCGCGTGGGCATGCAGTTCCGGACGCTCTGCGTCCTCTACGTTATTCATCCGAGGGACCGATGCGCTGGCTCAATCACCATAAATTCCTGCCGTTTCTCGCTTGGCTGCCGCGTCAGACCCGCAGCAGCGTCGGGCGGGATGCGCTGGTGGGTTTGAGTGGAGCCATTCTGGCGCTACCGCAATCCATCGCTTACGCACTGATCGCCGGGCTGCCGCCGGAGTACGGCCTGTATGCCGCGATTGTTCCGGTCATCATCGCCTGCCTGTGGGGCTCGTCCTGGCATCTGATCTGCGGGCCGACCGCCGCTATTTCCATCGTGCTGTATGCCAGTGTCAGTCCGCTTGCCGTTCCGGCCAGTCAGGACTACATCATGCTGATCCTGCTGCTGACCTTCATCGCCGGAGTCTTCCAGTTATTACTGGGGATGATGCGCTTCGGCGCGCTGGTGAATTTCGTGTCCCACTCGGTGGTACTCGGTTTCACGCTGGGCGCTGCCGTCGTGATTGCCCTCGGACAGATGCCCAATCTGCTGGGCCTCGATCTGCCGAGCCAGACCACTGCCCTCAACAGCCTGAACGCCGTGCTCGGCCATCGCGGCGATGTCGATATGCCTTCGCTGGTCCTTGGACTGCTGACCCTTGCGCTGGGTATCGGTCTCAAGGCGCTGGTGCCACGCTGGCCTACGTTGCTGATCGCGCTGGTATCGAGCGGTTTGCTGGTCTGGCTGTGGCCGGCAATGTTTGGTGATGTGCGGGTGGTCAGCGCCTTCGTCGGGCATCTGCCGCCATTCAGCCCGCTGTCGCTGGACCTCGAGTTGATTCTCAGGCTGCTGCCGACGGCCGTGGCGGTGGGCATGCTCGGGCTGGTCAACAGCCTGTCGATTGCCCGCTCGCTGTCGGCACGCTCGCAACAGATGCTCAACGCCAATCAGGAAGTCCGTGCTCAGGGGCTGTCAAATATGGTCGGCTCGCTGTTTTCCGGCTACCTGTCGGCGGGCTCGTTCACCCGTGCGGCGCTGAACTATGAAGCGGGGGCTCGCTCGCCGTTGGCCGGAGTGTTTTCGGCGCTATGGGTCGCGTTGTTCGCGGTTGCCGGGGCCTTGCTGATCTCGCACATTCCGCTCCCGGCCATGGCCGCCTCAATCCTGCTGATTTGTTGGGGGCTGGTGGACCGACGTGGCATTCGCGCGCTGTTCCGGGTCAGTCGCGCCGAGTTTTTCGTGATGGCGCTGACCTGTCTGGCGACGCTATTGCTGGAACTGCAAACCGCGATCTACGCAGGCGTGCTGGCTTCGCTGTTCTTCTACCTCAAACGCACCTCACAACCGCGCGTCCAGCAGTGGCGCGAGGGTGATGAAGATGTCCTGCGCGTGGGCGGCTCGATCTTCTTCGGCGCCAGTCACTACCTGCAAACCCGCCTGCAACGCACCGAGGCGCAGCGCGTGGTGATCGACGCGCAGCAGATCAACTTCATCGATTACTCGGGCGTCGAGATGCTTCATCAAGAAGCCAGACGCCTGGCTCAGCAAGGCCGGGTGCTGGTTCTGCGCAATGCCCGACCACAGGTGATCGAGGAATTGCACAAACTCGAAGGCGCGGAGAAATGCCCGATTCTGTTTGAGGATTGAGCCCTGACTCATCGTCCCGACGCTGTGCGTGGGAACGAGAGACAGGCTTCAGCCCGTCGCCAGCAACCTGCGCAACTCAGCCAGTACCGGCGCTGAATCCGGGCGCACGCCGCGCCAGAGCAGGAAGGCTTCTGCCGCCTGTTCCACCAGCATGCCCAAGCCGTCAACCGATTGCGCCGCGCCGTGTTCGGTGGCCCAGCGGCAAAAGGCGGTGGGCTCTTTGCTGTACATCATGTCGTAGCAGAAGGTCGCGCCGGGCTGGATAAGACTCGGGGAAATCGGCGGCAGTTCTCCAGCCAGACTGGCAGAGGTTGCGTTGATGATCACATCCACTGACTCTTCAAGCCAGTCGAAACTGCTGGCGAACACTGGACCCAGATCAGCAAACTCCTGCGCCAGTCGTTCGGCTTTTTCGACGGTACGATTGGCGATGACCAACGCTGCAGGCTGTTGCGCAAGCAACGGCTCCAGCGCACCGCGAACCGCACCGCCTGCGCCCAGCAACAGAATCCGCTGGCCTCGCAGACCAATCCCGCAATTAACCGTCAGGTCGCGCACCAGTCCCGCACCGTCGGTGTTGTCACCCAGCAGCGTACCGTCGTCGAGTTTGCTCAAGGTGTTGACCGCTCCGGCACGCTGCCCGCGCCCGGTCAGGCTGTCAGCCAGGCGATACGCCTCTTCCTTGAACGGCACCGTGACGTTGGCACCACGCCCGGTCTGGAAAAAAGCCTGGGCGAACGCGGTGAAATCATCCAGTGGCGCCAGCGAAGTCTGGTAATCCAACTGCTGCCCGGTCTGCTCGGCAAACAGACGATGAATCAACGGCGACTTGCTATGACCAATGGGATTACCGAAGACGACGTAGCGGTCCATCAGTTTTCCGCCAACCAGTCGCGATCGGTCAGGAAGTACTCGGTCAGGCGCGCTTCTTCGCTGCCCGGCGCGGCTTTCCAGTCGTAGCCCCAACGGACTTGCGGCGGCAGCGACATCAGAATCGATTCGGTCCGGCCACCGGACTGCAAGCCAAACAGCGTACCGCGGTCATACACCAGGTTGAACTCGACATAACGCCCGCGACGGAACTCCTGAAACTCGCGCTGCTGCACGGTGTAAGCCGCAGCCTTGCGACGTCGCACGATCGGCAGGTAGGCATTGATGAAGGCATCACCGATGGCGCGAATGAACGCGAAGCTGGTCTCGAAATCCCACTGGTTCACGTCGTCGAAAAACAGACCGCCGATGCCGCGCGGCTCGTCGCGATGCTTGAGGTGGAAGTAGCTATCGCACCACGCCTTGTAACGCGGATAGACGTCATCACCGAAGGGGGCACAGGCGCGCTCGGCAACCCGGTGCCAATGCACGCAATCTTCCTCGACGCCGTAGTAGGGCGTCAGGTCGAAACCACCACCGAACCACCAGACCGGCTCTTCGCCTTCTTTCTCGGCGATGAAGAAGCGCACGTTGGCGTGGGACGTCGGCACGTGCGGGTTGTGCGGGTGGATTACCAGCGACACCCCCAGCGCCTCGAAACCACGCCCGGCCAGTTCAGGACGATGCGCACTGGCAGACGGCGGCAGGTTGCTGCCAAACACGTGGGAGAAGTTAACGCCGCCTTTCTCGATGACCGCGCCGCTCTCGATCACCCGCGTCCGACCGCCGCCGCCCGCTGGACGTGTCCAGGCATCCTCAACGAAGTGTGCGCTGCCATCTTCCTGCTCAAGCGCAGTGCAGATGCGATCCTGCAGGTCGAGCAGATAAGCTTTTACGGCCTCGGTGCGGGTACTCATGGCGATCCCTTACGGCTGACGTCAAACGGCTGGCCCCCGGAACAAAGGGGGGCGCAGGCAAATTGGCGCGTAGCATACCATCGGCAGCGCGGGCTGGCAGTTGACGAAGGTCGGGCGAAGGAGTCCGATAGGTTCTTTTTGCAGCCCTTTTACCATCAAGGAGAGAGCACATGGCAAAGCGTATCCAGTTCAGCACTGTCGGAGGACCCGAGGTTCTTGACTATGTCGATTTCGAGCCGGAGGCTCCGGGGCCGCAGGCGGTGGTTGTGCGTAACAAGGCCATCGGCCTGAACTTCATCGATACCTATTACCGCAGCGGGTTGTATCCGGCGCCGTCTTTGCCATCCGGTCTGGGCGCTGAAGGCGCCGGCGTGGTCGAGGCGGTGGGCGATGAGGTGACGCGTTTCAAAGTCGGTGACCGGGTTGCGTATGGCACCGGGCCGCTGGGGGCGTACAGCGAAGTGCACGTGCTGCCCGAGGCGAATCTGGTCAAGCTGGCCGACTCGGTGAGTTTCGAGCAGGCTGCAGCGCTGATGCTCAAGGGACTGACCGTACAATACCTGCTACGTCAGACCTATCAGGTGAAGCCGGGCGAAATCATTCTGTTTCACGCCGCTGCGGGTGGTGTCGGCTCGCTGGCCTGCCAATGGGCCAAGGCGCTGGGGGCGAAGCTGATCGGCACGGTCAGTTCGCCGGAGAAAGCCGCCCACGCCAAGGCGCTCGGTGCGTGGGAGACCATTGATTACAGCCATGAAGATGTCGCCAAACGTGTACTGGAGCTGACCGACGGCAAGAAATGCCCGGTGGTCTACGACGGCGTGGGGCAGGACACCTGGCTGACGTCGCTCGACAGCGTGGCCCCGCGTGGGCTGGTGGTCAGTTTCGGCAATGCGTCAGGGCCGGTTGCAGGCGTGAACCTGGGCATTCTGGCGCAGAAGGGCTCGGTGTACGTCACGCGTCCGACGCTGGGCAGCTACGCCAATAACGCACAGAACCTGCAAACCATGGCCGACGAGCTGTTCGACATGCTCGCCAGCGGCAAACTCAAGGTCGACGGCGTTCAGCAATACGCCCTCAAAGATGCCGCACAAGCGCACATCGAGCTGTCAGCACGGCGCACCACGGGCTCGACCATTCTGATTCCGTGAGCCGTCTGCTTCAGCCAGCGCGCATGACCTGACCGGTTGCGATGTCACGGATCACGCTGGGGTTTCGGCGGCCGCCCAGGCTGCCGCCGAGTACACCATCGATCTGACCACGGAAGTACTGCTCGACGCGCAACCGCGAACGCGCCGCCGGACGTCCCGCCGGGTTGGCCGATGTCGAGATCAGCGGGCCGACCAGCGCGCACAACTCGCGTACGGTCGGGTGATCGGTGACGCGCAACGCCACGGTTTCATGAATACCGGTGATCCACTCGGGCAACAGATTCTGATGCGGCACCAGCCAGGTGTTGGGCCCCGGCCAGGTACTGGCCATACGGTCGAGCCACAGTTCGGGGAAGTCTTCGAACAGAAAATCGAACTGGCGAATGTTGTCAGCGATCAGGATCAGGCCTTTTTCCACTGGCCGGGATTTGATCGCCAGCAGGCGATAAACCGCTTCTTCATCCCACGGATCGCACCCCAGCCCCCAGACTGCTTCGGTCGGGTAGGCAATCACCGCACCGGCTCGAATATCCTGAGCGGCTTGCTGCACACGCCAACTGCTGACCATTGTTTGTCTCTCCACTGGATCCTGGCCGCAGTTTAACCTCAGGGCGCGCTGGCGAACCATCGTCCCGCTTCACAGCTTATTCTTCCGTCCAGTTCCAGCTCGGTCAGGCCTGCCAATACCTTGGGCAACGGCCAGCCACTGGAAACCGACAGCCCCTCGCTGGTATGGGGTGCGGCGTGCAACAGCGCCAGCAACGGATGATCACAAGGCGTGGGTTGTGCGGGTTCAGAGTCAGAGCCGGGCGCTACGCGCTTCCAGTGCTGCAGGCCTTCAAGAATGTGGTCGACGGTCTCGACCAGCGTTGCACCGTCACGTATCAACTGGTGACAACCCTTGGCGCCTGGGTGGTGAATCGAGCCCGGTATCGCATAAACCTCGCGACCGTGTTCGGCTGCAAGCCGGGCCGTGATCAATGATCCGCTGGCAACGCTGGCCTCGACCACCAGCACGCCCAGTGACAGGCCGCTGATGATCCGGTTGCGACGCGGAAAGTTGCTGGGCTGTGGTCCGGCGTCCAGCGGGAACTCGGAAATCACTGCGCCGCCCTGTGCCGCCATCTGTGCTGCGAGGGCGCGATGCTGCTGTGGATAAAGTTTTTCAAGCCCGGTGCCCAGCACGCCGATTGTATGCCCACCGACATCCAGTGCGCCCTGATGCGCGGCGCCGTCAATGCCGCGAGCCAGACCGCTGGTGATCACAAAACCGGCACCTGCCAGGCTGCGCGCAAACGCCCTGGCGGTATCCAGTCCGGGGCGGGAGGCGCGACGACTACCGACCATGCCCAACTGCGGACGTTCGAGAATGGAAGGGTCGCCGGCAATGAAGATCAGCGGCGGCGGATCGGCGATCTCGGCCAGCAGGGCGGGGTAGCCAGGGTCGTCCCACATCAGCAAATGCTGGCCCGGACGCTCAAGCCAGGCCAGGGCAGCGCTCGCACCATCACGAACGCCAGCCTCACGACGGGCCTCGGCACAGGCACCCGGAATGCCGAGCGCACGCCATGCGCTGGCAGGTGCGCTGAGCGCCGAAGAGGCTGAACCAAACGCATCGATAAGCCTGGAAAAGCGTTTCGGTCCGACCTCCGGCAAGCGATGCAGACGCAAGCGCGCTTCCAGCTCTGCTGGCGAAGAGAGGGCTTTTTCGAACAATGGCATGAGATCGTCCCTGATCCGTTGCGCATCTCAAATGATGCGCAAACCTGTGGATAACTCTGTTGACAACAATTTGATAACTGGCTCGCTCGTAACACAAATCCGTGTCGGAACTGAAACATGGCGCTATGGGTTGCGAACCTTGTCCATGATGGCCAAAGATCGGTTGGCTTGCAGGACCAAGGCGTAACTAAGCTTGTCGTAGGTGCGGAAAACCATCAGCAGGCCAGCCCGTTCGTCGGGGATTTTCACGTATTCACCCGAGACCCGATCGCGCACTGTTTCGCTGGTCTTGTAGATCGCCAGCACGTTGCCCTCGGTCAGGCCGTCAAGCTTGCCTCTGTTCAAGGTCACCACGTCCATCACGCCAACCTGAGTCACTCCACGCGGCACATCCAGAATCAAACCGTCTACCGGGGCCTGCGGAGCGCTGGGCAGGAAGGTCGAGTTGATGGCCCGCTCTTCGCTGGCGAACAGACGATCACCGGGCCGCACTTCCTGGGTGGTACGCTGCAACGTCAGGGTCGAAATGTCGCCCCCAGCGGCAATCACCTCCGCGCTGCCGACATCATCGGCGTTGATCCCCAGCACTTCATTGGTCTGCGGATCAGCGTAGACCTTGCCCTGACGAAAGATGCCGTAGACGGAGTGGGCCGGGTCCAGCCTGCCGCGCGCATAGGCGCGATCGCCCGCGCCGCTGAGTACCCGCTCGGCATTGCCGGCGACGATGTACGGCGCCAGGTCGAACTGTTCGGCACTGTCGACAATCCGGTTGCTGATCAGGAATGCGTTGATCGCGCCCAGCGGAATGCTCGGGATGGCCTCGACCGTCGGCGTGCTGCGCACACGCGGTGACAATTTGATGGTGCCACGCGACTCGCCGCGATTGAGCGTCACACGCGGCTGACCGTCGACCCAGGTCAGCGCAAGGGTGTCGCCGGGGTAGATCAGGTCGGGATCGCGGACTTGCGGATTAGCCCGCCAGATCTCGCGCCACTTCCACGGTTCGCGCAAAAACTTGCCGGAAATATCCCAGAGCGTGTCTCCGGCGACGACGGTGTAGCTCTGCGGATAGCCTTCCCTGAGTTGCACTTGCGCCTGGGCAAGACCACTGGCGGTCAGGAACAGCAGGGCGAGTAGTGATTTCCTCATGCGGTGAATCCCTTTATCATGTTGCCTTGCGTGAACCCTAGAGTCCCATCATGGGCTGCCTGCCTTGAATTCCCGAGCCCGGCACCCGACCCTGACTTTACCTTAACAGTGCAGCTCTTACGTATATGGCCATTCTAAACATCCTCGAATTTCCCGATTCGCGCCTGCGTACCCTCGCCAAACCTGTGGCGATGGTAGACGACGGCATTCGCCAGTTGGTCGACGACATGTTTGAAACCATGTACGAAGCGCCCGGCATCGGCCTGGCCGCGACGCAGGTCAACGTCCACAAGCGCGTGGTCGTCATGGACCTCAGTGAAGACCGCAGCGAACCCATGGTCCTCATCAATCCTGAAATAGAAAAGCTGACCGATGAAATGGATCAGTATCAGGAAGGCTGCCTGTCGGTGCCGGGTTTCTACGAAAACGTCGACCGCCCGCAAAAAATTCGCGTCAAGGCACTCGACCGCGACGGCAAGCCTTACGAACTGGTTGCCGAAGGCCTGCTCGCGATCTGCATTCAGCACGAGTGCGATCACCTGAACGGCAAGCTGTTCGTCGATTATCTGTCCAACCTCAAGCGTGACCGGATCAAGAAAAAGCTCGAAAAGCAGCACAAGCTCAACGCCTGATCCGTGGTTACCCCAAAAGGCCTGCATAAGGCCTTTTTGTTTTTTCATAACGAGAACTCCATGACTGAGCCACTGCGCATCGTCTTCGCCGGCACCCCGGAATTTGCCGCCGAACACCTCAAGGCCCTGCTCGACAGCCCTCACCAGATCGTGGCCGTGTACACCCAGCCTGATCGCCCGGCCGGTCGTGGACAAAAGCTGATGCCCAGCCCGGTCAAACAACTGGCGCTGCAACATGATGTGCCGGTGATGCAACCGCCAACGCTGCGTGACCCCGCAGCACAGGCAGAACTGGCGGCCCTCAAACCGGATTTGATGGTGGTGGTCGCCTATGGCCTGATCCTGCCGCAAGTGGTGCTGGATATTCCGCGCCTGGGCTGCATCAACAGCCACGCGTCGCTGCTGCCACGCTGGCGCGGTGCGGCGCCGATTCAGCGTGCCGTGCAGGCCGGTGATGGCGAAAGCGGCGTGACCGTGATGCGCATGGAAGCGGGTCTGGACACCGGGCCGATGCTGCTCAAGGCCGTGACACCGATCACCGCGCAGGATACCGGCGGCACGTTGCATGATCGCCTGGCCGAACTCGGCCCACCCGCTGTGTTGCAGGCTATTGCCGGTCTGGCGGAGGGTTCGCTGGTCGGCGAGGTTCAGGACGACAGCCTGGCCAATTACGCTCACAAATTGAACAAGGATGAAGCGCGCATCGACTGGACTCGCCCGGCGGATGAGCTGGAGCGTCTGGTGCGTGCCTTCAACCCGTGGCCGATCTGCCACAGCACGCTGAACGAAGAAACCCTGAAAGTGCTGGCGGCCGATCTCGCCGAAGGGCAGGGCGCGCCGGGGACTATCCTCAGCGCCAGCAAGGACGGCCTGATCGTCGCGTGCGGCGAGAGCGCCCTGCGTTTGACCCGCCTGCAACTGCCGGGCGGCAAACCGTTGAATTTCACTGACCTGTTCAACAGCCGCCGCGAGAAATTCGCCATCGGTACGGTGCTTGGCCAATGAACCCTCGTCTGGCCGCCGCCAAGGCACTGGCTGCCGTGCTCAGCGGCAAGGCGTCGCTGAACAGCTCGCTGCCGACCCAGCTGGACAAGGTCGAGCTGCGTGATCGTGGCCTGACCCAGGACCTGGCGTTCGGCACGGCGCGCTGGCAGCCGCGGCTGTCGGCACTGGCCGCCAAACTGTTGCAAAAGCCGTTCAAGGCCGCCGATGCCGACGTCGAAGCCTTGCTGCTGGTCGGTCTCTATCAGCTGTTCTACAGCCGTATCCCTGCGCATGCGGCCATCGGTGAAACCGTTGGCTGCGCCGACAAGCTGAAAAAACCATGGGCCAAAGGCCTGCTCAATGCCGTGCTGCGCAACGCGCAACGCGACGGCGAAGCGCTGCTGATCGAGCTGGAACACGACCCTGTGGTGCGCACCGCTCATCCGCGCTGGCTGCAAAAAGCCCTGAAAGCCGCATGGCCGGAACACTGGGAAGCCATTTGCGCGGCCAATAACGCGCATCCGCCGATGATTTTGCGGGTCAACCGTCGCCACAACAGCCGCGATCAGTACCTTGAGCGGCTGAAGACTGCCGGTCAGGAAGCCATTGGCTGCACGTTCAGTCAGGACGGTATCGTGCTGGCCGAGCCGTGTGACGTGCGCTCGCTGCCCGGTTTTGCCGAAGGCTGGATCAGCGTTCAGGACGAAGCCGCGCAACTGGCCGCCGACCTGCTGGAACTGGCGCCCGGCCAACGCGTACTCGACGCCTGCTGCGCGCCAGGTGGTAAAACCTGCCATTTGCTAGAGGTGCAGCCACAGCTGAGCGGCGTGGTGGCAGTGGACCTGGAAGCCAAGCGTCTGGTGCGTGTGCGGGAAAACCTCGACCGTCTGGGCCTCGACGCCGAACTGATCGCCGCCGACGCCCGTGACACCGCAACCTGGTGGGACGGCCAGCCCTTCCAGCGCATTCTGCTCGACGCGCCATGTTCGGCCACCGGCGTGATCCGTCGCCACCCGGACATCAAACTCACCCGCCAGGCTGACGACATTGTCGCGCTCGCCACCTTGCAGGGTGAGCTGCTGGACGCCTTATGGCCTACGCTGCAAGTAGGCGGCATGCTGGTGTACGCAACATGCTCGACATTGCCGACCGAAAACACCGACGTCATCGAGGCGTTCCTGGCCCGGACTTCGGGGGCCAGAGAACTGGACATCGCCGGGCAGGGCGGACAGCCAGCGGCTGGCATCAAGCAAGCGCATGGTCGCCAGTTGCTGGCCCGGCAGGGTGGCCACGACGGTTTCTACTACGCCAAACTGATCAAGATCGCGGCGGCGCGGGAGTAAGCAGTTGAAAATCATCATTCTGGGTGCAGGTCAGGTGGGCGGTACGCTGGCCGAGCATCTGGCGGGCGAAGCCAACGACATCACGGTGGTCGACACCGATGGCGACCGATTGCGCGATCTGGGCGACCGTCTGGACATCCGCACCGTGCAGGGCAAGGGCTCGTACCCGGCGGTGCTGCGCCAGGCAGGTGCCGACGATGCCGACATGCTGGTGGCGGTCACCAGCAGCGACGAAGCCAACATGATCGCCTGCCAGGTCGCCTACACGCTGTTCCACACGCCTACCAAGATCGCACGGATCCGGGAGGCGGCGTACCTGACACGCGCAGGCCTGTTCGACAAGACCGCGATCCCGGTCGACGTGCTGATCAGCCCGGAACAAGTGGTGACCAACTACATCAAGCGGCTGATCGAATACCCCGGTGCGTTGCAGGTGATCGACTTCGCCGACGGCAAGGCGCAACTGGTCGCGGTCAAAGCCTATTACGGCGGGGCTTTGGTGGGTCAGCAACTGCGCCAGTTGCGCGCGCACATGCCCAATGTCGATACCCGCATCGCCGCCATCTACCGGCGCGACCGGGCGATTCTGCCGCAGGGCGATACGGTCATCGAAGCCGACGACGAAGTGTTCTTCATCGCCGCCAAGGCCGATATCCGCGCAGTCATGGGCGAGCTGCGGCGTCTCGACGAAAACTATAAACGCATTGTCATCGCTGGCGGCGGCAACATCGGTGAGCGCCTGGCCGAGGCTATCGAAAGCCGTTATCAGGTCAAGATCATCGAAATGAATCCGGCGCGCTGTCGTTACCTGTCGGAGAACCTCGACAGCACGGTGGTGCTGCAAGGCAGTTCATCGGACCGCGACCTGCTGCTGGAAGAAAACATCGGCAACACCGACCTGTTCCTGGCCCTCACCAACGACGACGAAGCCAACATCATGTCGTCGCTGCTGGCCAAACGGCTGGGCGCTCGCAAGGTGATGACGCTGATCAACAACCCGGCCTATGTCGATCTGGTGCAGGGTGGCGAGATCGACGTTGCGGTCAGCCCGCAACTAGCAACCATCGGCACGCTGCTGGCCCACGTGCGACGCGGCGACATTGTCAGCGTTCACTCGCTGCGCCGTGGCGCGGCGGAAGCCATCGAGATCGTTGCCCACGGCGATGCAAAATCCAGCAAGGTGGTTGGCCGCGCCATCAAGGACATCAATCTGCCGACCGGCACGGCAATCGGCGCGATCATCCGCGACGAACAGGTGCTGATTGCCCACGACATCACCGTGATCGAATCCGGCGATCACGTGATCATGTTTCTTGTGGATAAAAAGTGCATTCGCGAGGTGGAGCGGCTGTTTCAGGTAGGGCTGAGCTTTTTCTGAACAGGGCCTGAACAGGTGCCATCCTGACTGAACCTCTTGCCGATCTGCCCGGTCGGCAACGCTCGTCGACTCGGACGAATTCTCTCTGGACGCGTGTATCTCAGACACACGTGCATCATGCCCTCGCGGGCTTTATGAGGGAGAACACAGCCAATGTCCGAGTCAAAAAATGCCCAGGCCCCGCTTCAAGGTTCACAGACCGACGGCTCGGCTGCTGGCGGCTGGCCCGCGCTGACTGCCGTCAACAAACACTTGCTGCATCAGCATGTTCTGCTCAAGGGCAATCGCACCCTGTTATCCATGAACAAGCCCGGCGGCTTCGATTGCCCCAGCTGCTCCTGGCCGGACCCGAAGAAGCCACACACCTTTGAATACTGTGAGAACGGTGCCAAGGCCCTCGCCTGGGAATCGACCAAGAAACGCGTAACGCCTGAGTTCTTCTCCCGGTACACGGTCAGCGAGCTGGCCACCTGGAGCGATCACGACCTGGAAGCAGAAGGCCGTATCAGCGAGCCGATGCGCTATGACGCGGCCAGCGACAAATACCTGCCCGTGACCTGGGATCAGGCGTTCGCCGAGATCGGTGAAGAGCTGCGCCATCTGAGCGACCCATGGAAACTGGAGCTGTACACCTCCGGGCGCACGTCCAACGAAGCCGCATTTCTGTATCAGCTGTTTGGCCGTCTGTACGGCATGGCCAATTTTCCTGATTGCTCGAACATGTGCCATGAAACCACCACCGTGGCGCTTCCCGAGTCGATCGGGGTCGGTAAAGGCACCACGACGCTGGAAGACTTCGAGAACGCCGACGCTATTTTCATCATTGGTCAGAACCCCGGGACCAACAGCCCGCGCATGATGTCCGAGCTGCATGCTGCAGCACGCCGGGGCGCCAGCATCATCTCGTTCAACCCGTTGCGCGAAAAGGCGCTGGTACGTTTCGCGGCGCCACAGGACCCGCGCGACATGCTCAGTCGCGGCGGCGTGGAGATCAGTTCTCAGTATCATCAGGTCCGGATCGGCGGCGACATGATTGCGCTGCAGGGTGTCTGCAAGGCCGTCATCGAAGCAGACGACGCGGCGCAGCGGGAAGGCCTGCCACGTGTGCTGGATGTACCGTTCATTGAAGAGCACACCCACGGTTTTGAGCGCTACGCCGATTATTGCCGACAGTTGCCCTGGGAAACCATCGAGCGTCATTCGGGCCTGACACGCCAGGCCATGGAAGAGGTGGCGGCGGTGTATAAGCGCTCGGAGGGGGTCATCTGCTGCTGGGGCATGGGCGTCACACAGCACATGCGTGGCGGCGACGCGATGCAGCAGATCATCAACCTGCTGCTGTTACGCGGCAACATCGGCAAGCCCGGTGCCGGAGCCTGCCCGGTACGTGGGCATTCCAACGTTCAGGGCGACAGGACGATGGGCATCTATGAAAAAGCCGGCGAGCCGTTTCTGGCCAGCATGAGCAAGGTATTCGGTTTCGAAGCGTCCAGAAAAAAAGGCCACGCCGTGGCCGAGACCTGCGAAGCCTTGTTGCGTGGCGAGGTGGAAGCGCTGATTTCCATGGGCGGCAATTTCTTCCGCGCCATTCCGGATACCGATGTGATCTGCCCGACCGTCAGCCGCTTGAGAATGACCGTGCTGGTCAACACCAAACTCAACCGCAGCGCGACGGTGCATGGCCAGAAAGCCTTCTTGCTGCCGTGCGTGGCGCGTTCGGAACTGGACATGCAGAACGGCGTGGCGCAAACCATTACGGTCGAAGACTCGATGTCGATGGTGCACGGCTCGACCGGCATGCTGGAACCCGCGTCGAAGCATCTGATTTCCGAAGTGGCGATCATCGCCGGTATCGCCAAGGCGACGCTTGAACCCAATCCCAAGGTGGACTGGGACAGCTACGTCAACAATTACGCCCGGATTCGCGACAAGATCGAAGAGGTATTGCCCGAGCAGTTCCATGACTTCAATCAGCGCATCCTCGAACCTGGAGGTTTCCGTCTGCCCAATGCCGCCAGTGAGCGTAAGTGGGACACCGAGTCGGGCAAGGCCAATTTCCTGTTTCCCGAGGGGATCTATGACGAGGACGACACGCCACCGGGCGCAAAGCATCTGCAGTTGATGACGATCCGCAGCCACGACCAGTTCAACACCACGGTGTACTCCAACGATGATCGTTACCGGGACATCTACGGCGACCGCATGGTGGTGATGCTCAACCCGCTGGATATTGAACGTCTGGGGCTGAAGGCCGGGGATTACATCGAATTCCAGACCGCGCAGGACCTGGCCACGCCACGCCGCGCACCGGGTTTCAAGGTCATCCCCTACGACGTGCCGCAGGGCTGCTGCGCGGCGTACTACCCGGAAACCAACGGCCTGGTACCACTGGCCAATCGGGATAAGCGCAGCAACACACCTGCGTCCAAATCCATCCCGGTGAACCTGGTGCGGATGAGCGCAGAAGGAATGCAGGTGGCACTGGAGCGGCGCGGGTTGATCGCCGCGGCCAGTTAGCGCTTCACCTCTCGTTCGCGCGCTGCGAAACGAGAGGTGTCTGGGCTGGGGCGTAAGGAGCGAGAGGTGTCTGGACTAGAGCGTGAGGAACGAGGAGTCACTGAAGAAACACTATTGTGCCCATGCTCCAGCGTGGGCACGCCGTTCTGGACGCTCTGCGTCCGGTTTTGAGCACTGTGGCGTGGCGCAGATTTGTGACGCAGAGCGTCACGCAAGGCATTCCCACGCGGAGCGTGAGGAACGAGAAGTGACTGCAGGAACACCATCGTGCCCACGCTCCAGCGTGGGCATGCCGTTCTGGACGCTCTGCGTCCGGTTTTGAGCACTGTGGCGTAGCGCAGATTTGTGACGCAGAGCGCCACGCAAGGCATTCCCACGCGGAGCGTGAGGAACGATAGGTGTCTGGATTGGAGCGTGAGGAGCGAGAAGTGTCTGGACTGGAGCGTGAGGAACGAGGAGTCACTGAAGAAACACTATTGTGCCCATGCTCCAGCGTGGGCACGCCGTTCTGGACGCTCTGCGTCCGGTTTTGACCACTGTAGCGTGGCGTAGAATAGGTGTCTCGGCCGCGGCCGGCCTTTCTTAATACCAGCGCGCCTCACCCGCCGGGCGTTTCTTGAAGCGTTTCATGGTCCACATGTACTGGCTCGGGTAAGCCCGCACGTATTTCTCGACCACTTTGCTCATCGCCGCGGCCGAAGTTTCGGTGTCGGTGCTGTACATCGCTTCGGGGGCGGCTTCGAGTACCACTTTGTAGCCCGAACCATCCGGCAGGCGCATGGCGTGCAGGAATACGCCGACTGCCTTGCCACCGGCCAGCATATTCGGCACAAACTTGCTGGTCAGCGCCTGGGTGCCACAGAAGGGGACAAAGATACCCGCCGACTCAGCCGGCTCCGGATCGGCCGGAATACCCACCGAACCGCCTTTGCGCACTTCCTTGATAACGCTGAGAATGCCTTCCTTGGTCGACGCCGCCACCCGGTTGCCCAACTGCACACGCTGCTTGCGCAACAGGTCATCCACCGCTTTCAACTTGGGTGGACGATAGAAAATGATCGGCTTGCACTGGCTGCAATAAAAGTGATTGAGCACTTCCCAGTTGCCCAGGTGGCTGGTGATGCCGACCACGCCCTTGCCAGACGCCAGCGCGTCCTTGAGTACCTCGAGCCCTTCAACCTCACGCACCAGATTGATCGATTTCTGTGCCGGCCAGATCCACGCGCAGGCGCTCTCGGTGAGCGTCTTGCCGATGTCCATCAGGCTGCGGCCGACCAGCTTTTCCAGTTCAGGCTCGCTCAGTTCCGGGAAACACTTGGACAGATTGATTCGCGCCACTTCACGGGAGCGATTGGGCAGCTTCCACATCAACCAGCCGATGGCGGTGCCGGCCCACTGAACGGCTCGCCAGGGCAGCAAGGCAAACAATCGCAACGCCCCGACCATTACGGCGCCTTTGAACTTATCCACAGATGACTCCCAGATTCTTGAGGCGGGTAGTGTAACGTCAGCGGCTCAACACCGCGTACCGATCACAATCGACCGTGTGATCCATGACCATGCCGCTGGCTTGCATGTAGGCATAACAGATGGTCGGTCCGACAAAGGTGAAACCGGCCTTTTTCAGCGCCTTGCTCATCGCTTCTGCCTCAGGGGTAATGGCCGGTACTTCGCTGCGGCCCTTGAAATGATTGACCTTCGGCTGCCCGCCGACAAACGACCAGAGCAGGCCGACCGGATCTTCCAGCGCCAGCCAGGCCCGCGCATTGGTACGCACGGCCTTGAGCTTGAGACGGTTGCGAATGATGCTCGGATCGAGCATCAGCGCCTCGATTTCGGCATCACTCAATTGCGCCAGCCGCTCGACATCAAAGCCATGCAGCACCTCGCGATAACGTGTCCGACGCTTGAGAATCGTGATCCACGACAGCCCCGCCTGGAACCCTTCGAGCAAAAGCAACTCGAAGAGCTTCTGCGCATCGCGCAGCGGCACTCCCCACTCCTGATCGTGATAAGCGATGTACAGGGGGTCTTCGTTGCACCAAAAGCAGCGTGTCATAGGGCTCCCAGGAGCGGACGTGCGGCCGAATCGGGTATACTCCCGCTCTTTGAATCGCAGCCCAGCACAGGTGAAATTTGTGAGCCAGCCTACGCCAGCCGTGCGTACCTTCCAAGACTTGATCCTCGCCCTCCAGCAATACTGGGCAGAACAAGGTTGCGTGGTACTTCAGCCCTACGATATGGAAGTAGGCGCCGGCACGTTCCACACTGCCACGTTTCTGCGCGCCGTAGGCCCGGAAACCTGGAATGCCGCTTACGTACAGCCAAGTCGTCGCCCGACTGACGGCCGCTACGGCGAAAACCCGAACCGCCTGCAGCATTACTATCAGTTTCAGGTGATTCTCAAGCCGAACCCGGACAACTTCCAGGAGCTGTACCTGGGCTCGCTCAAGCACATCGGCCTCGATCCACTGGTGCATGACGTGCGCTTCGTCGAAGACAACTGGGAATCGCCGACGCTGGGCGCCTGGGGTCTGGGCTGGGAAATCTGGCTCAACGGCATGGAAGTTTCGCAATTCACTTACTTCCAGCAAGTGGGTGGCCTGGAGTGCTACCCGGTGACTGGCGAAATCACCTACGGCCTCGAACGTCTGGCGATGTACCAGCAGGGCGTGGACTCGGTCTACGATCTGGTCTGGGCTGACGGCCCGTTCGGCAAAGTGACCTATGGCGACGTGTTCCACCAGAACGAGGTGGAGCAGTCGACCTACAACTTTGAACACGCCAACGTCGAAAAGCTGTTCGAACTGTTCGATTTCTACGAAAGCGAAGCAGCGCGTCTGATCGAGCTGGAACTGCCATTGCCGGGCTATGAAATGGTCCTCAAGGCCTCGCACACGTTCAACCTGCTGGATGCCCGTCGCGCGATTTCCGTGACAGCGCGTCAGCAATACATCCTGCGCGTGCGCACGCTGGCCCGTTCGGTGGCTCAGGCTTACCTGCAAGCCCGGGCGCGACTCGGCTTCCCGATGGCGCCACCCGATCTACGCGATGAAGTGTTGGCCAAGCTGGAGGCAGCGCAATGAGTGCTCAAGATTTTCTGGTCGAACTGGGCACCGAAGAACTGCCACCCAAGACCCTCGTTTCTCTGGCGGATGCGTTTCTGGCCGGTATTGAAAAGGGCCTGCAGGGCGCAGGTCTGACGTACAGCGCCAAACAGGTCTACGCCGCACCGCGTCGTCTGGCCGTGTTGATCACCGCGCTGTCCACGCAACAACCGGATCGCAGCGTCAACCTGGACGGCCCGCCGCGCCAGGCTGCGTTCGACGCCGACGGCAATCCGACTCAAGCGGCACTGGGCTTCGCCAAGAAGTGCGGCGTCGATCTGAGCGAAATCGATCAAAGCGGCCCGAAACTGCGTTACAGCCAGACCATTCTCGGAAAACCGACGATGTCGCTGCTGCCGACCATTGTCGAAGACTCGCTGAACGACTTGCCGATTGCCAAGCGCATGCGCTGGGGTGCTCGCAAGGAAGAGTTCGTGCGTCCGACCCAGTGGCTGGTGATGCTGTTCGGCGATCAGGTGGTTGATTGCACGATTCTCGCCCAGAGCGCAGGGCGTCATTCTCGCGGCCACCGCTTCCACCACCCGGAAGACGTGCGTATTTCCTCGCCTGCCGGTTACCTGGGCGACCTGCGCGCCGCTTATGTACTGGCCGACTTCAATGAGCGTCGCCAGATCATCAGCAAGCGCGTCGAAGAGCTGGCCACCCAACAGGAAGGCACCGCGATCGTGCCGCCAGGCCTGCTGGATGAGGTCGCCGGTCTGGTCGAGTGGCCGGTGCCGCTGGTGTGCTCGTTCGAAGAGCGTTTCCTTGAAGTGCCGCAGGAAGCCCTGATTACCACCATGCAGGACAACCAGAAGTATTTCTGCCTGCTGGATGTCGATGGCAAGCTGCTGCCGCGTTTCATCACGGTCGCCAACATCGAAAGCAAAGACCCCGCACAGATCGTTGCCGGCAACGAGAAGGTGGTTCGTCCGCGTCTGACCGATGCCGAGTTCTTCTTCAAGCAGGACAAGAAGCAGAAGCTCGAAACCTTCAATGATCGCCTGAAGAACGTCGTGTTCCAGGCTCAGTTGGGCAGCGTCTTCGACAAGGCCGAGCGTGTGTCGAAACTGGCCGCCTACATCGCGCCACGCATCGGCGGCGATGCGCAGCGCGCAGCGCGGGCCGGCCTGTTGTCCAAGTGCGACCTGTCGAGCGAGATGGTCGGCGAGTTCCCGGAAATGCAGGGCATTGCCGGTTACTACTATGCCAAGGCCGACGGCGAGCCAGAAGATGTCGCGCTGGCGCTCAACGAACAGTACATGCCGCGCGGCGCAGGGGCCGAACTGCCGACCACACTGACCGGCGCAGCCGTCGCCATCGCTGACAAGCTGGACACGCTGGTCGGTATCTTCGGTATCGGCATGCTCCCCACCGGCAGCAAGGACCCGTATGCCCTGCGCCGTGCAGCGCTGGGCATCCTGCGAATCCTGATCGAGAAGAAGCTCGACCTGAACCTGGTCGACACCGTGAAGTTCGCGGTCACCCAGTTCGGTAGCAAGATCAAGCCAGCCGGTCTGGCGGAACAGGTACTCGACTTCATCTTCGACCGCCTGCGTGCGCGTTACGAGGACGAAGGCGTCGATGTGGCGGTGTACCTCTCGGTGCGTGCCCTGCAACCTGCCTCGGCGCTGGATTTCGATCAGCGTGTTCAGGCGGTCCAGGCCTTCCGCAAACTGCCGCAAGCCGCTGCACTGGCTGCCGTGAACAAGCGCGTGTCCAACCTGCTGAGCAAGGCCGAGGGCAATATTGCCCAGACCGTCGAGCCCAAGTACTTCGATAACGCCAACGAGTTCTCGCTGTACTCGGCAATTCAGCAGGCTGACAATGCGATCCAGCCTATGGCTGCCGAGCGTCAGTACAGCGAATCGCTGGCGCGCCTGGCCATGCTGCGTGAGCCGGTCGATGCGTTCTTCGAAGCGGTCATGGTCAACGCGGAAGACGCCAATGTGCGCGCCAACCGTTATGCCTTGTTGTCGCGCCTGCGCGGCCTGTTCCTCGGCGTTGCCGATATCTCGCTGCTGGGCTGACAAGGGATCGATGGTGAAACTGCTGATACTGGATCGGGACGGAGTGATCAACCATGACTCCGACGCTTACATAAAGTCGGTGGAGGAATGGCTGCCCATTCCCGGCTCGATCCAGGCGATCGCAGCGCTGAGCAAGGCCGGCTGGACGGTGGCCGTTGCCACCAACCAGTCCGGCATTGCCCGCGGTTATTACGACCTGGCCACGCTCGACGCCATGCATGCGCGCTTGCGCGAGCTGGTGGCTGCGCAGGGTGGCGAGGTCGGCTTGATCGTCTACTGCCCGCACGGGCCAGACGAAGGATGTGAATGCCGCAAACCCAAACCCGGCATGCTGCACACCATCGCTCGTCACTACGCAGCCGACCTCAAGGGACTATGGTTCGTAGGCGACAGCAAAGGTGACCTGCAGGCCGCTTTGGCCGTCGATTCCCAGCCTGTGCTGGTGCTGACCGGCAAAGGCCGCAGGACAATTGAAGGCGAAGTGCCGGAAGGCACACTGATTTTTGACGATCTGGCGGCGGTTGCCGCAGAACTTATCCACAACAGCGCTTCACTGAACAACTGACCCCATCAGGTTCGGAACGCTCCAGGAGCGGGCACCTGCCCGTACGGTAAACGTAACTATGTCGATCATGCAGGCAATCAGGACTTTCTTCTTTTACCTGTTGCTGGGCACCAGCTCGCTGCTGTGGTGCACATTGAGCTTTTGCATCGCGCCTTTTCTGCCGTTCAAAGCCCGCTATCGCTTCATCAATGTCTACTGGTGCCGCTGCGCCCTATGGCTGACCCGGGTGTTCCTGAACATCAAGGTTGAGGTGACCGGCGCAGAAAACGTGCCGAAAACGCCCTGCGTGATCATCTCCAACCACCAGAGCACCTGGGAGACGTTCTTTCTCTCGGCGTACTTCGAGCCGTTGAGCCAGGTCCTCAAACGTGAGCTGCTGTACGTCCCGTTTTTTGGCTGGGCCATGGCCATGCTGCGTCCTATCGCCATCGATCGCGAAAACCCGAAAGCAGCACTGAGAGAAATCGCCAAGAAGGGCGACGAGTTGCTCAAGGACGGTGTCTGGGTACTGATTTTCCCGGAAGGCACACGCGTGCCCTACGGCCAGGTCGGAAAATTCTCGCGCGGCGGCACTGCGCTGGCGGTCAACGCTGATCTGCCGGTGCTGCCAATTGCGCACAACGCCGGTAAATACTGGCCTCGGGACGGTTGGGCGAAAAAGCCTGGCACCATTCGTGTGGTCATCGGCGAACCCATGTACGCAGAAGGCACCGGCCCGCGCGCTATCGCTGCGTTGAATGAGCGCGTACAGGCCTGGAACGAAGACACACAACGCGCCATGGGAACCCCGGTCACACCTGCAACAACTGCAGAAAAAGTCCCCGCGTGATTTTGTGGATAACCTGTGTACGGATTTTGGAAAAGTATTGGAAAACGGCGTTAAGCCTTTAATTATACTGCTTATTTCTCAAAGTGATTAACACGCCCAAAACGTGCATAAGTTTTGGTGATGTACAAAAACCGACCCTTTAGAGGTCGGTTTTTTATTGGTGCGCGATTAACCACAACGTCATGTATTTCAAATTAAAAGGCAGGTCGGGTCAGTAAAATTTCGCTCGTGTAGGAATTTTCTTGCATGTGCGTGGTCTGTTTCACGATCGTTACACGCGATATCACTTGGCCGCTATCCGGCCTGGGGCCTTCGTGTTGACTAACCCCGAACAGGCGTACCTCTCGCCTCCAGCGCTTTTAATGGAATATTTATGTTTGCCTCCAAAAGGACATGGCTGGGTTTGTGTGCGTTACTGCTGGCTATGGGAGCGTTGACGCCTGTTCAGGCTGCGACCCCCGGAGAACAGGATCTCATCCGTGATCGCCAGGACCGCTTGCTCGAAGAGCAGCGCCGCCGCCTGGAAGAGCTCAAGGACCTGCCCGGCAAACAGACCACACCGACGGCCCCCGTCACGCCCGCCGACACCCGCTGCTTCACTATCAACCGCATCGAACTCAAGGGCGCTGATTCCTTGTCGCCTGCCGAGCGCGAGGCACTGATCACGCCATTTCAGGGCAAGTGCCTGGGCGTTGCGCAGCTCAATGAACTGTTGAAGGCCATCACCGACCATTACATCGGCAAAGGTCTGGTGACCACCCGGGCCTATCTGCCGCAACAGGACCTGTCCAAAGGCGACCTGCAAGTGCTGGTCATCGAAGGCAAACTGGAAAAACTGCGCAGCGATGCCGACAGCGGCCTGTCGGATCGCGAGCTGGCCATGACCTTTCCCGGCCAGGAAGGGCAGGTGGTCAACCTGCGCGAGATCGAGCAGATGGTAGACCAGCTCAACCGCTTGCCCTCCAATCAGGCGCAGATGGAACTGACTCCGGGCCAGACCGTGGGCGGCAGCGACGTGGTGGTCAAAAATACCCCGCAAAAACCCTGGCGCGCCAGCCTGTCGCGCAATAACGACGGCCAGCGCAGCACCGGCGAACAGCAGTGGAACGCCGGTCTGGACTGGGACAGCCCGCTGGGCCTGGCCGACCAGTTGAGCCTGCGCGGCGGGCATGACGCCGTCAGCGACCATCAACAGGGGTCGCACAATGGCATGCTGTCGTACAGCCTGCCGTGGGGCTGGTGGACCTTCAGTTACCTGTACAGCGAAAGCGAATATCGCTCGCAGGCCCAGGCCGACGGCTTCAAGTTCAAGCAGGATGGCGACAGCCAGAACCATCAGTTCCGTGCCGAACGGGTTATCCATCGAGACTCGGTCAGCAAGACCTCGCTCAACGCCGGTCTGGCGTACCTGCGCACCAACAACTACCTGGATAACAGCAAAATCGGCGTAAGCAGCAACCGCATCACCGAAGCGCAGTTCGGCATCAACCATGGTCGCCGGGTCGGCTCAGCGTTCGTCAACATCGACCTCGGCATGCAACAGGGCATCGGTTTGCTGGACGCCCAAGGCAACCACGATCCGGGGCCGGGCGAAGCCGATGCGCGCTACCGCAAATACACCGGCACCATCAGCTACCTGCATCCGTTTCAGCTGTGGGGCGAGAACCTGGCCTTCACCAGCCTGGCCACCGGACAACGCAGCGAAGACGTGCTGTTCAGCCCGCAACGCCTGAGCCTGGGCGGTTCGTCGTCGGTGCGCGGCTACAAGGATGAGTTTCTGTCCGGCGACAGCGGCGGCTACTGGCGCAACGAAATCCGTCTGACCCGTCCGGTGACCCTCGACTGGCTGCGCCCGGTTTTCGTCGAATACGGTGCTGCCGCTGGCTACGATCAGGGCGTGATCCGCAATGACCGTTACAACGGCCAGGAACATGGTCGACTGTCCAGCAATTCGTTCGAACTGTTTACCCGTGGCGAGCACGTCGCCGCCTCTGTCACGTTTGCTCATTCTCTGGAACGTCCCGACGTGATCGAGCGCGAAGCGCCGG
This sequence comes from Pseudomonas syringae, assembly GCF_023278085.1. Lineage (NCBI taxonomy): Bacteria > Pseudomonadati > Pseudomonadota > Gammaproteobacteria > Pseudomonadales > Pseudomonadaceae > Pseudomonas > Pseudomonas syringae. Next base: position 5,463,002 of record NZ_CP066265.1, on the reverse strand, counting down.
TCTATTTTCGCGTGGACTTTTTCCTTTAATAACGCTGCTCCTGATAACACTGCCCCGAGGTTGCTCACATGGACGTTCATCAACTGGCTCTGCTGACACGTCAGCCTTCTGCGGCCCTGACCGAACGCCCACGCTTCTGGGGCATGCCCAAGCGCGGCATCGCATTGATCCTCGCCAACGCGCTGTTCTGGCAGCCGCTGCTGGCGCAGGCCGAAGGCATCGCTGTCAGCGGCGCCACCAACACCTCCGTAGGCCAGGCTGGCAACGGCGTGCCGGTGATCAACATTGCCGCACCCAACGGGTCGGGGCTGTCGCATAACCAGTACCAGCAGTACAACGTCGACAGCAAAGGCGTGATTCTCAACAACGCGACCAATGCCACCCAGAGCACGCAACTGGGCGGCATCATCGTGGGTAACAAGAATCTGGGGGGCACAGCCGCGCGTACGATTCTCAACGAGGTGACCGGTGCCAATGCCAGTCAGCTCAACGGGTATACCGAGGTGGCAGGGCAGTCGGCGCGCGTGATCGTGGCCAACCCCTATGGCATCAGTTGCAACGGCTGCGGTTTCATCAACACCCCGCAAGTCACACTGACCACTGGCAAGCCGGTACTGGACGCCAACGGTCAGTTGAATCGCTTCAACGTTCAGGGCGGCAGCGTGTCCATCGATGGCGTCGGCCTGAATGCCGACAACGTCGACCAGTTCGACATCATCACCCGCAGCGCAAAAATCAACGCCGAGCTGCATGCCAAGCGCCTGAACATCATCGCTGGCCGCAACGACGTCGACGCCCAGACGCTCAATGCCACGCCACTGCCAGACGACGGCAGCGCCAAACCTGAACTGGCCATCGACTCCTCGGCGCTGGGCGGGATGTACGCCGGGGCGGTCCGGCTGGTCGGCACCGAAGCAGGCGTCGGGGTTCGGCTGGCCGGAGACCTGGCGGCCAGCGGTGGCGATATCAATATCGATGCCAACGGCAAGCTGACCATGAATCAGACCGCAGCCAGCGGCAACATCGTTGCCAAGGCTCGCGACATCAGCGTCACCGGGCCGACCTATGCCGGTTCACAACTGGCGCTCAACGCCTCAGAAACCCTCACCAACAGCAGCGATCTGGTGGCCGGTCAGGCCGTGACCATCGACGCCGATCAACTGAGCAACACCGGCGTCATCGAATCCGGGATCAACGCCGACAACACACGCAACAGCACGGGCACCTTGAGTGTCCGCGCGCGCAACGTGGTGAATCAGGGCACTCTGGCGGCCAGCAGCGCACTCAGCGCCATCGTCAGCGAAACGCTGGATAACCGCGCCGGGAAAATCGTGTCGGAAGGCACGTTGACGGCCAGTGCTGCGCGCCTCGACAACAGCAACGGCCAGCTGTCCAGTGCCGGTGAGCAATCGGTCACCGCCAGTGAAAGCCTGGACAACTCCGCCGGGCAACTGGTGACTGACGGCGTGCTGACCGTGAGCAGCGCACGCCTGAACAACAGCGGCGGTACCCTGAGCGCGGCTCAGGCCTTGAACATCAACTCGGCACAGCTCGACAACAGCGCCACAAGCCGGATCACCAGTGGCGCAGCGCTGGCGCTGAACACCACTGTACTCAATAACCTGGGCGGCCTGATTTCCGGCTGGCAGGGCATGACCCTGACCGGCGACAGCTTCGATAACACCGCAGGCACGCTGGTCAGCAACACAGGCATGACGCTCACCCTGAATGGCGCTCTGACCAATACCAACGGCACAGTGGTCAGCAACTCAGCCATGACCCTTGACCTGCCCGGCACGCTGAACAACAGCAATGGCAACATCGTCAGCGGCGGAGACTTGCTGCTGCAACGCGGCGGCAACGTGACCAACAGCAATGGCCGCCTGACCAGCCAGGGCCTGATGACCCTGTTCGCCACCACCCTGGATAACCGCAACAACGGCACCCTTGCTGGCAGCACCGTCTCGATCACGTCCAGCGGCGATGTGCTGAATGGCAACAACGGGCTGATCAACAGCCGCACCGGCACGCTCGGCCTGAACGCTGGCGCACTCAACAACGACAGCGGCGTGGTGCAAAGCGCCAATACGCTGACCCTGGCGACCGGCAACGGCGCCGTCAGCAACGTGGGCGGTAACCTCATCGCGCAGACTGGTGATCTGTCGATCACCGGAGCCAGCGTCGATAACAGCGCAGGCGTGCTGGCCAGTCTGTCAGGAGGCGTGAGCACCGATCTTTCCGGCCTGCTGCGCAACGGCCTGGCGAACGCCAAAGGCGGGGTCATTCAGGGCCAGCGCCTGCTGCTGACCGCGCGTGGCGGCATCGATAACAATGGCGGCAGCATCGCCGCACAACAGGGCGATGCGCTGATTCAAGCGTCGACCTTCGATAACCGCAATGGCGCGCTGTCTGCCCTGGGTCTGGTGCAAGTCCGCGGCGATAGCTTCGATAACAGCGGCGACCAGGACGGTCAGGTAGCCGGCCGGGACATCGACTTCGACCTGTCCGGCGCATTGAACAACCGGCAGGGCATCATCGAAAGTGACAACAGCTTGCTGCTCAAGGCGGCCAGCCTGGACAACACGTCGGGACAACTGCGCGCTCTAGGCAACGGCGGCTCTACAGTGCTGACCCTGAGCGGTGCGCTGGACAACACCGGCGGCAAGCTGGAAAGCGCGAGCAGCAATCTGCAGTTCGCCATCGGCAGCCTGGTCAACACCAACGGCTCCATCCTCCACGTTGGCCAGGGCGATCTCGGCCTGAGCCTGGCACTCCTGCAAAACGCAGGCGGCAGTATTTCCACCAACGGCAGCCTGACCCTGACCGGCGACAGCTGGACCAACAGCACCACGCTGCAAGCGGCCAACATGGACCTGAACATCGGCAGCTTCACTCAGCTGGGTGGCGGGCAGTTACTGGCAGCCAACAGCTTCGTCGGACGCGGCGGCAACTGGACCAACGACGGACGCATTGCCAGCGACGGTACGCTGGACGTGCGCCTGACCGGTGCCTACAACGGCGCAGGCAGCATGACCAGCCTGGGCAGTTCGACCCTGACGGCCGCGCAGCTCAACCTGACCGACGCCAACGCGCGGCTGGCCAGCGGCGCGGCCGGTGTCATTGATATCGATGGCATCCTCAACAACAGCGGACGGATCACCGGCAACACCGACCTGCAAGTAAACGCAGGGGCCATCAACAACTACGGCACCTTGGGCGCAGGCGGCAACCTGTCGGTCAGCACCCCGACGCTGCTGAACCAGAACGCGCTGATCTTCAGCGGCGGCAATACCTCGCTGCTGGTGAATGACTTCACCAACCAGTACGCCGATGTGTACAGCATGGGCAACCTGCAGATCAGTCGTGATGCCGCTGGCGCGTTCGCCAACAGCATCATCAATCGCTCTGCCACGCTGACCAGCGACGGCAGCATGCTGCTGGCCGCCAACACGGTTCAGAACATTCGCGATGTGCTGTCGGTGAAAGACTCCGGAATCTACAGCGCTCGCATCGACGAGATCTCCTGCTCAACCCCGGGCACCGGCAATCTGGATTGCGGCGGCGGCAAGGAGCACCACGTCTGGAAGATCCAGCAGCTGGAAAAGCTGGAGGTGACCGCCGCCAGCGCTGCATCGAGCATCACGTCCGGTGGCAACATGACGCTGGCCGGGGGTGATTTCCTCAACAGCAGCAGCTCGCTGGCCAGCGGCGGCGCCCTGACCGCCACCTTCAACAACTTCAGCAACGTCGGCGTGGTCACCGGCCAGACCGAGAACAACCGCATCTTCGTCTCCCGCCGTACCCGGGACGACGACCGCTGGGATGAAGACGCCAGGCTGTTCAACCTGCGCTATTCGCAAGACAGTCCACGCTACGACCCAAACAACCTGAGTGGCTTGCAGGCCGCGATGAGCAACTTCATCGCGATCACTGAACGCGACGTCCCAGAGCTTGAAACCAACCGCCAGCTCGCCTTCGATGCCACGACCTACGCCGCAACCATTCAGGCCGGCGGCCCGGTCAGCATCACGGCAGGCAACAATTTCGACAACAGTGTGGTGCGCGGCGGGTTCACCTACGTCAGCGGCGGCACACGCACAGACACTACGGCGCCGGGCACCGATTACGCAACGGTCGTCACGCTCAATCGTCAATTGCCGCCTGACCTCGCGCAGCAGCAGGTCAACCCGACTGCCTTGCCCGGCTTTAGCTTGCCGACCGGACAAAACGGCCTGTTTCGCCTGAGCGACACGCAAAACGGCACGAGCCTTCCAGGCAGTGGCGCACAATTGCTCGGTACCGCAACAGCCGCCCAGCCACACCCGTACCTGATCGAAACCAACCCGGCGCTGACCGACCTGCGTCAGTTCCTGAGCTCCAGCTACTTGCTCGACACCGTCGGTTACAACCCCGACGCTGCCTGGAAGCGCCTGGGCGATGGTTATTACGAGCAGCGCCTGATCCAGCAAGCGGTTATAGCGCGTACCGGCCAACGCTTCATCGACGGTCTGACCAGCGATGAAGCCATGTACAAATACCTGATGGACAACGCCATCGCCAGCAAGAGCGCGCTGGACCTTAGCGTCGGCGTGGCCCTGACGGGCGAGCAGGTCGCGGCCCTGACTCACGACATCGTGTGGATGGAAGATCAGGTCGTGCGCGGCGAACACGTGCTGGTGCCGGTGCTTTATCTGGCCCAGGCCAACAATCGACTGGCCAACAATGGCGCGCTGATCCAGGGCGGCGACCTGTCGCTGATCGCGGGCAACAACCTGACCAACGTCGGCGTACTCCGAGCGACCAGTACCCTCAACGCTCGCTCAGGCAACAGCCTCATCAACGAAGGCCTGATTCAGACCAACGAGCGCCTGAACCTGCGCGCCGACAACAACCTGATCAACCGCGCAGGCGGTATTGTCGCCGGGCGCGACGTGACCCTGAGTTCCGCCAACGGCGACGTGAGCAACGAACGCAGCGTTACCAGCCATCAGAGCGCAGTCGGCAATTCCACCTGGCGCAGAGACTTCGCCAATAACGCCGCTCGCGTCGAGGCTGCCAATGACCTGACCATCAGTGCCGGTCGCGACGTCAGCAACAGCGGTGCGCTACAGGCCGGACGCGACGTAACCCTGCTGGCTGATCGCGATGTCGCGATCAGCGCCGCACAACTCCAGCAAGACCGTAGCGACGGACCAAACCACGTACGCACCAGCACCAACCAGCTGGGCGCCAGCGTAAACGCCGGTCAGGATGTCGCGGTGCAGGCGGGACGTGATCTGGGCGTAACGGCAAGTCGCGTGGACGCCGGGCGGGATATGGCCTTGCGCTCCGCTGGCAACCTTGCGCTCGAGTCGGCAGCCAACCAAAGCGAATACGTGTCGCGAAGCAAGAAGACCACACTGGAGACCCGCACGGTCAATCAGCAGGCCAGTGAGCTTAACGCGGGCGGTAACCTCTCGGCAGATGCCGGACAAAACCTCGACATCGTCGCCAGTCGGGTCAAGGCAGGCGGTGACGTTGCGCTGGATGCCGCGCAGGACACGACCATCACCTCGGCCAAAGACGAGAATTCGTACTTCTACTCGAAGAAGAGCAAAGGCTCATTCGGGCGTAGCAGCAGCAAGCAGCAGGAAAGCTACGACAGCACCAACATGGCCTCCGAGGTCAACGCGGGGCAAGACCTCACGGTCAACGCCAGCAAGGCCGCCGACGGCAGCGTCAACATCAACGGCGGGCGTGATGTCAGCGTCATCGGCAGCAAGCTGTCGGCCGGTAATGACCTGGTACTGGGTGCGACCAACGACGTCGCGGTGCTCTCGGGTGTCGAGGAACACGGGGCCTACAGCAAGAAGACCAAGTCGGGTTTCCTCGGCCTGTCCAAAAGCGGCAAAAGCCAGCTGAAGACCAGCGCGACTCAGGTCGGCAGCGAACTGGACGCAGGCGACGATGTGGTGGTTGCGTCCGGCAAGGATGTGCGGCTGCGCGCGAGCGAGATCGGCGCGGGCAATGATGTCGACGTCAGGGCCGGCCTGCTGGACAAAACCGGTGATATCAACCTGGTCTCAGCCAACGACGAGGCCTACAGCCGCAGCGAGGAGTACAAGAAGAAAACCGGTCTGTCGGTGTCCGGGGGTTTCCTGTCGATCTCGTCGGCCAAGGAAGCCGGCCGCGTCGCACAGAGCAGCACCAGCGTAGGCAGCCAGGTCAACGCGGTACGCGATGCCGATCTGCAAGCCGAGCGCGACATCAACGTGATAGGCAGCAGCATCAACGCAGGCGGCAATGTGCGCCTGAACGCCGGTCAGGACGTCAATGTGCTGGCTGCGCAGAACAGCAACTCCAGTCAGGACTGGGAAAAGAACCGGCAGACCGGCATCGGTGTGTCCTCCAACGCCAACGGCGTAACGTTCTTTGCAGGCGTTGATCGCACCAAGGAGAAAAACCGCCTTGAGCAACAGACCGCCGCCGCCAGCCAGATCCGCGCCGGTGAAAACCTGGCCGTCGATGCCAAACGCGACATCAATCAGATCGGCTCCGACCTTGAAGCCGCCAACAATATTGACCTGACGGCCGGGCGCAACATCAAGATCGACGCGGCCCGTGAGTCGCAACTGATCGAACAGCAGCGCGAAAGCTCGCGCAACGGCCTCAGCCTAAGCGTCAACCACAACTACGGCAGCACCAAAGATGCCGTGAGTGGCGCAGGCAAGGGTGATGACGCAGTCAGCAAGGGCTCGAGCACGCTCAAGGCCGTGGACGGGGTTTCGCAGTTCCTCTCAGGCCCGACGGGCGACGCCAAACTGGGCACCAGCAAGCAGAGCACCAGCCAGCAGGTCATCGAAGAAACCAACCGCGCCTCGACCCTGAGCGCCGGCAACGACGTGAACCTGTCGGCGAACAACGCCGTGCAGGTCACCGGTGGCCAGCTGCAGGCGGGCCGTGACATCAACGTCAAAGGCCGGGACGTCACCCTTGATGCCGCCAGAGGCAGCTACAGCCAGGAAACCCGCGAGCGTCAAAGCTGGGGCGGCATCCACGGCGGCACCAGCGGCGGCTTCAAACTCGGCGTCGGTGGCAGCAACGGCATCGCCAGCGGTGATCAGAGTCAGGAATCCTCCACAGTCACCGCTTTGCAAGCAGGCCGCGACATCAACCTGCAGGCCAGCAACGACCTCAACCTGATCGGCACCCAGGCACAGGCCCAGCGCGATATCGACCTGCGCGCAGGCAATAACCTCAACATCAAAGCCGCCCAGAACAACAGCAGCACCGACAACACCCGCAAGAACGGCGGCGGCGAAGCAGGTATCGCGGTAGGCCCAGGCGGCATCGGCTTCTACGCCAGCGTCAACATCGGCAAGGGCGACCTGGAACGCGAAGGCTTGCAGCAGCAAGAAGCCTATCTGTACGCAGGCAACCGCTTGGGCTTCACCAGCGGCCAGGACACCAACATCGGCGGCGCCACCCTTCGCGGCAACGACGTCGTCGGGCGCGTGGGGCGCGACCTCAACGTCACTTCACTCGCTAACACCGGCAAGGCCGAAGGCAAGGAATACGACCTCAGCGCCACCGTCGTGGTCGGCTTCGGCGGCAGTTTCAGCGGCTCGGCCGGTTACGGCCGCACCAACGGCTCCACCAACTGGATCGAGCAACAGACCAGCATCACCGGCAAGGACCAGGTCGATATCCGCACCGGGAACCACACCCAACTCGACGGCGCACTCATCGCCTCCGACACCGGCAACCTCAAGCTCGACACCAACACCCTCGGCTTCAGCGACATCGCCGGCAAGGACAAGGAACACGGCTATTACCTGAACGTCGGCGGTTCCTACGGCAACAGCAGCGGCGCCATTCAGGACCCGAGCCAGGTCGGCAAAGGCACACAAGGCCAGAACGGCTGGAGCGTCGAAGGCTGGAACTACGAGAAAGACCGCCAGCAGGTTGTGCGGGGGACTGTGGGTGTTGGGGACGTGGTGGTGCGCGGTGATGCAGCAGCGGGCAAGGACTCGACTGTCGGGCTGAATCGCGATGTGGATAAAGCGTATGAAATCACGCGCGATGAAGAGCATCGGACTGATTTGTATGTGACGAAGAGTTCGGTGGAGGCGGCCAGCCAACCGGTTGTCACCGCCAAACAGTGGACAAATCAGTTACTGACCTACGACGACACCGCTCGGCAGAACTTCGAAGATGCCTCCCGCAATTTGACACGTGCCGTCAACAAGATCCAAAGCACCTTGGGCCGCCAGATGGATTCAGGCGCGACCAAACTGATGGGCGCTGATTTCGCCGAAAACACCATGGACTCGCTGCTCCAAGGTGGCATGACGCGAGACCAGGCCATGAATACCCTGGCCGACGCCAAGTTTCAGGAGAACGTCGTAGCGGAAATCGCTCGCCTTGCCGGGATCGACCTCAACCCGGTTGAAGACCTGGACAAGACGCTTCAGGAAGACAAGAGACCCACTAGCCCAAATGCGATGGAATTACCTGAAATCTCTGTCACCGCGAGTGACGAAGAAAAGCTCACGGTCGCTCAGACCACGTTGCGATCGATGGCTTCGATCAAGCAGTACATCCAGGAGCATCCGCAACAGGAAGAAGCCGTAAGCGTATTGGTGGCGGTAGCGCAGGGGCCTAAAGGTCTGGTGCAACTGGCGGTTTACAACGCGGTTTCCGAAACGCCTTTGGGGCAGAGCCTGAACCAGAAGCTCGCCGAGTACAGCGACGCGTTGGGTAAGGAAGTCGCCAATGCCATGGAAGGCAAAAAACTCAGCGACGAAGAGGGTTACGATAACTACCTGATCGGCGGAGGACTGTTCACCACCGCCATCTTGACGGGCGTACTGACAAGCGGCAAGTTTTCGGGCAAGTCCAAGGTGGTCACGGCTGAAATGAAGGCTGATCCTTACCATCCTGACTGGAAGAATTATACTGGTAAGGATAGAGGGGTTGGGGCTGATGTTGTTAAGGGGGAGGGAGGTAAAGGCTCAAATAGTGCAACACTTCATGCGGCTGATGATATTCGGTTCTCGCAAAATAGCGTTTCTTTCAATAAAACTGACCGAGTAACAGGTACAAATTACACATACGATGATTTAGTTCAAAGCATGCGTACTAATGGCTGGAAAGGTGATCCAGTTGACGTTGTTAAAATGCCTGATGGCAAGCTAACTAGCATGGATAACACCCGAATTGCCGCAGCCAGAGAGGCGGGGATCGATGTTAAAGCTAGCGTTCGGGAATTTGATGATCCATTGACGCCAGCTATTCAAGAGGCTAGAGGATGGCAAAAATTTAATACTTGGGGAGAGGCCATTACTGGTCGTATAAACAAACAGTCAGGAGGCTTTTCTACCTCCAACCCTCACGGTTCAACAGAAGCACCACGTATTTCTGGAGGTGGTAAATAATGAAGAATTTTTTGTACGACCTTCCAATTTTGCCGGATGGTTTTAAATTCCCTGCTGAATATCTAAATGTAGTTTTAGCTGATGAGCTTATAGATATAGAGCCCTGGCGGTTTCTATCAAAAGATATGGCGACATCACTTTTTTATTACAGCTCCATGCTTTTGAAATTCTCGGAAGCTGCGCTTGTTCCTTTTGCAATTATCCAAGATGAGTCTGGACTGTATAATGATGGATGGGTTGTTCTTGCTTGTTTTGATGGGGAGTGCAAGGAAGGCAATGCATGTGTGCGAATTTATGATTACTCCAAACCAAAGTTAAGTCCTTGGGATAACCTTTCTTATTCAGGTTTTTCTGACTGGTTTATTTCTGCCAAAGAAGAGTCTTCCCGCTATAAAGCTGAGCAAGTTGAGGACAACGACTATTCCTGACGAATGAAAAAATTTGGGACATAGCCGGTTAACCATACATCATTCTCAGCCTGAAAAAACTTGAAGCCCTGTTGGTGCATCTGCAGGGCTTCAACTTTTAGCACCGCAGGTTTTCCATATCGCTGCCCAACATCTATCGCTGTAGTAAAGTCTTGCGACAAATGTACGTGGTGACGAGATCCTGCAATTAATCCTTGTTGCTGAATTGACGTTAGAAAGCGAGTTGCAGTTCCGTGGTACAAAAGCTCGGGAGGTTCTTTCTCAATGTACTGGATATCTACACTTTCAATCGAGTGCCCCTGCACAGCTCGAATGTATTGTGCATCTTCAGAAGTAGCGAAACGCCTCTTATCGCTGCTACTGACAACGGCCAAGATCAGTTCACGATCTAGAGCAACCCCTCCCTTAGCCGCGCCTGCAATTAAACAATCTATTTCTGCCCAGCCTTCCTTGTCGAGCTGAAGTCCAATGGACTGCGGCTCATGTCGCAATACATAGCTGAGAAATTTACTGACTTCGTTTAGATGCTTATTGCTATTCATGATTGCTGTTTTTACTCTGGACTAAGTACAAAACTTTTTCCTGATTTTTTAAAATTATTGCATCGGGCAGAGCGAGCACTGAGCGGAGTTCATCCTTATCCATTTGCACAACTGCTTCAAATTTTGAGCTTTAGCTCGTTATGCGATTTTCGCTCATTTTTGTCAAACACCCAGCCAATCGGTGAAGACGCTAAAGACCACCTCCACCTTTTGAGCATCCAAGCGATGTAGGCTCCACCAGAATAGCTAGCACTCTGCATAAGGCGCAAGCACTGTCAATGCAAAGACTACGACATTAACGAAGCAGATTTTTGCTCAATAAACAATCTGATTGTCCTCCAACGCCAACGGCGTAAAGTTTTTTACAAGCAGTGATCTCATCAAAATCGATGCGGCGCGTGAGTCGCAATTGATCGAACAGCAGCGCGAAAGCTCGCGCAACGGCCTCAGCCTAAGCGTCAACCACAACTACGGCAGCACCAAAGATGCCGTGAGTGGCGCAGGCAAGGGTGATGACGCAGTCAGCAAGGGCTCGAGCACGCTCAAGGCCGTGGACGGGGTTTCGCAGTTCCTCTCAGGCCCGACGGGCGACGCCAAACTGGGCACCAGCAAGCAGAGCACCAGCCAGCAGGTCATCGAAGAAACCAACCGCGCCTCGGCCCTGAGCGCCGGCAACGACGTGAACCTGTCGGCGAACAACGCCGTGCAGGTCACCGGTGGCCAGCTGCAGGCGGGCCGTGACATCAACGTCAAAGGCCGGGACGTCACCCTCGATGCCGCCAGAGGCAGCTACAGCCAGGAAACCCGCGAGCGGCAAAGCTGGGGCGGCACCAGCGGCGGCTTCAAACTCGGCGTCGGTGGCAGCAACGGCATCGCCAGCGGTGATCAGAGTCAGGAATCCTCCACAGTCACCGCGCTGCAAGCAGACCGCGACATCAACCTGCAAGCCAGCAACGACCTCAACCTGATCGGCACCCAGGCACAGGCCCAGCGCGATATCGACCTGCGCGCCGGCAACAACCTCAACATCAAAGCCGCCCAGAACAACAGCAGCACCGACAACACCCGCAAGAAGGGCGGCGGCGGAGCAGGTATCGCGGTGGGCCCGGGCGGCATCGGCTTCTACGCCAGCGTCAACATCGGCAAGGGCGACCTGGAACGCGAAGGCTTGCAGCAGCAAGAAGCCTATCTGTACGCAGGCAACCGCTTGGGCTTCACCAGCGGCCAGGACACCAACATCGGCGGCGCCACCCTTCGCGGCAACGACGTCGTCGGGCGCGTGGGGCGCGACCTCAACGTCACTTCACTCGCTAACACCGGCAAGGCCGAAGGCAAGGAATACGACCTCAGCGCCACCGTCGTGGTCGGCTTCGGCGGCAGTTTCAGCGGCTCGGCCGGTTACGGCCGCACCAACGGCTCCACCAACTGGATCGAGCAACAGACCAGCATCACCGGCAAGGACCAGGTCGATATCCGCACCGGGAACCACACCCAACTCGACGGCGCACTCATCGCCTCCGACACCGGCAACCTCAAGCTCGACACCAACACCCTCGGCTTCAGCGACATCGCCGGCAAGGACAAGGCTGGAACTACGAGAAGGACCGCCAGCAGGTTGTGCGCGGCACGGTGGGTGCTGGGGACGTGGTGGTACGGGGTGATGCAGCAGCGGGCAAGGACTCGACTGTTGGGCTGAATCGCGATGTGGATAAAGCGTATGAAATCACACGCGATGATGAGCATCGGACTGATTTGTATGTGACGAAGAGTTCGGTGGAGGCGGTTTCTGATCCATCCGGGACCGTAGAAGCCTGGAAGAACGACATCAAGAGCTACCCGGATAAGTCCATCGACTTGGTGAATGCTGCGAACGTTCTTGTCAGCGGACCCGTGTCGGCCGCAGAACAGATCTGGAGCAATATTCAAGCGCAAAACGTATCTTTAGACGACGTACCAGATGATGTCAGAAAGCAGTACGGTGACGAGCTAGCGCTTAATCTGACGAAAACGTTTATACAAAATGGCAGAGATACTGACGACATCAAAAACCTGTCTCAGAACGATGTCGCTGTCATTCAGAGTTTTAAGAGCCGTTTCTCGGAGTTCAATGCACAGCAAGTAGCCTGCGATTCAACCGGAAACTGTGGTTCCGGCGCTGACGCGTCAGCAGGCAACATCAAGTACCTGCATTATCAAGACAAAGATGGTGTAAACAGAGTCGCACGCCTACAGGATGTCAGCTCGAATACTCCGGGAGGAAAGCTACTGGATCAGGCCGAACGCCTGCAGGGCTATATGGACCAGTTGCCTACTGAGCAAGCGGCGCTTCTCGGGTTAGGCGTTCAAGCGGTGATGGGGCCGGCAAAAATGGCCCTGGGAATGGCCGGCAATATTGTGCTCGACAAACTGTTTGGCGAACAAATCGCTGCCGCCAAGGACTCCATGGCCAAAACAGTGGCAAGCGAACTGAGCGGCAAGGATCGGGATGATCTCGTCAGCAGTGATGACAGGCTGAAAGAACTGTATGGCCTTAATGCGAATGATCAGAAAGGGGATATCTACGTACGTGGCGCAACCACGCTGATCAACATCGCACTGGGCACCGCTGGCGTTACTGCGGGTGTTGCAGGCGCCAGACTGATAAAAAATACGGCTGGGAACGGATCAAGTGTCGGCGCGAGCAGGCCTGATGATCTCGTGAAAGTAGCCGTTGATCCAGACTGGAACAAAGCATCCAGACCGATCAAAGCGCCGGAACAGGCAAAGCTCCCGTCGTATTACCGCGAAGACAGCTCGGCCAACTCCGCCTTCAACAAGACCGGCAATTTGCCTGACGGCTACCGACGTGTGATCAATACCCGGACAGGCAACGTTGAGGTTGTGGGTCCCGATGGCGTGTTCTACTTCGAGCAGCCCGGAGGTGGACTCAAGCCCAAGGCCGGGGGTAATCTGGCTCAGTTGGTGAAGGCTGAGGCCGAGATTGCTGGGGGTAAAGGATCTGCCAATTTTCCAGAGGGAATGAGCGTCAATCCAGATATTAAAAATCACTTGAGTAGCTTTGATGGGCTAACTCAGAGAAAAGGGATAAGTGGCACTCACAATCTTGACGCTTTTTCCCAAGCTATAAATCAGACCGGTGCCAAAGTCGTTAATCAGATTCCAGGGGCAGTAAAGGGGATCTCTGAAATAAAATATCAAATACCAGCGTATGACCGAGCCGGAAATGTGATTGGCTATAAGTCAGAGATATTTACTAAAACTGTTTACGACCCTAAGGTGTTTACTGACTCCCAAATATTGGACCTTGGTCAGCAGGCTGCTGCAAGTGGCTATAAGTCAGCAGTTTCACAGGGAGCAAGATAATACACGGCAAGTGCAGGTGGTGTGAAGTTTAGAGTTTACCTGGATGGTAAAACAGTGAGAAACTTTTTCCCGGAGGTTAAATAAAATGACTATTGATTTTTCTAGTGAAAAACTTAAAAGTGAGTATCTCTTTGAGGCTATTGATTATGAAAAAGATAAGTTTGGGATTGTTAAGGAATTCTTTAACTCTATCAATATGAGTAAAAAGTTTTTGTATGGTCTGTCTTTGATGGCTGAGGGTGTTGGTTTTTGTTTTGACGAGACTTATTTTCACTTTCCTGACTTAGAAAGTTCAGGCGACGAATTGAGATTCGAAGGTTTGATGTTCGGTGTGTTTGATGAAGAGGTTATTGTTTCTGAAGCAGATGGTTATAATCTCGCGAGATTGGCTTGTAATAAGTATCTCCAGCTTCACCCAGAAGATACTTCAAAAGTAAATGAGCTACTGACCAAGCTACCTGGCTAAAACTTTTTGACACTTATCTCGCATAAAACGTGCTTTAGGATTTTTATTATACCTTAATTAATATCAACTTAATGATAGCTCTTTAAAATTAAGATTTTAAATATACTAGTAACAAGCCAAGTTACACTTTAACACGTCAGCAGCCTCGCTGATCTTATTTAGCTGGCAGGCGTCCACATCCAACGCTGGTGTCAGCGCGATGAACAGACGCAACGGAAGTCGTTACGCAGACAACCCCCTCAATATCAAAGCCGCCCAAAACAACACCCGCAAAAACGGCGGCGGCGAAGCAGGTATCGCGGTAGGCCCGGGCGGCATCGGCTTCTACGCCAGCGTCAACATCGGCAAGGGCGACCTGGAACGCGAAGGCTTGCAGCAACAGGAAGCCTATCTGTACGCAGGCAACCGCCTGGGCTTCACCAGCGGCCAGGACACCAACATCGGCGGCGCCACCCTGCGCGGCAACGACGTCGTCGGGCGCGTGGGGCGCGACCTCAACGTCACCTCACTCGCCAATACAGGCAAGGCCGAAGGTAAGGAATACGACCTCAGCGCCACCGTTGTGGTCGGCTTCGGCGGCAGTTTCAGCGGCTCGGCCGGCTACGGCCGCACCAACGGCTCCACCAACTGGATCGAGCAACAGACCAGCATCACCGGCAAAGACCAGGTCGACATTCGCACCGGGAACCACACCCAACTCGACGGCGCACTCATCGCCTACGACACCGGCAACCTCAAACTCGACACCAACACCCTCGGCTTCAGCGACATCGCCGGCAAGGACAAGGAACACGGTTACTACCTGAACGTCGGCGGTTCCTTCGGCAACAGCAGCGGCGCCATTCAGGACCCGAGCCAGGTCGGCAAAGGCACACAAGGCCAGAACGGCTGGAGCGTCGAAGGCTGGAACTACGAGAAGGACCGCCAGCAGGTTGTGCGCGGCACGGTGGGTGCTGGGGACGTGGTGGTGCGCGGTGATGCAGCAGCGGGCAAGGACTCGACTGTCGGGCTGAATCGCGATGTGGATAAAGCGTATGAAATCACACGCGATGATGAGCATCGGACTGATTTGTATGTGACGAAGAGTTCGGTGGAGGCGGCTGCCAAGCCAAAACAGGCGCTTGAGCAGTGGCAACGAAGTGCAGCCCTCTACGGCGAGAACAGCCGCAACACCATAGAAAAGCTGCTCGACGTGCTTGTGGTAGCTGCGCAACTTCCTCAGGACGTCGCGACAGGTAATGGCACGTCACGTGCGAAAGACCAGATCGCAACCACTGAGCGGAGACAGCAACTTACCAGTCTGGATGCGAGCAAACGAGCGGAAGGCGTGAGGAGCGTGCTCCGTAATATGGCTCAAACCGATGTAGAGCCGCTCGTCGCACGTATCACCGAACTGGGTGAAGAGAATCCTAATGAAGCGTTAAGAACGCTGGGGCTGCTGGTTTCTCTGAACAGGTCCACCGACGGCAGATCGAACTTTGTTCCAGTAATAGCACTGGGGGCAGGGGTTGCCGCTGCGTTAGCCGCCGCCTTAACTACCACAGCGGCAACGCCTGAAGGCCAGGAGCGATTGAGGGAAGCTGCCAATTCGGTTGCGGACTCGGTCGCCAGGTCAGGCGAATCTGTCGACATTCAGGCCGCTATTTCTATCAGGATATGGAAGTCCCTATTCATCACAGGCTTCCCGATTCATCTGCTCGACGACGATAACTCCAGGCTGGTTAACCCGATTGTCGAAGCTGAGCGTGCTAACCCGGAAAGTGGCGGATATGCTGCGGGGGCGACACCTACGACTCCCAATTCGACAGGCGGGAGCGAGATCGCTAATCAGACGCCGACTGACTACTCAAGGCCTGTTGTGACGCTTCCGGCGCCTGGGGTGATGAATCAGGAGGCATCTGACAATGAAATTGAACTCACTGGGGAGACAGAGAGTACGAGGGAACTTAAACCCCTAACTAGTGAGCAAATTTTTGATATAAATAAAACCACAAATGGCGAAGGTATAGAACTGACTGGAGCCGTAGAGACAGTATTAACAAATATGTATTATCGAGAAGGATTCTCGAGCCAAGCAGCGACTGTAGTAAGAGATATTGCAGGCAGCCATCTGTTTAAAGATGGCAATAAACGTACTGCGCAAACGGCAGTTGAAGTGTTTGTGAAGCAAAATGGAGTAGAAATCAATGCGGACGCACTTAGGAACGTGATTGATGAGGCGGGTAAGGGAAATTTAGGTACACTTTCAACCGTGGAATCAATTGAGCAGGCACTAAATAAATCTGTTATTGTCAAAAAATGAAAAAAATTAAAGTTTTTTTGGATGACATACGCACCCCCCCTGCCGGGTGGATTCTTGTACACTGGCCCAATGAAGCAATAAAATTACTTCAGGAGTTCGATGTAGAAGAAATAAGTCTTGATCATGATTTAGGTGATGATCAAAGAGGCACAGGCTATGATGTAATACTCTGGATTGAGGAAAAAGTAGCGCTAGACGGATTCGTTCCACCTAAAATTGTTGTTCACTCTGCTAACGTATCTGCGCGCCTTAAAATGGAGCAGGGAATAAAGAACATAATAAAATTGAGCAAACACTATGAATAACTTAACTGAATTACTAGAAAAATTTGAAGAAATATCGAAGAATGGTATATCAGTCGTCATAAAGTTTGATGGGGAGCGATGGACAACCTCTCCAACCAAACCATTTACTGTTCTAATTTTTGGAGGCTTTCTTACAGGAGATAACTCTATCAAAATAGATTCTGACAGCTTGGGCAACGCACTGCAGATAGCTCTTGAGCACTATGAACTGAAGTGCGTAAAAGTTTAGCTTCACCCAACACATTAAAGCTTATTTATATTTATTTAAATACAAGCTCGCAGAAATCACCCCTCCCTAATTTATTAGTAAATAGAAAATTTAAAACCTTATATAGGCATGGATGACATTAGCTAAAACTACAAGAATGCCTCTCGTGACCTGACGCGTGCCGTCAACAAAATAAAAAGCACCTTGGGCCGCTAGATAGATTCAGGCGCAACCAAATTGATGGGTGCTGATTTCGCCGAAAACACCATGGACTCGTTGCTCCAAGGCGGCATGACGCGAGACCAGGCCATGAAAACCCTGGCCGACGCCAAGTTTCAGGAGAACGTCGTAGCGGAAATCGCACGCCTTGCCGGGATCGACCTCAACCCGGTTGAAGATCTGGACAAGACGCTTCAGGAAGACAAGAGACCCACTAGTCCAAATGCGATGGAATTACCTGAAATCTCCGTCACCGCGAGTGACGAAGAAAAGCTCACGGTCGCTCAGGATACGCTGCGGTCGATGGCCTCGATCAACGAATACATTCAGGAGCATCCGGCGCAACAGGAAGCTGTGAGTGTGTTGGTGGCGGTGACGCAGGGGCCTAAAGGTCTGGTGCAACTGGCGGTTTATAACGCGGTTTCCGAGACGCCTTTGGGACAGAGCCTGAACCAGAAGCTCGCTGAGTACAGCGACGCGTTGGGTAAGGAAGTCGCCAATGCCATGGAAGGCAAAAAACTCAGCGACGAAGAGGGTTACGATAACTACCTGATCGGCGGAGGACTGTTCACCACCGCCATCTTGACGGGCGTGCTGACAAGCGGCAAGTTTTCGGGCAAGTCCAAGGTAGTCACGGCTGAAATGAAGGCTGATCCTTACCATCCTGACTGGAAGAATTATACTGGTAAGGATAGAGGGGTTGGGGCTGATGTTGTTAAGGGTGGAGAGGGTGCGAAAGCAACTACTCACGCTCCAAATACACCCAGGTTCATTACGGACTCTGCCGGTAATACTATTGATTTAGATTATACCAAGAGACTCAGGGAAACGAATGTGACGGTCACGGGAACGCGTGGTGGTGTTCAGTATCCGTTGCAAGGGCAAACTCCCGATTCTTATGCGAATCTGGGAAATGGGCATGTTGTTGTCTACGGTCCTGAAGGGCGTGCGCTATATGATGTGTCTAGCTCTCCGATTAAGGTGGTCGAATGGAACCAAGCTCCGAATGGAACATATTTCCCCAAGAAGGGAAGTGATACAAAAGCTTTTGCGGGAAATGTTCCTCAGTCGGTTCTTGATAGCTTAGGGTTGAAATGATGAAAGTTTATCAGGGTAATATTTCTAAAGAGTCGTTGAATCTGTTTGTTTCAGATATTGGCTCCGGGGAGTTTTTTTCATATGTAGGGCACTTGGTTTCATTAGAACAGGCAATTTCTGTTCTAGGTTTGCTCTCTCCTGATTTTATTGAGGTCAGTGGTCACATTTTCTGGCTGCCTAACGCTCAGCAATACGATCCACAAAAATTTCATTTGAACGGGCTGGTTGAGACCGAATCTAGTATGTTGGAACAAAGTACATCGCGTAGAGACGTTGAACGATACAGAAATATTTTTTCAATAAATCAGTTCTTTTCAAAGTGGGAGGATGCACCGGGCCGACCCGTATTTAAAGTGGGCCTATCGGAAGAAGATTATCGTCTTTGTCATTTATTTGCTGAACAGATCACTAGATATTGGAAGCGTGCGTTATCCGATGCCTTTCCAGAGAAGGTCTTTCAGTTTGAAATTGCTGACGATCTTCTCGATGAATATGGCGTCTGTCTGACATTCTGGCAGTCGTAGTTTAAAGAGCGCACAGGATGTGTCCGCGCCATTAAAACCACTGCCAGAGACTAAACAATAATTATGCGTTTAGAAATGGTGCAAAAGGCATTGATAAAATTTTTGAAACCGGTCGCACGCCAAAAGCGAGTGAGTTAAAGGAGTTCGCGGAGGCTCAAGGCTGGAAGCCTTCTCAGACAGATGGCGGCCCTCTCAAATACGTTGACGGGAATGGCATTCCTCGTGTGACAATCAAACAAGGTAGCTCGCGCGCGCCAGGAAGTTCTAATCCACATGTTGAATTTAAGGATGCTACAGGCCAAAGAACCGATGCCTTTGGTAATCCTGTAACTAGGAAAAGCCCAGACAATCGCGATAAACTGCGATTAGATATGATTAACTCCATGAAGGAAATTTTTGACGAAAACGCTAATCCGTTATTACTGAAGGCCTTAAGAAAATACTTTCCAGGAATATATTTTGCTCTGATTCTAAATTGGATCTCCGAACAGGCTGAAGATATTTATTGGGTTCTAATCGACTTGCAGTCGTATAGCAATTATAGAAATTCCAAGATTAAGCGATAATGTAGATGATGCGATAGTGGAAGTAGTTAATGTAAGTACTTTCAAGGTGGAGCGTCGATCTGCTGAAACGAAGCGACGTTTTAAATTAGCTATAGAGTTAATGAAAGAGCATTTCCTAGGGACTGTTCCCGTTTCGACATAAAACACTGATTCTTATGGGAGCAGGCCCATGTTAGTGGAGTTTTCCCACAGAACTAATACGGGTCTGCAAAGCTCTGATTAGTGAATAGGAAAGGAAGTCGCCAATGCCATGGAAGGCAAGCAACTCAGCGACGAAGAGGCTTACGATAACTACCTGATCGGCGGAGGACTGTTCACCACCGCCATCTTGACGGGCGTACTGACAAGCGGCAAGTTTTCGGGCAAGTCCAAGGTGGTCACGGCTGAAATGAAGGCTGATCCTTACCATCCTGACTGGAAGAATTATACTGGTAAGGAGAGAGGGGTTGGGGCTGATGTTGTTAAGGGTGGAGAGGGTGCGCAAGGGGAAGCTTCTGGTCTTCTTCCTAAACCTGGTAGCACATCTCTCCCTGCAAGCGGCTTAGGTGCCAACGCTGCATTCAAAGTGGACTCGAAGCAGCTCGGTAAAAAACTCGGTAAGCACGTTGAAGATTTCGGTGGCAATGCGGCTAGCCCAACAGATCGAAAAATGGTGCTAGATAAGATTCATGACATTGGCAGTAACACTGAAAAAGTAATTCCTGGAACCTTCGCTGGGCAAGGAGCGAATGGCGCGCGGGGCGATGTACTCTTCAGAGTCAAGGGAGATGACGTGGTTGTTACTAAACCTGATGGGACATTTGTCACCATCCTAAAAGATGGAATGACTCAGAACACATCTGTTCGAAATGCACTGATGGGAGGAAGTAGATAATGAAATATCCTGAGTTGATGATATCTTGGTTACAGACACTACTTGGGAAGAGGCTAATCTCAATAAATGCGTTATTTCATGTCTTAGCTTCCGAGAAAGACTCTTCCCCTAAAGAAGTTAGTTTTATTTTTGATGATGCTGAGGTCGGGAAGATCTACGGCGGATCTGACGGTGCGACTCTGTGTTTTTCTTTTAAACCGCTTTGCAGTTGCGATTTAGGTGAGTACGGAATGGAGGATATCTTTTGTATCTCCGACGAACCGTTATTTTCAGATGTTGTGGGAAGTAGATTAGCTTCAGTGAAGCTTTTAAAATCCCTAACAGAAGAGGCGGTAATAGGTCTGTTCCTTTCGTTTGATAATAAATCCAACCTATGTATTTTAAATTTAGGGGATGAGCTTTTCGTTTATGATCATTTACCAGAAAGCATCGTGACTGATGAGCAATTGAGCCTGATCTCCGTAAGATAGCTCGGCCAACTCCGCCTTCAACAAGACCGGCAATTTGCCTGACGGCTACCGACGTGTGATCAATACCCGGACAGGCAACGTTGAGGTTGTGGGTCCCGATGGCGTGGTCTACTTCGAGCAGCGCGGAGGTGGACTCAAGTAATCTGGCTCAGTTGGTGAAGGCTGAGGCCGAGATTGCTGCAAGTAAACAAACTGCCAAGGATACACTTGCTACATCTGCCGTATCCCGTGAGGGGTTGCGTGACGATCTCTCCGCGCAGGCAGGCATACCTCGAAAAATATCTGAAAACCCCTCAAGCATGTGGGGTAAGTCAATCGATGATATTAGGCAATCACTCACTATGGAGGGTGCGATACTGACTATTAAGCCCCCCGTATCAGGGACCTCTGGGAGAGCTCAAGTCTTCAAGGTTGAAGGCCATGCAGCAATTAAGGAAATTGAGTATCATCCTGGTGGCGGAGTTCACGGAGACAGTCCCTACTACAAATTCATACGCAACGACAATGTAGAAGTCAGGGTTATTAACCCAAGTCCAGACTTTGGTCCGGGCACGATTACCCGATATCAAGAATATTATGATACAAAAGGTAATCGTCTAAAGTATGAGCGCGGCGAGTGGAAAACTTGGGAGTGAATTATGAATTTTTCGTATTTAGATATGTGCGCAGATATAATTCCCGGGGTAAGCGCAGCCGGATTTTATATTGGGGAAAAATTTCTTGAAGTAGAAAAAAAAATTGGCCCTATTAAACACTACGGGGCCGAAACCTCTATCAGAGATATCCTACTGAACAATAACGGCTGGGTACTAATAGAAAGAAGAATCGGATTTGAAAATGACTACACACTGTCTTATCGGTACATGAACAATACAGTTTGTTTGTATTTTGAAAAAACAAAAATTCTTTATCGAATAGCGGTCGGAGCTGGGTACGAAGGAAGTTTTGAAGGTATACGTCCCGGAAATGAAATAGTCTCACTTAAGAAAAAATACACGCTAGTATTCAATGATGTAGAGGATGAGTTTCTTATCGAAGACAATGGTGTAATCATGACGGGGATTAGTTTTATTACAGATCACCGAGCATCATTGGAACATGCGCCCGAGCAGATAATACAACAGATATCAATTCATGATTGGTCACTAAGATAAAATATAAATGGTTTTAAAATTTAAATAAATTAAATTATAAAGATCGAAAATTAGGCTCTAATCTTGCAGGCCCGACAGCCGACGCCAAACTGGGCACCAGCAAGCAGAGCACCAGCCAGCAGGTCATCGAAGAAACCAACCGCGCCTCGGCCCTGAGCGCCGGCAACGACGTGAACCTGTCGGCGAACAACGCCGTGCAGGTCACCGGTGGCCAGCTGCAGGCGGGCCGTGACATCAACGTCAAAGGCCGGGACGTCACCCTCGATGCCGCCAGAGGCAGCTACAGCCAGGAAACCCGCGAGCGGCAAAGCTGGGGCGGCACCAGCGGCGGCTTCAAACTCGGCGTCGGTGGCAGCAACGGCATCGCCAGCGGTGATCAGAGTCAGGAATCCTCCACAGTCACCGCGCTGCAAGCAGACCGCGACATCAACCTGCAAGCCAGCAACGACCTCAACCTGATCGGCACCCAGGCACAGGCCCAGCGCGATATCGACCTGCGCGCCGGCAACAACCTCAACATCAAAGCCGCCCAGAACAACAGCAGCACCGACAACACCCGCAAGAAGGGCGGCGGCGGAGCAGGTATCGCGGTGGGCCCGGGCGGCATCGGCTTCTACGCCAGCGTCAACATCGGCAAGGGCGATCTGGAACGCGAAGGCTTGCAGCAGCAAGAAGCCTATCTGTACGCAGGCATCCGTTTGGGCTTGACCAGTGGCCATGACACCAACATCGGCGGCAAACACTGTGCGGTAACGATGTAATCGGGCGCGTGGGGCGCGATCTCAACGTTACTCTGCTTGCCAGTACCGGCAATGTCGAAGGCACTGCATCGCGTTTGAGGTGAGCTAAAAGGAATGGTGTATTGAGTCTCGCCAATGGAGCACGGTACCCAACACGGCGTATTCAATCTGTGTAGAAAAAGGCGCCAAACCGGGAACCCAACTCACCCCAGGCTTCACTCACTGCGCAAGATCGCGACGACTCCGCTCGCGAATCACACACCCGTACAGTCGCATACACAGCGGTGACCATCATGCCAATTGTTTCCAGTGCTACCTCTATCCAGCGGCATCCGAATATCCAGGATGTCGCTGCGCCTACTGAATTTACCTCAATCCCGTCCGTGGGCGAAAAGCTTGGAAGCGGAAGTCAGAAGGACGTTTATCATTCTCGGCAGGATCCACGGCAATGCATATGCCTGATCCGGCCAGGCACAACCGGGATTATTTCAGGAAGTGATTACGCGGCAAAGGAGCTAAAGATGACCAAACACCTGAAAAACCTTGGATTTCCGGTCGTTGATGCGCATTCCTTAGTCAAATACGATAACAAGGTCGGGATAGCAAAAGACTACATTCATCATGCTCTGGACTCCGAAGACGTTATCCATAACCGCAAACACATTCCAACCGACGTGGCTTTCAATAACAACGTTCTGAAGGACTGTGACGAGATCATATCCAGACTCAGAACCCATAACCTGCACGTTGAAGACTTACAGTTCCTGATCGATGGGTATGGTCGGGTGCGAATCAATGACCCACGAGACGTAATCCGGTCTTCGCCAGAGAAGAACATCGCTAAAGTTCGAGAGTTGCGCGCCATTGCGTTGAACAACCTTCTGGATGACGACGATTAGCCGTCCCTGAGCTTATAAGCAAGCCAACACCCAACCATGAACACGCTGGATGATAGGTCAAAAGTTCTAAGACGATTTGACCCATCGGGTAACCAAATAACCTCTGCGTCTCAGCTCCGGGAATAAAATCATGGCTCGATTGACGGAGGGCTACGTCAAACTCTCAGGGATTCCGGGAGTCGAGTCGAGGCAGTGCCGTCTACATCGAAAAATAAAGACGTTGGAATGGATCATGTGTGGACCTCCTGCTAGCGAAAAGGCCTCTTCAAAGAGAATGACGCGACCGTCAGGTCGAATATGGAGGAAGGAGAGGCATTGTCCTCATCCAAGACTTGGTCCATCAGAAAAGTTTTTTTGTCGGGGACTAGCGATCTCCGAGAGCTCATCTGGGTTAAGTACAGAGTAATTGATGCGATCCGACTATGATGAACGTATTGAAAATTATTCATTTAACCGCCGAACCATGAAGCAGATATTTTTCATGATAAAAGCTTACACAAAGGCCGCTCACCCCGGAGTGGCTCCATGATGAGGAGTCTAAACACATGGATATCTACCCGCCTCGTCTGGATATAAACAAGGTTGACCGAGCCAGCTTAAAAAAACAAAAGCCTTGTGTACTGTGGTTGACAGGGCTGTCAGGGGCCGGGAAAACCACTCTGTCTAATTTGGTCGAACTCAAGCTTTTCAAGTTGGGGCATCATACTTATGTGCTTGACGGGGACAATGTAAGGAACGGCCTGAATCGTGACCTCGGCTTCACAGAGCCTGAACGTGCCGAGAATATGAGGCGAGTGGGGGAAGTCGCGAAGTTAATGGCTGATGCGGGATTGATCGTGTTATGCGCATTCGTTTCTCCGCTTTCAGCCGAGCGAAAAAAGTTGCGGGATTTTTTTCAACCTGATGAGTTTTTTGAGATTTTTGTAGATTGCCCGTTGGCTATTGTGGAAGCCCGGGATACAAAAGGCTTATACAAAAAAGCCCGGATCGGCGATTTAGAGAATTTTACCGGTGTCAACGCGCCTTACGAAGCGCCCACGAAACCTGACCTTCACCTGAAGACGGACGTATATTCGCCAGATTATGTCTCTGAGCAATTGATGCAATTTCTTAAAGAGACCGGGCTCATTTGACGACTCTCACCCATGCAGTGAAAAATAAAAAACCCGGCACAGAGGCCGGGTTTTTTAATTAGCGTGCGAAAAAATCCGCCCACCAGCGTCACTTAATGTGCCCGTCGACACCATCAGAAGTCGAGGTTGGACACAGCCAACGCATTACTTTCAATGAAGTCACGGCGTGGCTCGACCGCATCACCCATCAGAGTGTTGAAGATCTGGTCAGCGCCGATGGCGTCTTCAATGGTGACTTTCAGCATGCGGCGCACGCTTGGGTCCATGGTGGTTTCCCACAGTTGGTCCGGGTTCATCTCACCCAGCCCTTTGTAGCGCTGGATGGTGTGGCGCTTGGTGCTTTCGGCCATCAGCCAGGCGAGGGCTTCCTTGAACTCGGAGACAGGCTTTTTGCGCTCGCCACGTTGTACGTAGGCACCTTCTTCCAGAAGCGTGCTGATCTGCGCGCCCAGAGCGGTAACGGTCTTGTAATCGTTGCTGCCGAAGAAGTCACGGTTGAAGGTGACGTAGTTCGACAGGCCGTGGGAGATCAGTTCGACCTCTGGCAGCCAGACGTTACGCTCGCGGTCTTCGCGCAGGCTGGCCTTGTAGACCAGACCCGACTTCTCACCCGTGCGCAGGCGCGCGTCGAACAGAGCCAGCCAGGCTTGCATGCCCTCGTGGTCTGACAGCTGCTCAAGCGTGATGGGCGGCAGGTAGACGAAGTGCTCGGTCAGTTCCTGTGGATACAAACGCGACAGACGCTTGAGGGTCTTCATCACCATACGGAAGTCGTTGACCAGTTTCTCCAGCGCAGTGCCGGAGATACCTGGTGCCGATTCGCTGAGGTGCAGGCTGGCGTCTTCAAGTGCCGATTGGGTCATGTATTCTTCCATGGCCTCGTCGTCCTTGATGTACTGCTCTTGCTTGCCTTTCTTGACCTTGTACAGCGGTGGCTGAGCGATGTAGATGTAGCCACGCTCGATCAGCTCGGGCAACTGACGGAAGAAGAAGGTCAACAGCAAGGTACGGATGTGCGAGCCGTCGACGTCAGCATCGGTCATGATGATGATGTTGTGATAACGCAGCTTGTCGATGTTGTACTCGTCACGGCCGATGCCACAGCCCAGCGCGGTGATCAAGGTGCCCACTTCCTGAGAAGAGATCATCTTGTCGAAACGCGCTTTTTCAACGTTGAGAATCTTGCCCTTGAGAGGCAGGATGGCCTGGGTTCTGCGGTTACGTCCCTGCTTGGCTGATCCGCCAGCAGAGTCCCCTTCCACCAGGTACAGTTCGGAGAGGGCAGGGTCCTTCTCTTGGCAGTCGGCCAGTTTGCCCGGCAAGCCAGCGATGTCCAATGCGCCTTTACGACGAGTCATCTCACGCGCCTTGCGCGCGGCTTCACGGGCGCGCGCTGCGTCGATCATCTTGCCGACAACTGCTTTGGCTTCGTTCGGGTTTTCCAGCAGGAAGTCGGAGAAGTATTTACCCATCTCCTGTTCGACTGCGGTTTTGACTTCGGACGAAACCAGCTTGTCCTTGGTCTGCGAACTGAATTTTGGGTCAGGTACTTTGACCGAGATGATCGCGGTCAGGCCTTCACGCGCATCGTCACCCGTGGTCGCGACCTTGTGCTTCTTGGCCAGACCTTCCTGCTCGATGTAGTTGTTCAGGTTACGCGTCAGGGCGGAGCGGAAGCCCACCAGGTGAGTACCGCCGTCGCGCTGAGGAATGTTGTTGGTGAAGCACAACAGATTCTCGTTGAAGCTGTCGTTCCACTGCAGAGCAATCTCTACACCAATACCGTCTTCGCGCTGGATGTTGAAGTGGAACACTTCATTCACCGGCGTCTTGTTGGTATTCAGGTATTCAACGAAGGCACGCAGACCGCCTTCGTACTTGAACAGCTCTTCCTTGCCGCTACGCTCGTCCTTGAGGACGATACCAACGCCAGAGTTCAGGAAGGACAGTTCACGAATACGCTTGGCGAGAATATCCCAGCTGAAGTGAATGTTCTTAAAAGTATCAGCAGACGGCTTGAAGTGAATCTGGGTGCCTGTGCTGTCGCTATCACCCACGATTTTCATCGGTTCCTGTGGAACACCATGAACATAGGTCTGCTCCCAGATCTTGCCGCTACGGCGAACCGTCAACAGCAGAAGCTCTGAAAGGGCGTTTACAACCGACACACCTACACCGTGCAAACCGCCGGATACTTTGTAGGAGTTGTCATCGAACTTACCACCCGCGTGGAGCACGGTCATGATGACCTCGGCTGCCGACACGCCTTCTTCTTTATGCACATCTACCGGAATACCGCGGCCGTTGTCGCGCACGGTAATAGATTCGTCTGGGTGGATGATGATGCTGATGTCGTCGCAATGGCCTGCCAATGCTTCGTCGATCGAGTTATCAACCACCTCGAACACCATGTGGTGCAGACCGCTGCCATCGTCTGTATCACCGATGTACATTCCGGGACGCTTGCGTACGGCATCGAGCCCTTTCAGCACTTTAATGCTGGTCGAGTCGTACGTTTGGTTTTCGCTCATGCAATCACTCCCGATGGTCGTGGGTCTGGGTGATACGGCCATGTTCCACGTGGAACAAAGCAACTGGCGTATCCGTCTGCCAGCCTTCCCTCAAAAATTCTTGATCTACACAGGTTATAAAAACCTGGCAGCGTAATTCTTCCAGCAAGCGGCAAAGCGCCTGGCGATGATGCTCGTCCAGTTCGGACGGCAGGTCATCGACCAGATAAATGCATTGGCCGCGACGGACCTGGCTGACCAGATGTCCCTGAGCAATACGCAATGCACAGACCACCAGCTTCTGCTGACCACGCGACAATATGTCTGCCGCATTGTGAGCGCCTAATCTAAGGCGCAAGTCAGCGCGTTGGGGTCCCGCTTGGGTATGGCCTATCTGCTGATCTCGATTCAGGGAAGAGGCGAGCACCGTGCTCAACTCTTTTTCTTTGTCCCATCCTCGGTAGTAGCTCAGGGTCAAACCTTCAAGCTCAACGAGCTCGCTCAAGGTCTGCTCAAAGACCGGCTTTAGTGCCTTGATATAGGCGCGACGGAATTCATCAATTTCGTCACTTGCCAGACACAGCTCACGGTCCCATGCCGCCTGCGAAGCGGCGTCAAGTGTACCATGCCGGAGCCACGAGTTTCGCTGCTTGAGGGCCTTCTGAAGGCGCTGCCAGGTGGCCATGAAACGAGGTTCCACGTGGAACACTCCCCAATCCAGAAACTGCCTGCGGATCTTCGGTGCACCTTCCAGCAGCCTGAAGCTGTCCGGGTTGATCAATTGCATCGGCAGAATTTCAGCGAGCTGCGCTGCACTTCGGGCGTTCTGACCATCAATGCGAATCTGGAACTCACCTTGTCGATCACGTGAAACGCCCAGATTGCTGTGACCACCCTGAGCAAGATCGACTTGCCCAAAGACCGTACAGGCAGGCTGTTCGTACTGAATGACAGGGAGCAGGCGGCTGCTGCGAAACGAGCGGGCGATGCCCAGCAAGTGGATCGCTTCCAGAACGCTGGTTTTTCCGCTGCCGTTGGCACCGTACAGGATATTGATACGCGGGGAGGGGGAGAGGGTCACCGGGTGCAGATTGCGCACCCCGGTGACCGAGACGCGACTAAGAGACATCTAGGTTGCGCTGGACATGAAGTTACAGGCGCATCGGCATGACGACATAGGCAGAATCGTCGTTGTCCGATTCTTGCACCAGTGCACTGCTGTTTGAGTCAGACAGGATCAGGCGTACCTGTTCGGTGGTCATGACACCCAGCACGTCGAGCAGATAGCTCACGTTGAAACCGATTTCCAGCGAGTCTCCGTTGTACTCGACGCTGATTTCTTCCTCTGCTTCTTCCTGCTCAGGGTTGTTGGCCTGAATCTTCAATTGACCACTGGCCAGTTGCAGACGGATACCGCGGTACTTCTCGTTGGACAGAATCGCAGTACGGCTGAAAGCTTCACGCAGTGCCTGACGATCACCCAACACCAACTTGTCGCCACCCTTGGGCAGAACACGCTCGTAGTCCGGGAATTTGCCGTCTACCAGTTTCGAGGTAAAGGTGAACTCGCCAGTGGTGGCACGAATGTGATGCTGACCCAGGACGATGCTGACCATGCCGTCCTGCTCGGTCAGCAACCGCGCCATCTCAAGGATACCCTTGCGTGGAACGATGACCTGGTGGCGATCAGCGTGTTCGATATCGGCGGACATCGAGCACATTGCCAGACGGTGGCCATCGGTAGCGACTGCGCGCAGAACACCTGAGCTGACTTCCAGCAGCATGCCGTTGAGGTAGTAGCGGACGTCTTGTTGCGCCATCGCAAAGCTGGTGCGCTCGATCAACCGACGCAATTTGCTCTGCACCAGGTTGAAAGTCAGCGAACCCGGGCCTTCTTCCACAGTCGGGAAATCATTGGCAGGCAGGGTAGACAGTGTGAAACGGCTGCGACCCGCTTTGACGATCAGCTTTGAGTCATCGAGCTTGATATCGATCAGCGCGTCATTGGACAGACTTTTACAGATGTCCATCAGCTTACGCGCCGGCACTGTGATTTCCCCTGGCTCGGCGGGTTCTTCCAGTTGGACACGACCAACGAGTTCTACTTCCAGATCCGTACCGGTCAGCGACAGTTGCTGACCCTCGACGACCAGGAGCACATTGGAAAGAACCGGCAAGGTCTGGCGGCGTTCAACCACGCCGGCGACCAATTGCAGGGGTTTCAACAGGGCTTCGCGTTGAATGGTGAAATGCATGGTCTAGTCCCTTGCCTTAATAAGCTGCGCTGGCGTCATCACGTAGTCAGCGTCCGCAGCAGGTTCTTGTAGTCCTCACGGATATCCGCATCGGATTCCTTGAGTTCGTTGATCTTTCGGCACGCGTGTAAAACGGTCGTATGGTCCCGGCCACCAAAGACATCACCGATTTCCGGCAGGCTATGGTTGGTGAGTTCCTTGGAAAGCGCCATGGCCACCTGACGAGGTCGGGCCACAGAACGCGAGCGACGCTTGGACAACAGATCGGATATCTTGATCTTGTAGTACTCGGCGACCGTACGCTGAATGTTATCCACACTGACCAGCTTGTCCTGCAACGCCAGCAAGTCCTTCAGCGACTCGCGAATCAGCTC
This sequence comes from Pseudomonas syringae, assembly GCF_023278085.1. Taxonomy (NCBI): domain Bacteria; kingdom Pseudomonadati; phylum Pseudomonadota; class Gammaproteobacteria; order Pseudomonadales; family Pseudomonadaceae; genus Pseudomonas; species Pseudomonas syringae. The sequence goes on along the minus strand of NZ_CP066265.1, from coordinate 5,433,156 downwards.
GATGGTGATATCGCGGCCCATGAAGTGCGAGTGCGCAATGACACGCTTGAGCGCACCTTCGAGCTCGCGAACGTTGGAGCGTATGCGCTGGGCAATGAAGAACGCCGCGTCATGAGGCAGATCGACCTTGGCCTGATCCGCTTTTTTCATGAGAATCGCGACCCGGGTTTCCAGCTCCGGTGGCTCGACAGCCACTGTCAGCCCCCAGCCAAAGCGGGATTTGAGTCGTTCTTCAAGCCCTTCGATTTCTTTTGGATAGCGGTCGCTGGTCAGGATGACCTGTTGCCCGCCTTCCAGCAGCGCGTTGAACGTGTGGAAAAACTCTTCCTGCGAACGTTCTTTACGGGCAAAAAACTGAATGTCATCGATCAGCAACGCGTCGACCGAACGGTAGAAGCGCTTGAACTCGTTGATTGCATTGAGCTGCAAAGCCTTGACCATGTCCGCGACAAAGCGCTCCGAATGCAGGTATACAACCTTGGCGTTCGGGTTCTTTTTCAGCAGGTGGTTACCCACAGCGTGCATCAAGTGAGTTTTACCAAGACCTACACCGCCATAAAGGAAGAGCGGGTTGTAGCCATGCTTCGGGTTATCGGCAACCTGCCAGGCCGCAGCGCGAGCGAGCTGGTTGGATTTACCTTCAACAAAATTCTCGAACGTGAACGTGCGGTTCAAGTAGCTGGTGTGCTTGAGCGCTCCTTCTACCTGGACGGTGCGTTGCTCGGCACGAGCGGGCGCTTGCTGTGAGCTGGCACCTGCCATCGGGTCGAAGCTGTCACGTGAAGGCTCATTGTGCGTAACAACATTATGCACAGGTGCCTGAGTCGCAGCTGCGGGAGCTGCAGTTGCAGCCATCACCGGAGCAGCAGACGACACACTGCTGACAGAATTGGCAGACAGCGCCTGAGACGCTGCAGCTGCCAACGGAGCATTGGGAGCAGCACGTGGTGTAGAACTGCGCTTGCTTCCTATTAATAAGGAAAGAGCAGGCGCCATGCCCTGACCGTGTTCACCAAGAAGCTCAAGTAAACGACCGAGGTACTTTTCATTGACCCAATCGAGAACAAAACGGTTGGGTGCGTACACACGCAACTCGTCGCCTTCGGCTTCGACCTGTAGCGGACGGATCCAGGTGTTGAATTGCTGGGCAGGCAGCTCTTCGCGCAAAAGCTCCACGCACTGCTGCCAAAGTTCCACTGACACGGATATCCCCTGAGTTGAAAGCCGGTGAGGCAAAAACAGCCGCCATTGTAACGATCCGAGGGCGACTTATCCACATGTAGGTTGCTCACAGGGGGCTATAAATCAACGATTTATAGGATGACCACACGACAAACGGTCGTCGCTCAAGGTCTGTGGATAACATGGCATCAGCTCGTTGCATAAGTCAGCCCTAAACCCTGTGGGTAACTCGCCTGTGGATAAATACCTGTTTCATGCACAGCTTTTCCGACAGTGCGGCACAGGCACAACACCGTTTCTCGACAACCTTTTGAATCGCTGTACACACCATTTTTAATGGCTCTCAGAGAGTTATCCACAGAAAATCTCTGCGTAAGAGTTATAAGCACTATAAAGAAGCTTTAAATACTCTCTTTCTTTTATTTCTATAACTGAGCTGACGCGAAGCGTGTTCAGGTGACGACAGAACGTCGAATACCCCCTGAAAGACGTATATGAAGAAAAGCTGGTTGGAAATTGACCTGCGGGCCCGCTTTCTCTAGAATCCCCGGTCTCTTAAAACGGGGGCCATTCCGGCCCGTAGTGGACGAACCAGGTAACACGCCATGAAACGTACTTTCCAACCCAGCACCATCAAGCGCGCCCGCACCCACGGTTTCCGTGCACGTATGGCCACCAAAAACGGTCGCGCAGTCCTTTCGCGTCGTCGTGCCAAAGGCCGTAAGCGTCTGGCAGTTTGATAAACCGGCCAAGGAGGTGAGTCGAGACTTCAGTCGGGAAAAGCGTTTGCTGACACCCCGGCATTTCAAGGCAGTCTTTGACTCCCCTACCGGCAAGGTTCCGGGGAAAAATCTCCTGCTCCTTGCGCGCGATAACGACCTTGATCACCCCCGTCTGGGGCTTGTGATAGGTAAAAAGAGCGTCAAGCTCTCCGTCGAGCGCAATCGTTTGAAACGCCTGATGCGCGAATCATTTCGCCAACACCAAGACAGTTTGGTCGGTTGGGATATCGTTATCGTCGCGCGTAAAGGTTTGGGTGACGTAGAAAACCCTGAACTGATTCAGCATTTCGGCAAGCTCTGGAAACGTCTGGCGCGTAGCCGACCCATTCCGCAAGCAAACTCCGAACCTGCAGGGGTAGACAGTCCAGATGCGTAAACTGGCACTCGTTCCGATCCAGTTTTATCGCTATGCCATTAGCCCGCTGATGGCCAGTCACTGTCGTTTCTACCCCAGTTGCTCCTGCTACGCGTATGAAGCCATCGAGAATCATGGCCTTTTGCGCGGTGGCTGGCTGTCAATTCGTCGCCTGGGTCGCTGTCACCCGTGGAATCCCGGTGGTTATGACCCGGTTCCAGCTGTCCCCACCTCCCGTTCTTCTTCGATGGCCGAGTAATCATGGATATTAAACGCACGATCCTGATCGTCGCCCTGGCAATCGTGACCTACGTCGGGGTTCTTAAATGGAACCAGGACTATGGTCAGGCTGCCATGCCGACCCAGAATGTTGCAGCCAGCACCACCGCACCGGGCATACCGGACACGGCTGCTGGTAATAATGGTTCTGCAAGTGCCGATGTTCCAAGCGCTACGGCCAACACTGCCGCAGCACCTCTTGAAACTCCGGCCGTAGCCAGCAAAGATCTTATCCACGTCAAGACCGACGTGCTCGATCTGGCGATCGATCCGGTAGGTGGTGACGTTGTGCAGCTTCGTCTGCCGCTGTATCCACGCCGTCAGGATCGCCCGGATGTTCCGTTTCAGCTGTTCGATAACGGCGGCGAACGTACTTTTCTGGCACAAAGCGGCCTGACTGGCACCAATGGTCCTGACGCACGCCCAGCCGGTCGTCCGGTTTATTCCTCCGCACAAAAGACTTATCAACTGGCTGACGGCCAGGATTCGATGGTCGTGGAGCTGAAATTCTCGGAAAACGGCGTCAACTACATAAAGCGCTTCACGTTCAAGCGCGGCCTGTACGATCTGGTCATGACCTATGTTGTGGATAACCAGAGCGCTCAGCCTTGGGCCGGTAACCTGTTCGCGCAGTTGAAGCGTGACGCCAGTGCCGATCCTTCGTCGACGACCGCAACCGGTACAGCCACTTATCTGGGTGCTGCACTGTGGACGGCGGCCGAGCCGTACAAGAAAGTGTCGATGAAAGATATCGACAAGGGTCAGGTCAAGGAAACCGTGCAGGGCGGCTGGGTTGCATGGCTGCAGCACTATTTCGTGACCGCGTGGATTCCTGATCACAACGCCACCAACCTTGTGCAGACCCGTAAAGACAGCCAGGGCAATTACATCATCGGCTTCACCAGCCCGACCTTGTCGGTTGCGCCAGGTGCGCAAGGTGAAACCACTGCCACGTTGTACGCAGGTCCAAAAAGCCAGGCGGTACTCAAAGAGTTATCCCCAGGTCTGGAGCTGACAGTCGACTACGGTTTCCTGTGGTTCATTGCCCAGCCTATCTTCTGGCTGCTGCAACATATCCACGCGATCCTGGGTAACTGGGGCTGGTCGATCATCGTTCTGACGATGTTGATCAAAGGTCTGTTCTTCCCGCTGTCTGCCGCCAGCTACAAATCCATGGCCCGTATGCGCGCCGTGGCGCCGAAGCTCGCAGTGCTGAAGGAACAACATGGCGATGATCGTCAGAAAATGTCCCAGGCGATGATGGAGTTGTACAAGAAAGAGAAGATCAACCCGCTGGGTGGATGCTTGCCTATTCTTGTGCAGATGCCTGTTTTCCTTTCGCTGTACTGGGTACTCCTGGAAAGCGTGGAAATGCGTCAGGCTCCGTGGATTCTGTGGATAACCGACCTGTCGATCAAAGACCCGTTCTTTATCCTGCCGATCATCATGGGCGCGACCATGTTTATCCAGCAGCGTCTGAACCCGACTCCGCCGGACCCGATGCAGGCCAAGGTCATGAAATTGATGCCCATCATTTTCACGTTCTTCTTCCTGTGGTTCCCTGCTGGTCTGGTTCTGTACTGGGTTGTGAACAACACCCTGTCGATCGCACAGCAGGCATACATCACTCGCAAGATCGAAGCGGCTACCAAGAAAGCAGCTGCCTGATCTAACCTGTGAGTAAGTTATACAAGACGCCCCCTCGTGGGGCGTTTTGCTATCCGCCATTTGTCCAGGAGCCGGACCATGAACGTTCCTCGTGAAACCATCGCCGCCATTGCTACTGCTCAAGGGCGGGGCGGTGTCGGTATTGTGCGTATCTCGGGCCCTTTGGCTGGCAAGGCCGCTGAAGCAATTATTGGCCGAACGCCCAAACCGCGCTTCGCGCATTACGGTCCTTTCTCCGATGGCGCAGGTGAAGTGCTCGATGAGGGCATTGCGCTGTATTTTCCCGGTCCGAATTCATTCACCGGCGAGGACGTACTGGAACTTCAAGGCCACGGCGGCCCGATCGTTCTGGACATGCTGCTGCAGCGCTGCCTGCAATTGGGCAGTCGTCTGGCTCGTCCAGGTGAATTCAGCGAGCGTGCATTTCTGAACGACAAGCTCGATCTGGCCCAGGCTGAGGCAATCGCTGACTTGATCGAGGCAAGTTCTGCACAGGCAGCGCGCAATGCATTGCGCTCGCTGCAAGGCGCTTTTTCACAGCGTGTGGATAACTTGACTGAAAAATTGATCAGCCTGCGTATCTATGTGGAGGCGGCCATCGACTTTCCGGAAGAGGAAATCGACTTCCTTGCGGACGGGCATGTACTCAATATGCTCGATGACGTGCGTTTGGAGTTATCCACAGTGCTGCGCGAAGCCGGGCAGGGCGCCTTGTTGCGTGACGGCATGACCGTCGTGATTGCCGGTCGTCCCAATGCAGGTAAATCAAGCCTGCTGAATGCCCTGGCGGGCAGGGAAGCGGCAATCGTTACCGAGATTGCCGGCACCACCCGCGATGTCCTGCGTGAACATATCCACATTGATGGCATGCCTCTTCATGTGGTCGACACCGCAGGCCTGCGCAACACTGAAGATCAGGTGGAAATGATTGGCGTGCAACGGGCGCTCAAGGCCATTGGAGAGGCAGACAGAATTCTGCTGGTGGTGGATGCCACAGCACCGGAGGCGGCAGATCCCTTTGCACTGTGGCCAGAGTTTCTGGAGCAGCGCCCGGACCCTGCCAAGGTCACGCTGATCCGCAACAAGTCTGACCTGAGCGGCGATAGCGTAGGCCTGTTCACAGGGGACGATGGCCACGTCACGCTCAGCCTTAGCGCCAGGTCGGGTGGTGAGGGACTGGAATTGCTCCGTGAACACCTCAAAGCCTGCATGGGTTACGAGCAGACCTCTGAAAGCAGCTTCAGCGCTCGTCGACGCCACCTCGAGGCGCTGCGCCATGCCAGTGACTCTCTGGAGCACGGCAGGGCGCAGCTGACTCTGGCCGGCGCTGGAGAGCTGTTGGCCGAAGACCTGCGTCAGGCCCAACAGGCGCTTGGCGAGATTACCGGCGCATTCAGTTCAGATGACCTGCTGGGCAGAATCTTCTCCAGCTTCTGCATTGGCAAATAAGCGACCCGCTCTCATCAATAACCGTGAGGTATGACCGCTTCAGGTCATGCCGCCGTGTGTGTTTAAGCGCCTTTATCAGACGCTATTTTGTCCACACACGGACAATACACTCCCTTCATTTCTTCTCAACCCACCTGCTTTTGCGCGCAAACGACGCCGCGAAATGGATGGGCTCGTCCTTTTTTTAGCCTTTTGCGTGCTTTTTTGTGAATTAAGCCCTGTGAATAACTGCCCTTCAGCTCGGTGGGTAAGCAGGGGGCAAACCTGAAGATAAACCGCCCTGTGGACAAGTGGCACTTTTATCAACAGGCTCAGGACGGTTATCCAAGCCTCTCATCCGCACATGAACACAGACTTTTGAATCGCTGTACACATTGTAAATAAAGGCTTGTAGCGATCTATCCACAGAAACGGTGCTCAGTAAGAATAAACATAAAAACAAAGCTTTATAAACTTTCTTTCTTTTTTATTTTCTTTATTCGCGAGTTTTCCACAGCTGGTTAAATTTTGTCCAACGGGTTTCATTCAGGTGGGGTAAGTCCCTATACTTGTCAGCTATCCCAATTTCTCATCGACAACAGGCACGAGGTGCGTGGTGGATTTCCCTTCCCGTTTTGAAGTGATCGTCATCGGTGGCGGTCATGCCGGTACCGAGGCCGCACTGGCGTCGGCACGCATGGGCGTCAAAACCCTGCTGTTGACGCATAACGTGGAGACGCTCGGTCAGATGAGCTGCAACCCTGCCATCGGTGGCATCGGTAAAAGCCATCTGGTCAAAGAAATCGACGCGCTCGGCGGAGCCATGGCGATGGCTACCGACAAGGGTGGTATCCAGTTTCGTGTGCTAAACAGCCGCAAAGGCCCGGCCGTACGAGCTACCCGTGCCCAGGCAGACCGCGTGCTGTACAAGGCCGCTATTCGCGAAACTCTCGAAAACCAGCCGAACCTGTGGATATTTCAGCAAGCCTGTGATGACTTGATCGTCGAGCAGGATCAGGTTCGTGGTGTGGTAACCCAGATGGGCATGCGCATCTTTGCCGACTCTGTCGTGTTGACGACCGGCACGTTCCTTGGCGGACTTATCCACATTGGCATGCAGAATTATTCGGGTGGTCGGGCAGGCGATCCGCCGTCGATCGCGCTCGCTCAACGCCTGCGTGAGCTTCCACTACGTGTTGGACGATTGAAAACCGGAACCCCGCCGCGTATTGACGGGCGTTCTGTCGATTTTTCGGTCATGACCGAGCAACCGGGTGATACGCCGATTCCGGTCATGTCGTTTCTCGGTTCCAAGGAACAGCATCCGCCACAGGTCAGCTGCTGGATTACCCACACCAACGCGCGCACTCACGAAATCATCGCGGCCAACCTTGATCGGTCGCCAATGTATTCCGGTGTGATCGAAGGGATTGGCCCGCGTTACTGCCCGTCGATCGAAGACAAGATTCATCGCTTTGCCGATAAGGAAAGCCATCAGGTCTTCATCGAACCTGAAGGGCTGACCACTCACGAGCTTTATCCAAACGGCATATCCACGTCGTTGCCGTTCGATGTCCAATTGCAGATCGTGCGTTCGATCCGCGGGATGGAAAACGCTCACATCGTTCGCCCTGGTTACGCCATCGAGTACGACTATTTCGACCCACGCGATCTGAAATACAGCCTGGAAACCAAGGTGATTGGTGGTTTGTTCTTTGCTGGGCAGATCAACGGCACCACGGGTTACGAAGAGGCTGGCGCTCAAGGTCTGCTGGCCGGAACCAACGCTGCGCTGCGTGCACAAGGCAAAGACAGCTGGTGCCCGCGTCGCGACGAAGCGTACATCGGTGTACTGGTCGATGACCTGATTACGCTGGGTACCCAGGAGCCCTACCGGATGTTTACTTCGCGTGCGGAGTACCGTCTGATCCTGCGCGAAGACAACGCCGATCTGCGCCTGACTGAAAAAGGTCGCGAGCTGGGTCTGGTCGACGATGCCCGCTGGGCTGCGTTCTGCACCAAACGCGAAAGCATCGAACTCGAAGAACAGCGGCTGAAAAGTACCTGGGTTCGTCCCGGAACCGAGCAGGGCGACGCGATTGCCGCGCACTTTGGTACGCCGCTGACCCATGAATACAATCTGCTCAACCTGCTGACACGTCCGGAAATCGACTATGCCAGCCTGATCGCCATTACTGGCCAGGGCTGCAGTGATCCGTTAGTGGCCGAGCAGGTCGAGATCAAGACAAAATACGCCGGGTACATTGACCGGCAGCAGGATGAAATCGCCCGGTTGCGTGCCAGTGAAGATACCCGCTTGCCGGAAGACATCGACTACGCCGGTATTTCCGGTCTGTCGAAAGAAATTCAGAGCAAGCTGGGGATAACCCGGCCAGAAACACTTGGGCAAGCTTCACGCATCCCGGGTGTCACGCCTGCGGCGATATCGCTGTTGATGATTCATTTGAAAAAACGCGGCGCGGGCCGTCAGTTGGAGCAAAGCGCTTGAGTTCTATGGTCACCCCGCAACACGCCCAAGAGTTATCCACCGGTGCCCGCGAGTTGGGGATAGAGTTATCTCCGGTGCAGCATGACCAATTGCTGGCCTACCTGGCGCTGTTGATCAAGTGGAACAAGGCTTACAACCTGACCGCAGTACGCAATCCGGATGAAATGGTATCGAGACATCTGCTCGACAGCCTCAGCGTAGTGCGCTTCATCGAAGGCACGCGCTGGATGGACGTCGGCAGCGGCGGTGGAATGCCTGGCATTCCCATGGCCATCCTGTTTCCGGAGCGAAATGTTTCGCTGCTGGACAGCAACGGCAAGAAGACCCGGTTTCAGACGCAGGTCAAACTGGAGCTGAAACTGGACAATCTTGAAGTTATCCACAGCCGTGCAGAAAATTATCAGCCTGAGGTGCCGTTCGACGGGATCATCTCCCGGGCGTTCAGCAGCCTTGAAGACTTCGCCGGTTGGACTCGTCACATGGGCGATGCCAATACACGATGGTTGGCGATGAAAGGTCTGCATCCTGCCGATGAGCTGGTAGCATTGCCCTCGGATTTTCACCTCGATAGCGCACACGCCTTGACCGTTCCGGGTTGCCAAGGCCAACGCCATCTGCTGATACTGCGCCGCACGGCATGACTGGGAACACAAGCAAGAATGGCTAAGGTATTCGCGATAGCGAACCAGAAAGGTGGGGTCGGCAAGACCACCACATGCATCAACCTCGCTGCGTCGCTGGTCGCGACCAAGCGCCGTGTGCTGTTGATCGATCTCGATCCCCAGGGCAATGCGACCATGGGCAGCGGTGTGGATAAACACAACCTGGAAAACTCGGTCTACGACCTGTTGATCGGCGAATGCGATCTGGGCGAGGCCATGCAGTTTTCAGAGCACGGTGGTTATCAACTGCTTCCGGCCAACCGCGATCTGACGGCGGGCGAAGTGGTGCTGCTCGAAATGCAGATGAAAGAGAGCCGTCTGCGCAATGCGCTGGCGCCGATCCGTGAAAACTACGACTACATTCTGATCGACTGTCCACCGTCACTGTCGATGCTGACGCTGAACGCACTGGTTGCAGCTGACGGCGTGATTATCCCCATGCAGTGCGAGTACTTCGCGCTGGAAGGTCTGAGTGACCTTGTGGATAACATCAAGCGCATCGCCGAATTGCTCAACCCGCAGTTGAAGATCGAAGGTCTGCTGCGCACCATGTATGATCCGCGTCTGAGCCTGATCAACGATGTTTCCGCGCAGCTCAAGGAACACTTTGGCGAGCAGCTCTACGACACCGTGATCCCGAGGAACATCAGGCTGGCCGAGGCGCCGAGTTTCGGCATGCCGGTGCTGGCCTATGACAAATCTTCTCGTGGCGCCCTGGCGTATCTGGCGCTGGCAAGTGAACTGGTTCGTCGTCAACGTCGCGGCGCGAAAACCGCTCAGCCAACCTAAGGAATTCCCATGGCCGTCAAGAAACGAGGTCTCGGACGTGGGTTGGACGCACTTCTGAGCAGTCCAACCGTCAGTTCGCTGGAAGAGCAGGCCGTCAAGGCTCCGCCAAGTGAGTTGCAGCATCTGCCGCTGGACCTGATCCAGCGCGGCAAGTACCAGCCGCGCCGTGACATGGACCCGCAGGCACTGGAAGAACTCGCGCAGTCGATCAAGTCGCAAGGCGTGATGCAGCCGATCGTGGTTCGTCCTGTTGGCAACAACCGTTTTGAAATCATCGCCGGTGAGCGTCGCTGGCGGGCGAGTCAGCAGGCTGGCGTCGAAACGATTCCGGCGATGGTTCGCGATGTACCGGATGAAACCGCGATTGCGATGGCGCTGATCGAGAATATTCAGCGCGAAGACCTGAATCCGATCGAAGAAGCCATGGCGTTGCAGCGCTTGCAGCAAGAATTTCAACTGACCCAGCAGCAGGTTGCGGATGCCGTCGGCAAATCGCGGGTCAGTGTGGCGAATTTGTTACGTCTGATTGCCTTGCCTGAAGTCATCAAGACCATGCTGTCGCATGGCGATCTCGAAATGGGCCATGCCAGAGCGTTGCTTGGTCTGGGTGAAGACAGGCAGGTCGAAGGGGCGCGACACGTTGTCGCACGCGGGCTGACCGTACGCCAGACCGAAGCGCTGGTCAGGCAGTGGCTGAGCGGCAAACCGGAGGCAGCAGAACCGGCCAAGGCGGATCCGGATATCAGTCGGCTCGAACAGCGTCTGGCCGAGCGTCTGGGCTCTGCGGTGCAAATCCGCCATGGGCAGAAGGGCAAGGGTCAACTGGTGATCCGTTATAACTCGCTGGATGAGCTTCAAGGTGTGCTTGCCCACATCCGCTGAAACAATTGCTCTGTAGCGTATAGTCGGAAATCACTACCCGACTGTTGAATAGGGGCTGAACCGCCCCTATACTCTGCGCGCATTTTGTCGGCACAAATTATGCCAAGTTATTGATTATGGCGACCGACATCAGAGGAGCAGTTGCGATGGAATCCCGCATGCCAGACCGCTTGCCGTTCTATCGCCTGGCGGTTTTTCCGTTATTGCTGGCTCAATTGATCGTCCTGCTCATCGCCGCTTTGGTGCTGTGGCAGTGGCAGGGAGTCGTGGCGGGATACTCGGGACTCTGCGGAGGCCTGATAGCCTGGCTACCCAATTTATACTTTGCTCACAAGGCATTCCGGTTTTCCGGGGCCAGAGCAGCGCAAGCCATCGTCCGGTCGTTCTATGCCGGCGAGGCAGGCAAACTGATTTTCACGGCAGTGCTATTTGCATTGACGTTCGCAGGTGTGAAGCCGTTGGCGCCGCTGGCTGTATTCGGCGTGTTCATGTTGATCCAGGTGGTCAACTGGTTCGCTCCCCTGCTTACGAGAACAAGACTTTCGAGACCTTAGGGCGTTTGAGGCAACCATGGCAGAGCAAACAGCTTCGGGCTATATCCAGCACCACTTGCAGAACCTTACATTCGGGCACCTGCCCAATGGCGATTGGGGCTTTGCCCACACCGCAGCGGAAGCCAAGGAAATGGGCTTCTGGGCTTTCCACGTCGATACACTCGGCTGGTCGGTTGCGTTGGGTCTGATTTTCGTTCTGATCTTCCGCATGGCGGCCAAGAAGGCAACTTCCGGTCAGCCAGGCGCCCTGCAGAACTTCGTTGAAGTTCTGGTCGAGTTCGTCGACGGCAGCGTGAAGGACAGTTTCCACGGTCGCAGCGCGGTCATCGCGCCACTGGCGCTGACCATTTTCGTCTGGGTATTCCTGATGAACGCGGTCGACCTGGTACCGGTTGACTGGATTCCACAACTGGCGATGCTGATTTCCGGCGACGTGCACATTCCATTCCGTGCCGTTCCGACCACTGACCCGAACGCTACGCTGGGCATGGCGCTGTCGGTCTTCGCACTGATCATTTTCTACAGCATCAAGGTCAAGGGCATCGGCGGCTTCATCGGCGAACTTACCCTTCACCCGTTTGCCAGCAAGAATATCTTCGTTCAGGCGCTGTTGATTCCGGTCAACTTCCTGCTGGAATTCGTGACGCTGATCGCCAAGCCGATTTCTCTGGCTCTGCGTCTGTTCGGCAACATGTATGCTGGCGAGCTGGTCTTCATTCTGATCGCCGTGATGTTCGGCAGCGGTCTGTTGTGGCTCAGCGGTCTGGGTATAGTGCTGCAGTGGGCCTGGGCTGTGTTCCACATCCTGATCATCACCCTGCAAGCGTTCATCTTCATGATGCTGACCATCGTCTACCTGTCGATGGCTCACGAAGATAACCATTGAGATTCGTCTCACGACGCGTCTGATGACCGTCTCGCCAATGGCGGGGCGGTGCCCGCAAGGGCTGATGTAAAAATGATTTTGTTTTACCGCTTCAATTAATAAAACCTAACCAATACGACGTAAAAGTCGGGAGGAAAGATGGAAACTGTAGTTGGTCTAACCGCTATCGCTGTTGCACTGTTGATCGGCCTGGGCGCACTGGGTACTGCAATCGGTTTCGGCCTGTTGGGCGGCAAGTTCCTGGAAGGCGCTGCGCGTCAACCGGAAATGGTTCCAATGCTGCAAGTCAAAATGTTCATCGTAGCGGGCCTGCTCGACGCCGTGACCATGATCGGTGTCGGTATCGCTCTGTTCTTCACCTTCGCGAACCCCTTCGTTGGTCAACTCGCTGGCTGATCACTCGAATTTTCGAGTTGATTGGTGTGATGGACAACGAACGAGCGAGGTGTTGGCGTGAACATTAATGCAACCCTGATTGGTCAGTCCGTTGCGTTCTTCATCTTTGTGCTGTTCTGCATGAAGTACGTGTGGCCTCCGGTCATCGCGGCTTTGCACGAACGTCAGAAGAAGATCGCGGACGGTCTGGACGCTGCTTCCCGAGCAGCTCGCGACCTGGAGCTGGCCCAAGATAAAGTGGGTCAGCAACTGCGCGAAGCTAAGGCTCAAGCAGCCGAGATCATTGAGCAAGCCAAGAAGCGCGGTACTCAGATTGTCGACGAAGCCCGTGAAACGGCACGCGTTGAAGCTGACCGTGTGAAGGCTCAGGCTCAGGCCGAGATCGAGCAGGAACTGAACAGTGTCAAAGACGCCTTGCGCGCCCAGTTGGGTAGCCTGGCAGTCAATGGCGCAGAGAAGATCCTGGGCGCCACAATCGATCAAAACGCGCACGCGGAGCTGGTTAACAAACTGGCTGCTGAAATTTAAGCGAGGGCGATCATGGCAGAACTGACCACGTTGGCCCGACCTTACGCGAAGGCGGCCTTCGAGCATGCGCAGGCCCACCAGCAACTGGCCAATTGGTCAGCCATGCTCGGCCTGGCTGCTGCGGTGTCGCAAGACGACACCATGCAGCGCATGCTCAAGGCCCCGCGACTGACGAGCGCACAAAAGGCCACCACTTTTATTGAAGTGTGTGGCGACAAGTTCGATGCCAAGGCACAGAATTTCATTCACGTCGTTGCTGAAAACGACCGTCTCCCGCTTCTGCCGGAGATCGCCGAACTGTTCGACCTGTACAAGGCCGAGCAGGAAAAATCGGTCGATGTGGATGTCACCAGTGCTTTCGCATTGAACCAAGAACAGCAAGACAAACTCGCCAAGGTTCTCAGTGCACGGCTCGGCCGGGAAGTGCGCCTGCATGCTGCGGAGGATGCCTCTCTCATAGGGGGTGTCGTAATCCGCGCCGGCGACCTGGTTATCGATGGCTCAGTTCGCGGCAAAATCGCGCAACTAGCCGAAGCATTGAAATCTTGAGTTTGAAGGGGCAGCAGAGCAATGCAGCAACTCAATCCTTCCGAAATAAGTGAAATCATCAAGGGTCGCATCGACAAGCTCGATGTAACCTCCCAAGCCCGTAACGAAGGCACAGTCGTCAGCGTATCTGACGGCATCGTGCGGATTCACGGTCTGGCCGACGTAATGTACGGCGAGATGATCGAGTTTCCGGGCGGCGTCTACGGTATGGCGCTGAACCTTGAGCAAGACTCTGTAGGTGCCGTGGTACTGGGCGCTTACACGACTCTGGCTGAAGGCATGAGCGCCAAGTGCACAGGCCGCATCCTCGAAGTTCCTGTTGGTAAGGAACTGCTGGGTCGCGTTGTCGATGCACTGGGTAATCCAGTTGACGGCAAAGGTCCGCTGAACAACACCGAGACCGATGCGGTCGAGAAAGTTGCTCCAGGCGTGATCTGGCGTAAGTCGGTAGACCAGCCTGTACAGACTGGCTACAAGGCTGTCGATGCCATGATTCCTGTCGGCCGTGGCCAGCGTGAGCTGATCATCGGTGACCGTCAGATCGGTAAAACCGCTCTGGCCATCGACGCAATCATCAACCAGAAGAACAGCGGCATCTTCTGCGTCTACGTAGCCATCGGTCAGAAGCAATCGACCATCGCCAACGTTGTTCGCAAGCTCGAAGAAAACGGCGCACTGGCTAACACCATCGTCGTGGCTGCAAGTGCTTCCGAATCCGCTGCGCTGCAATTCCTTGCACCGTACTCGGGTTGCACCATGGGTGAATTCTTCCGCGACCGCGGTGAAGACGCGCTGATCGTTTATGACGATCTGTCCAAGCAAGCAGTGGCTTACCGCCAGATTTCCCTGCTGCTGCGCCGTCCGCCAGGCCGTGAAGCTTACCCAGGCGACGTGTTCTATCTCCACTCCCGTCTGCTGGAGCGCGCATCGCGTGTTTCCGAAGAGTACGTAGAGAAGTTCACCAATGGCGCAGTGACCGGCAAAACCGGCTCGCTGACCGCATTGCCTATCATCGAAACCCAGGCTGGCGACGTTTCCGCGTTCGTTCCGACCAACGTGATTTCCATCACCGACGGTCAGATCTTCCTGGAATCGGCCATGTTCAACTCCGGCATCCGTCCGGCTGTGAACGCCGGTGTTTCGGTATCCCGTGTGGGTGGTGCCGCTCAGACCAAGATCATCAAGAAGCTTTCCGGTGGTATCCGTACCGCTCTGGCTCAGTACCGTGAACTGGCGGCATTCGCCCAGTTCGCTTCTGACCTGGACGAGGCGACCCGCAAGCAACTTGAGCATGGTCAGCGCGTTACCGAGCTGATGAAGCAGAAGCAATACGCACCAATGTCGATCGCTGACATGGCGCTGTCGCTGTATGCCGCTGAGCGTGGGTTCCTGACTGACGTCGAAATCGCCAAGATCGGTAGCTTTGAACAAGCGCTGATTGCTTACTTCAACCGCGATCACGCCGATTTGATGGCGAAGATCAACGTGAAGGGTGACTTCAATGACGAAATCGATTCTGGCATGAAAGCCGGCATCGAGAAGTTCAAGGCCACCCAAACCTGGTAAGCCGCAGCGGGGGCCGCAAGGCTCCCGCTTGCTAACCTGATAGGTGTTACATGGCAGGCGCAAAAGAGATTCGCAGCAAGATTGCGAGCATCAAAAGCACGCAAAAGATCACCAGCGCCATGGAAAAAGTGGCGGTCAGCAAAATGCGCAAGGCTCAAATGCGCATGGCTGCTAGCCGTCCTTACGCGGAGCGCATTCGTCAGGTGATTGGTCACCTGGCAAACGCCAACCCGGAGTATCGCCACCCGTTCATGATCGAGCGCCCAGTAAAGCGTGTCGGTTATGTCGTCGTGAGCAGTGACCGTGGTCTGTGTGGTGGCTTGAATACCAACCTGTTCAAGACTCTGGTCAAGGACATGGCGGTGAACCGTGAAAACGGTGTAGAGATCGATCTGTGCGTGGTCGGCAGCAAAGGTGCGGCATTTTTCCGCAACTTCGGCGGTAACGTCGTCGCTGCGATCAGCCACCTGGGCGAAGAGCCGTCGATCAACGACTTGATCGGCAGCGTCAAGGTGATGCTGGATGCCTATCTGGATGGCCGTATTGATCGCCTGTCCGTGGTATCCAACAAGTTCATCAACACCATGACCCAGCAACCCACCGTGGAGCAATTGATTCCGCTGGTGGCAACCCCGGATCAAGGGCTCAAGCACCACTGGGACTATCTCTACGAACCCGACGCCAAAGAGCTGCTGGACGGCCTGATGGTTCGTTACGTGGAATCGCAGGTGTACCAGGCGGTGGTCGAGAACAACGCAGCTGAACAAGCAGCGCGGATGATCGCGATGAAGAACGCCACAGACAACGCCGGTGATTTGATCAGTGATTTGCAGCTGATCTACAACAAGGCGCGTCAGGCAGCGATCACCCAAGAGATCTCGGAAATCGTCGGCGGCGCTGCCGCGGTTTAACGGTTCAAATATTAGAGGAACCAGCTAATGAGTAGCGGACGTATCGTTCAAATCATCGGCGCCGTGATCGACGTGGAATTCCCACGCGATAGCGTACCGAGTATCTACAACGCGCTGGAAGTTCAGAGCGCGGCAGGAACCACCCTGGAAGTTCAGCAGCAGCTGGGCGACGGCGTGGTTCGTACCATTGCGATGGGCTCCACCGAGGGCTTGAAGCGTGGTCTGGAAGTTACAGACTCTGGCGCAGCCATCTCCGTACCGGTCGGTAAAGCGACTCTGGGCCGGATCATGGACGTGCTGGGCAACCCGATCGACGAAGCAGGCCCGATTGACACCGAAGAGCGCTGGGGCATTCACCGTCCTGCACCGTCCTTCGCTGAGCAAGCGGGCGGCAACGACCTGCTGGAAACCGGCATCAAGGTTATCGACCTGGTCTGCCCGTTCGCCAAAGGCGGTAAAGTCGGTCTGTTCGGTGGTGCCGGTGTCGGCAAGACCGTAAACATGATGGAACTGATCCGTAACATCGCCATCGAGCACAGCGGTTATTCCGTGTTCGCCGGTGTGGGTGAGCGTACTCGTGAGGGTAACGACTTCTACCACGAGATGAAGGATTCCAACGTTCTGGACAAAGTGGCACTGGTCTACGGTCAGATGAACGAGCCGCCGGGTAACCGTCTGCGCGTAGCCCTGACCGGCCTGACCATGGCCGAGAAGTTCCGTGACGAAGGTAACGACGTTCTGCTGTTCGTCGACAACATCTATCGTTACACCCTGGCCGGTACTGAAGTATCCGCACTGCTGGGCCGTATGCCTTCTGCAGTGGGTTACCAGCCGACCCTGGCTGAAGAGATGGGCACGCTGCAAGAGCGCATCACTTCCACCAAGAATGGTTCGATCACCTCGATCCAGGCCGTATACGTACCAGCGGACGACTTGACTGACCCGTCGCCAGCGACCACGTTTGCCCACTTGGACGCCACCGTCGTACTGTCCCGTGACATCGCCTCCCTGGGTATCTACCCAGCGGTAGATCCACTGGATTCGACTTCGCGCCAGCTGGACCCGAACGTCATTGGCCAGGAACACTACGACACCGCTCGCGGCGTTCAGTACGTGTTGCAGCGCTACAAAGAGCTGAAAGACATCATCGCGATCCTGGGTATGGACGAGCTGTCGGAGACCGACAAGCAGTTGGTTAACCGTGCTCGTAAGATCCAGCGCTTCCTGTCCCAGCCTTTCTTCGTGGCAGAAGTCTTCACCGGTGCTTCGGGTAAATACGTTTCCCTGAAAGACACCATTGCTGGCTTCAAAGGCATCCTCAACGGTGACTACGACCATCTGCCAGAACAAGCGTTCTACATGGTCGGCGGCATCGAAGAAGCGATCGAGAAAGCCAAGAAACTGTAATCCCGGCGCCCGGCAACGGGCGCTAATTAGGTTGAGGCAAGCAAATGGCTATGACAGTCCATTGCGACATCGTCAGCGCGGAAGGGGAAATCTTCTCCGGTCTGGTCGAGATGGTGATTGCGCACGGCAACCTGGGTGATATCGGTATCGCTCCAGGCCACGCGCCGCTGATCACTGATCTGAAGCCGGGCCCGATCCGCTTGATCAAGCAGGGTGGGGAAGCGGAGGTGTTTTACATCTCCGGTGGTTTCCTTGAGGTTCAGCCGAACATGGTCAAGGTGCTTGCCGACACTGTGCAACGTGCTGCCGACCTGGACGAAGCTTCTGCTCAGGCCGCTGTTCTGGCTGCCGAGAAGGCTCTGAACGAAAAAGGCGCAGATTTCGATTACGGATCTGCAACTGCTCGTCTGGCCGAGGCTGCAGCTCAGCTGCGCACCGTGCAGCAAATTCGCAAGAAGTTCGGCGGCTAACCCCGCTGACTCCTGTGCGCGATTGAGAAAAAGGGTAGCTTCGGCTACCCTTTTTCTTTTTTCAGAATTCTCCTTTCAAGTCAGCCCGCCCCAGGCCCGGTTGTCGCTCAGTTGGTAGTCCTATCATGTCTCTCGATATCGTTATTCTCGCTGCTGGCCAAGGTACCCGGATGCGTTCGGCGCTGCCCAAGGTTCTGCACCCAGTGGCAGGCAACTCCATGCTGGGCCATGTTATCCACAGCGCACGTCAGTTATCCCCAGTGGGAATACACGTGGTGATCGGTCATGGCGCAGATAGCGTGCGCGAGCGTCTGGCAGCCGATGACTTGAATTTTGTGATGCAGGATAAACAACTGGGTACTGGCCACGCAGTTGCCCAAGCGTTGCCTGCACTGTCGGCCGACACCGTATTGATCCTCTACGGCGATGTGCCGCTGATCGAGGTGGAAACCCTCCAGCGTCTGCTCAAGCTGGTCACGCCCAAGCAACTCGGTTTACTGACCGTGAAGCTGGATGATCCCACGGGCTACGGTCGTATCGTTCGTGACGATCAGCAACGCGTTTGCGCGATCGTTGAGCACAAGGACGCCACCGATGCGCAGAAAGCAATTACCGAAGGCAACACCGGTATTCTCGCCGTGCCTGCCATGCATCTGGAAGACTGGCTCGGGCGTCTTTCCAACAACAACGCGCAAGGTGAGTACTACCTGACCGACGTAATCGCCATGGCGGTGAATGACGGCCTGGTCGTGGCTACCGAACAGCCGCACGATGCCATGGAAGTGCAGGGCGCCAATGATCGTAAACAGCTTTCTGAACTCGAACGTCATTATCAGATGCGCGAAGCCCGTCGTTTGATGGCTGCAGGTGTGACCTTACGAGACCCGTCGCGATTCGACGTGCGTGGCGAAGTCAGTGTCGGCCGCGACGTGTTGATTGACGTTAATGTGATTCTGGAAGGCAAGGTCGTCATTGAAGACGACGTAGTGATCGGTCCCAACTGCGTCATCAAGGACAGCACCTTGCGCAAGGGCGTTGTCGTCAAAGCCAACAGCCACATTGAAGGCGCCATGCTGGGCGAAGGCAGCGATGCCGGTCCGTTTGCGCGCTTGCGGCCGGGCAGTGTGCTGGGTGCCAAGGCGCATGTGGGTAACTTTGTCGAGTTGAAGAATGCGACCCTGGGAGACGGTGTAAAAGCCGGTCACCTGAGCTATTTGGGCGATACGATTATTGGCGCGCGGACCAACATTGGTGCCGGCACTATCACGGTTAACTATGATGGCGCGAACAAGCATCAGACGCTGATAGGCGAAGACGTATTCATCGGATCGAACAATTCGCTGATCGCGCCTGTGGCTATCGGAGACGGTTCCAACACCGCGGCTGGCTCTACCATCACCCTGAATGTGGATAAGTCGCAGTTGGCAGTCGCCCGCGCCCGTCAGCGCAACATCGAAGGTTGGAAGCGCCCGGTGAAAATAAAGAAGGATTGAGTTATCCACAGTCTCAATGATGTGTGACGCGGAGCGTCAATCAAGGCATGCCAACGCGGAGCGATTGGCACGAGAGTCAGTTAGACACCTCTCGTTCCTCACGCTCCAGCGTTGGAACGCCTTTCGTGACGCTCCGCGTCACCCTTCTGCGCCGTACCGCACATGCAAATCGCAGTGCCGGACCAACAAAGGCATCACGCCAACTCTCAAGCCTTGACCAAACCAGAAAAATAGGTTTTGATTGCCTTCGCTATCTTTCGAATCGAAACTTAAGGCGATCATGTCAAAGCGCAATACACCACAACGTCGGCACAATATCCTTGCCTTGCTCAACGAGCAGGGCGAAGTCAGTGTTGATGATCTGGCAAAGCGTTTTGAAACTTCTGAAGTTACGATTCGAAAGGACCTCGCGGCGCTGGAATCCAGCGGTCTTTTGCTGCGCCGGTATGGTGGTGCAGTACCGCTTCCGCAAGAACTGATCAGCGAAAACAGCCAGCCGGTTTCCCGCTACAAACAGGCAATCGCCCGAGCGGCCGTCGCCCGGATTCGTGAACACGCGAGAATCATTGTCGACAGTGGCAGCACCACCGCTGCGTTGATTCCCGAATTGGGTCGACAGCCGGGCCTGGTGGTCATGACCAATTCCCTGCATGTCGCGCGCGCCCTCACGGACCTGGAACACGAGCCTGTTCTGCTGATGACGGGCGGAACGTGGGACCCGCATTCCGAATCCTTTCAGGGCCAGGTCGCCGAGCAAGTGCTGCGTTCCTACGACTTTGATCAGCTGTTCATCGGTGCTGACGGCATCGATCTGACCCGTGGCACCACGACCTTCAATGAGCTGCTGGGCTTGAGCCGGGTCATGGCTGAAGTCGCGCGGGAAGTCGTGGTCATGGTTGAAGCCGACAAGGTCGGTCGCAAGATTCCCAATCTGGAGCTGCCCTGGAGCAGCATCCATACCCTTATCACCGATGATCGCCTGCCCATCGAGGCACGCGAACAGATACAAGCCCGCGGCATCACATTGATCTGTGCCGCTGTCAGCTAGGAGAAAACCATGTGTGGAATAGTCGGCGCGGTTGCTGAACGTAATATCACGGCCATTTTGCTCGAAGGCCTCAAGCGTCTTGAATACCGAGGCTATGACAGCGCGGGCGTGGCTGTTTTCAGTAACGAGGGCACGCTCGAGCGCCGTCGTCGCTCCGGCAAGGTCAGTGAGCTGGAGCAGGCACTGGCCGGCGAGCCACTGACCGGTCGCCTGGGCATTGCTCACACCCGCTGGGCCACCCATGGCGCGCCGTGCGAGCGCAATGCCCATCCGCATTTTTCGGCCGATGAACTGGCAGTTGTCCACAACGGCATCATCGAAAACCACGAAGCCCTGCGCGAACAGCTCAAGGCTCTGGGCTACGTGTTCGCCTCCGATACCGACACCGAAGTCATCGTTCACCTGCTGCACCACAAGCTCAAGGACACGCCTGATATGGCGGTCGCGCTGAAAGCTGCCGTGAAAGAACTTCACGGTGCTTACGGTCTGGCCGTCATCAGCGCTGCTCAGCCGGATCGCTTGCTGGCTGCTCGCAGCGGCAGCCCGCTGGTGATCGGCATAGGCATGGGCGAAAACTTCCTGGCCTCCGACCAACTGGCGCTGCGTCAGGTGACCGACCGCTTCATGTACCTGGAAGAGGGCGATATCGCCGAGATCCGTCGCGACAGCGTGCAGATCTGGACCGTCGATGGCCAACCGGTCGAGCGGGAAGTGGTGCAATACCATGAAGGCGCAGAAGCGGCCGACAAGGGTGAATATCGCCACTTCATGCTCAAGGAAATCCACGAGCAGCCCAAGGCTGTGCAGCGCACCCTTGAAGGTCGTCTGGGTCAGCAGCAGGTTCTGGTTCATGCTTTTGGTCCACAGGCAGCCGAGCTGTTCGCCAAGGTTCGCAATGTTCAGATCGTCGCCTGCGGCACCAGCTATCACGCGGGTATGGTCGCGCGTTACTGGCTTGAAGGCCTGGCCGGCATCCCGTGCCAGGTAGAAGTGGCCAGCGAGTTCCGCTACCGCAAGGTCGTGGTGCAGCCGGACACCCTGTTCGTCTCGATCTCGCAGTCGGGCGAAACCGCCGACACCCTCGCTGCATTGCGTAACGCCAAAGAACTGGGCTTTCTCGCCAGCCTGGCGATCTGCAACGTGGGCATCAGCTCACTGGTACGTGAATCCGACCTGACCCTGCTGACCCAGGCCGGTCCAGAGATCGGAGTGGCTTCGACCAAAGCGTTCACCACTCAACTGGTCGCCTTGCTGCTGCTGACCCTGTCGCTGGGCCAGGTCAAAGGCTCGCTGGAGCAGGGCGTCGAAGCGCAACTGGTTGAAGAACTGCGTCGCCTGCCAACCCGCTTGGGCGAAGCCTTGGCAATGGACGGCACCATCGAGAAAGTCGCCGAGCTGTTCGCTGAAAAGCACCACACCTTGTTCCTCGGTCGTGGCGCGCAATTCCCGGTGGCGATGGAAGGCGCACTCAAGCTCAAGGAAATTTCCTACATCCACGCCGAAGCCTACCCCGCAGGCGAACTCAAGCACGGCCCGCTGGCGCTGGTGGATGCCGACATGCCGGTGGTCACC
Source organism: Pseudomonas syringae (assembly GCF_023278085.1). Lineage (NCBI taxonomy): Bacteria > Pseudomonadati > Pseudomonadota > Gammaproteobacteria > Pseudomonadales > Pseudomonadaceae > Pseudomonas > Pseudomonas syringae. The sequence goes on along the minus strand of NZ_CP066265.1, from coordinate 5,411,240 downwards.
GTCGCACCGAACAACGAACTGCTGGAAAAACTCAAATCCAACCTGCAGGAAGTCCGCGCACGCGGCGGTGAGTTGATCGTATTCGCTGACGAACAGGCCGGTATGAAAGACGGCGAGGGCACCCACGTCATCGCCATGCCACACATCATCGATGCGCTGGCGCCAATTCTGTACACCATTCCGTTGCAGTTGCTTTCGTATTATGTGGCTGTACTGAAGGGGACTGATGTTGACCAGCCGCGGAATCTGGCGAAGTCGGTTACGGTGGAGTGAGTTATCCACAGGTGGTGGCTGCTGATTTTAAAAAATTAAAACTGTGGCACGTGAATTAAAACTGCTGCAGATTTCTCTAAAATCGCCTCTTCGCTTATGCGGTTCTTTTTGGCGCCAGCCGCAACTAGCCGAGCAGCAAGGTTGCTGATGTGCTACTCGGCTAGCGCGACATACAGTCGACGCTGCTTCTTAGATCCGGTTAGATCCGGGCTGGCGCCGTTTAACCGCTCGGTTCATGACCCGGTAGTGTGCTCCAAGACCTTGCCAAGCCAGCAGGCGTTTCCCCAGTACGCCTGGGCTGTGGCCCCTGGGCACCACCGCGTACTCTGCCTGTGGGCGTGTAGCTTTATCCACGCTCCCCCATTAATCCATTCAACTTTGCATACGTAAAACCCTTAAGCGCTTGCGTATCCAACTGCCCGCGCTCAATGAAATAGCGCGCAAGCCCTTCCATCGCTCCGTAAAGGAACTCCGCGATACTTGAACCGGCGCTCAGGCGTCTTACGCCTAAGCGCTGCAAATCGTCGGGTGCCGACAGCCCATCGCGTGCAAGCAGGTTCACCGGTAGCGTGGAGGTGTTGCAGAGTATGGAAATCTCGGCAGGTGTGACCATACCTGCGGCGAACAGGCCGTTGGCTCCTGCTTGTGCGTAAAGCGCTGCACGCCGGATGATTTCATCCAGACGCTGGACGGTGGGCACCAAGCTTTTCAGATAGACATCACTGCGCGCATTGATGAACAGATTAATGCCGTGCTTGTTGGCGACTTCTCGGGCAACTTCGATTTTGCTCACGAGTACTTCCGGTGGTGCGGTACCGTCTTCGATGTTGATACCCACGGCGCCTGCGGCGACAACCGCTTCGACAACGCGGGCTACGTGTTGGAGATCGTCGGAGTAACCTGCCTCAATGTCTACGGTCAAGGGGACGCGCAGTATTCGCGTCATAGATTCAACGCTGGCTGCCAGCCGCGTAAGGGGGAGCTGGTTGCCATCGGCGTAACCATGCGCCCACGCCATGCCCGCACTGCTGGTTGCGATCGCGGTGGCACCCAATGACTCCACGACTTTTGCCCCGCCTGCATCGCTGACATTGGCCAGGATCAAAAGACCATGGTTATGTAACTCATGAAAAATATTGTCCAGTGATTTCATAACACTTTCCTGTCTGAAAGTTGCCATCTATTGACCGTGGCAGGCAAGCGACTGGAGATAGAAAGCCTGCCTTCGTACGGGGTAGCTGCGTTGGGGCGTCAAGCCTCCACGGTAGGAGACCATCCCAGTATGCGCTTGGCTTTTTCGTTGCTGACGGTCGGGCTGTCCTGAGTGATATTGAAAATACCACTTTGCTCTGTTTGCAACGCCAGCAGTGCGGCGCGTGCAGCGGCTTCTACGTGCACAGGGCTGGTGCCTGTAGGCTCGTCAGTGCCAGTGTCGGGCCCGTATAACTGGCCATAGCGCAAGACGGTTCCGTTCAATGTAGGCTCGCTCAGCACTTGCTTTTCCAAGGCCGCCACACCCCCCACGCTTATGCCACGGCTGCCTTGTGCCTCCACGTCTAGAGGACATGTTTCGAGATAAGGGGTGTCGCCTGAACGGTAGGCCCAGGCGATGCTTTGAGCTATCAGACGGGTAGCGCCAGCAGCTCGAGCGGCGGCTACCAGATTACGCGTTCCTTCTGTACGGATACGTGCGTTGTTCTCGACCGCTTTTGCCATCAATTCGGGACTTAGGCCACGAGGCAGATCTGTCAGTTGATGAATAACAGCCCATGGCTGTATGCGGACCAACTCTTCGTTTAAACGCTCGGCGTAATAGACATCGACCACTACTGCCGTAGCACCTGTGGCCTCAATGTCCTTCACTCTTTCAGCGCGACGTGTAGCGCCATATACGCTGTAGTCCGCAGCCACCAAGAGCTTGAGCAGGGCTCTGCCGATTACACCGGATGCGCCGGCTACAAAAACTTTACGCGACATTGCACCCATCTCCTTGAGGTTTCATTGGGACGGAAGCAGGCCGGTGGCCAAGACTTCGCTCAGGCATCTTAGCCGCTGCGCTTGAATCCCCTAGGGGCCAAAAAACATAAAACAGACCATGACAAGAGTGCTGTGTCCGGGACCAGTTGACCACTACAACCCTCAGCACCCTGCTAGCAGAGCAAGAAGCGGTTAGAGCAGCCTAGTAAAAACACCACCACTGCCTGTGGATAAACTCAAAAAAGTGCAACCATTCCAGGCCCCACGCTCAATCCCCACCCTTCTGATCAACCCCAAACGTCGATGAAGCAACAGTGCGACCCACCCCAACAAACCACCATACCGCAACCACCCCCAACAACGCCGTCATCGCAGCCATTCCCAGAACCACCCCCTGTACCCCCAAAGGCGCTGCCAGCAGTGCCACCAGCAAACCAGCCAGTGGTTGCGACAGGTTGTTGAGCAAGGTGATCACGCCCACGGTTTTGCCGAAGTCCTGCGGTGGAATGACTCGCTGGCGGAGGCTGCGCATGTAGAGGTTGAACATCTTGTCGAAGCCGACGATTAGCAGGAAACCTATTGTATAACCCGCCAGGTTCGGGCTCAGGGCGGTGATGAAGGCGCCTGCGGCGATGATGGGGTAAGCGACGCCGCCGAGTACTCGCAGGGGCAGTACCACTCGGGCCAGGAAGAACAGGATCACAATGGTGACCACTGCACCTGCCGCCTGCAGTCCGGCGTAGTCGCTCGTGTCGGCGCTGTATTGGCCAATGACCATGGCTGCCGAGGTCGCCAGGGTGACGCCGACGATCAGGTTTACACCCACGGCCAAGGTGATGATTTTTTGCAGTTCTGGCAGCTCGCGGATGTGCCTGAACGCAATGCGCAGGGGTTGCAGCCAGATGTCCCGATGCTGCTCGTGTACCTCAAGTGTGATGCGACTGTTGCGCTGCCACACCCGCATGCTCAGGTCAGCCAGTACGAACAGTCCGGCGACCCACATCACCACCCAGTGCCAGGCCTGGATATCCAGTAACAACGCGGCCAGCAGCGGTCCGAGGACCAGCCCGGTCTGGTCGGCGATCTGCGAGTAGGACAGGGTTTTGGTGTAGCTGTAGTGCTGAAAGATGTGCGGCATCAGCACCTCGCGGGCCATGATGCCTTGGGTGGTCAGTACGCCGCACAGCGCGGATAGCACTACCAGCCAGGCGATACCGCCGAACAGTGCATAGAGCAGCATGGCAATGATGCACAGCAGCGCGCGGTAAATCTGGCTGATGTGCAGCATCCTGATGGGCGAGAACTTGTCACACAAGGCTCCGCACAACGGAAACGCGAGAAAGCGCGGCAGCGATTCGACGAAAAACGCGAGCCCGGCCCAGGACGCGCTATGAGTGGTCTGGAACACCACCAGCGGTACGATGAACAGCAGGATCTGGTCGGCGAGCCTTGATAGAAACAGCGAGATGAAAAAAGCCAGGTAATCCCGACGCACAGTGACCTCCTGTCAATCGGCGGCACGGCGTGGCCGCCTGTCGCGACATTAGCAGGCGGAGATCGGACTGTCGTGGAAGTTGTGGCGCTTGCGGCCACAGGGCAGGTTGAACACGCTGACGAATCCTGACCTATGCAAGGTGCAGGATCAGCCAGCGTTGTTCATGTGGGGCTCAAAGCTTGAACTGCGCAACCATCGTGTTGAACGATGTCGCCAGACGTGACAATTCGTGGCTGGATGCACTGGTCTGATTGGCGCCCGCTGCTGTCTGCGCGCTCAGTTCCTGAATGTTGACCAGGTTGCGATCGACTTCGCGTGCGACCTGCGCCTGCTCTTCGGAAGCCGACGCGATGACCATGTTGCGCTCGTTGATGGTCCCGACGCCGCTGGTGATTTTTTCCAGCGCGGTACCTGCGCGCACGGCGAGTTGCTGGGTGTTGGTAGCGGTCGCCAGGCTTTTGCTCATCGCAGCGACGGCGCCATCGGCACCGGACTGCACCGTCCCGATCATGCCTTCGATTTCAACAGTCGAAGCCTGTGTACGGTGAGCAAGTGCACGAACCTCGTCGGCCACCACCGCAAATCCTCGGCCTTGTTCGCCTGCGCGTGCCGCCTCGATGGCCGCGTTGAGGGCCAGCAAATTGGTCTGCTCGGCGATGCTGCGGATCACTTCCAGCACCTTGCTGATGTCCCGAACATGACCGGCGAGCGTCGTGACCGACCCGGTGGACTCGGTGATCTCGCTGACCATGGTGCCGATGCCCTTGACCGTATCATCGACTTGTCCACGGCCATGGACGGCATCGTTGGCCAGGGTCTTGGATACATCTGAAGTGGAGACCGCATTGCGAGCGACTTCTTCTACGGCGGCGGTCATCTCATTGACCGCTGTCGCCGCTTGCTGGATTTCGTCGTTTTGACGGGTGAGACCGCGAGTGCTTTCTTCGGTCACTGCGCCGAGCTCTTCCGCAGCGGAGGCCAGTTGATCGGACGCGCTGGAAATCTCCTGAATCGTCCGTTTCAAGCTGCTTTGCATCGTACCGATCGCGTTGAGCAAGTGCCCGGCTTCATCACCTCGAGTGCTGGAAACAGGCTGAGTCAGATCGCCTGACGCAATACGCTGCGCAACTTCGATGGCCTCTTTCAACGGTCTGGTGATCATGCGAGTGATCAGGAAACCCAACATGATCGCCACCAGAAACGCAATGACGATACCGATGGTCAGCATTATTACGGAAGTGTTTTGCAGCTTGTCAGCCGCATCCGCACCTTCTTTGATCTGACGCTTGTTGGAGTCGACCATTATCTGGAGATAGCCACGGGCTTTGTTGAAATCGCCTTCCGCCAGCTCAGTAAGTCGATTGCGGGCTTCTTCCAGATTGCCTGCCTGTTGCAGGTCGAATATTTTCTGCGAGGCAGCAATATAGGAAGGCATCACTACATCGTACTGATCGCCCGCTGCCCGCTCGTCATCTTCCAGCGGAGTCGCACGGTATAAGGCATAGAGTTTTTGAGCTCGATCCAGCGCGGCATCGATGCCTTGGCGCATCTTTTCTGCGGTGGCTTTGTCTCGGGCATCAAGCAGCCGGTAGAGACCGCGGTTGTGCGTGGTCAGCGCGGTCATGGTCTCGTTCGTGTAGGCCACCGACACCAGGTTGTTCGAGAACGTCAGCTTTAGCGCATCGGAAAGCCGGTTTATACCCAGCATGCCCAGACCGCCCACTGCCAGCGTAATAACGGCGCACGCGATGAACGCGACCATGAGTTTTGTAGCAAAGCTGGTACGATTTATCATGTTCATTGATTATCCGTCATCATTAAATGGTCAGTGCTACACAAAGTACCTTCGTACTAACGCTACAGCCCGCTTGGATAACCGGAAGATGCTTGATCACACTAAGGTCGGATCTGGATCACGCCTTAGAGCGTCAAGCATGTGGAAACGTCAGTCGATACAATCTGGCTTCCAGAGATATCTATCTGGATCGGCAGCAATAGAAATTTCTTGATAGTTCATTTGTAATCCAACTAACGTACTGTTTTTATAGCGTTTTTTGTAATGATGAAAAGATGAAAATCATTCTGTGCGGCTGGATAAAGCGCTCTCCGAGCCGATCAGCCCACCGCTGCAACGGGTCAGTATCGATGGCAACGCACACATGAATCCGCCCTTGCGCGTCAGAGGCGCTGGGCGGCAGTATGCAGCCTGATCAAGCCCGTCGAGTGACGATCAATTCCACTGCAGCGATACGGTCCACGTCTTCGTAACCGTCTTCCAGCAGCTCTTCGCCAAACACATCCGGGTCCAGCTCGCGGTAAGTCCATGCCAGCGCTGCATGGTCGATATCACCACGCACTGCATCGAAGAAAGGATCGTGTTCGCCGACCATCGCCACGCCGGTATAGAGCACCAGCGAGCCGCCTGGTGTAAGGCGGTCCAGTGATTCACGCAGGATGCGCACCGACAGGTCCGCACCGAGTGCATCACCACCATGGCGATAAGCCCGGCGTTTGCTGTCCTTCATGTACGGCGGATTGGCGACGATCAGGTCGAAACTGCCGGTCACGCCCGAGAGGATATCGCTCTGGCAACACTGCAGATTTTTCAGACCTGCTGCAGCGGCGTTGATCTCGGCGAAGTGCAGCGCTTTAGGGTTGATGTCGACGGCATAGACCTGGGCTTCAGGGCGTGCAACGGCAACCAACAAGCCCCCGGCACCGGTGCCACAGCCGATGTCCACGGCGCGGCTGATCGGATGCGCGGTGTCCTGCAGATGACGATTGATGGACTGCGCAAAGCGGTAGGTGTCGGGACCGAAGAACACCGAGTCTTCATCGGTGGTCGGGAACGCCGAGTGCACCAGCAGCAGGTCATTCAGGCTGGAAAACCTCACGCGACTCTTCAGGCCGTCGTCGCTGCGCTCAAGAATGCCGGCTTCCAGCAGGCCCTGCGCTTCCGAGACCGGCAGCATGAATTCCGGGATCAGACGACTCCAGCCGAAAATATCCCGCAACGACGCGGCGACGCGATTTTCGGGGCGTTGATTGACGTGGCGGTGGGTCAGCGGCGTTGGCGTGATGAAGCGGTAGTCATTGGTTTTCAGGCGTTCTGCGAGCGTGATCAACGCATTGTGGTCAGGCAGCGGGAGGCTCATGCGTGTGCTCCGGTCAGTCGTTCGGCCATGCTGCTGACGAACAGGCGAGTGGCGTGCAGTCCGGCCGCCGTCGCATGCCGCGCGGGTGACATGCTTGCGATCAGGGTGGACATTTTTTCAGTCGCCGCCGCCGATTCAAGTTTCATGTGCAGTTCGCGAACATCCGGGTCGACATCTTCCAGCGTCGGCGTCGCGAGGGCGGGAGAGGGCTGGACGCCTTGCACGTTGCGAAAGCGTGAACGAAACGCTTCGGGCAAGCGTTTGCCCACAGTCGCCTGAGCGCTGCCATCGGCGAGCCAGTCACCCGCAATCCAGTCGTGCATGAGCTGTTTTTCGTAGCCATTGAACACACCGAACATCGGCGCGCCAGCGCCTTCGAACAACTTCCAGAAGCGACTGTGCAGAGGGTCTTCGTGACGCTTGATCCAGCCTCTGTTTTCCAGCACAGCGAGAAACTCCGGGATCTGATCCGGCTCCGCAAGCCACTCGTTGACGGTCTTGCCATCCAGACGGCAGTAGTCGGAATGCATGTGCTGGCCGAAGGTCCGCTTGCGCTCAAGCATGGCCACCACTTCCTGCTCCAGATCGAACGACTGAATGACGTCGCCAGAGCCCATGCCCAGCTCGTTCAAGCGATAGCCGTTGGCGACACGCCGATAGAACTCGTCGCGCTCCTGACCGACGGGCATCAGTTCGAGGACGCTCTGGGCAGCCTTGCGTGCATGTCCGGTGCTGGCGTTATCGATCGTGACGTGAAGGGTGAAGTAATAGGGGTCGATCTCCAATTCATTCAGTTCAAACGAGGTAATGAGCAAGTGCAGCGGCAGTTGCTCATAGCCCAGGTTGTAGCCGATGACTTCAGGAAGGTATTGATCAGTCAACTGGCCCAGCGACAGCTGAATGGCGGCTTGCAGATACGCTTCATCCGGCAACGGAGCGCTGGTATCGCAGTCGAGGTCGGCCAGCAGTTTGCGGTACAGCGACACATGATTCTGCGCCTGCTCGCCATCGCCCAGTTCTTCCAGATACGTGCGAATCAGGCCATGGAATCGATAGTCTGCCCAGTGCGGTAACAGTCCATATAACCAGGCGCCGTCAACCAGCTTCACTGGCGCAACGTGCTGGATGAAATACATCGCCTGGGCCTTGCTCCTGAAAAACCGTCGCGGCCGGCCAATGCGACGCTCTTTGAGGTAATGCGCGTACTGGTCGGCAACGACCCCGACGTTGTGCTCCATCCACTGCTCGAGTGCTTCCGGCCGGGCCGGAAGATCGCACGCTTCCCGTTCGGCGCGAGCCAGGCAATGATTCAGAAAAGTGACCGCATCATGTTGATGTTCCGGAGCCTGATCATTCATCCATGATTGGTAGATGGTTTTTGAACGGGCTTCTTCAACGACGGTTTTGACGACGGCTGCGCCGGTCATCACTTGAAGAGACGTCATGAAAATCTTACCTCGGCAGTTGAAATCACGATAGATGCGGTCACTCGAGATGTTCTGTTTTCTATAAAGCGTAGAGAAGGGAGTGCTGCGGGCCGGGGAAAATTCAGCGAATTTTGTCGGTTGCCGATAGGTGGCGATTGCCCAAACAAGGTCGTTTCTTATGGTGGCGATCCTGCAAGGCAGCAATGTGACCGGGTGCAGATAAGCCGCCTGGCGTGACCTCATACTCATCAGGCCACATCAGGCGGTGATTCAAAGACTTCAATCTATTTGCTTGAAGTCGCAGCCTGAGTTCCGCCCTGTTCAGCGATGGCGCTCAGCTTCTCGTCCGCGCCTTTTTCCTCGGCCAATGTTGCGCTCAGCAATTTCACCGCCTCTTTCATACCCAGATGCGTAGCCATCGCGATCAAGGTGCCGTAACTGGCAATCTCGTAGTGTTCGACCTTCTGGCAAGCGCCGATCAAACCGGCGTCCAGAACTTCGCCTTTCTCGATCTCATCCAGCAACTCTTTGCTTTCTTCGATAAGACCTTCCATCGCCACGCACTTCATGCGCTTGAGCTTCAGCCCTTCGGCTTCCACCAACTGGTCAATGCGTTCGATCTGGCCGTGGGTTTCTTCGAGGTGAGCCTTGAAGGCTTCTGCGAGCAGGGGATTCGTCGAGGCGCGCGCCAGCTTCGGCAATGCTTTGGTAATTTGCTTCTCGGCGCTATAAACATCCGACAGTTCATGAATGAACAGATCTTGTATCGTTGTACGAGCCATGCAGATAATCCTTTTTTGCACATGAAGTTATCCACAGGCGAGGCTGACATTCAGCCTCGCTTGCAGGTGTATAAAGGGCTGAAGCGTATGACTGAGGATCGAGTAATCAGCGGCTGGGCAAGTTGTTATCCAGCAACGTTCCGACACCAAAGACTTTGGTAGCCATCGCCACCTGAAAACCTCTGCGTGCCAGACGTGCCTGTGCGTCGAACGCACGAAGCCCGTTCACGAATACCGCATCTGTCAGTCCTTTCTCGAACTCGCCATCAGGCGAGAAGTGCTTGCTGGAGCGTGGTTGCTTCATGATCCTTTCTCCTGATTGCGACATCAGCGCTCTTCAGAGGCTCTTGTGGGAGAGCCTCTTGAAGGGCAATCCCTTAAAGGTCTTTACCCTGAACAAATCCCGACCCGAGATCCGCGCCGGTAATAGGGTTGGACGTCGGATCGGACATGGTCCGTTCTTTCATCATTTCCAGAACCTCTGCATCGTTGGCATCTAGGGTCACAGACGCAGAACCATCACCGCCATCGACTGCCGGCTGTGGTGACTCGACGAATTCCCACTCGCCGCCCTGGTTCCACGGACCCCGTACATTCGGTTCGCCGGACATGTTGAAGAACTTGTTGGTGAACTCCGGATCGCCAGGCAGCTTGCCTTGCGGGAAGTTGGGCTGGATGGCGTGCAGGGCTTTTTCAAACGACAACTGGTGAGCGATCTCACGCGTCATCAGGAAGCCCAGCGCCTCTTTCACGCCTGGATCATCGGTCACGTTCATCAGCCGCTCGTACACGATCTTGGCCCGTGCTTCGGCAGCGATGTTGGAGCGGAAGTCGGCAGTCGGTTCGCCGATGGTGTCGATGTAGGCAGCGGTCCACGGCACACCGGCCGAGTTGGTCAAGGGCGCACCGGCGCCGTACAGCAGGCTGGTGATGTGCGAGTCATTGCCGTTGCCGTTAATGGCGCGGTAAAGCTCGCCTTCTTCTTCGATGCCTTCAGCCAGTTGGCCTTTAGCACCTTTGTTGAGCATGACGATAATCGAACCCACGATTTCGAGGTGGCTGAGTTCCTCGGTGGCGATGCTCATCAGCAGATCTTTACGGCCTGGATCATCTTCGCTCAGGCCTTGGGTGAAGTAACGTCCAGCGGCCGCCAGTTCGCCTTGCGCACCACCGAATTGCTCCAGCAACAAATTGGCGAGTCCTGGATTTGGACGAGCTACACGTACGGTATATTGAAGTCGTTTGTTATGAATGAACATGTCGTTTCCTCAGGCTTTGTCTCTTTGGGGAGCGTTAACCCATACGAATGGGCTTGATTCAACGCAGTCACTGGGTATGAGATGGGACGCCTGTAGACGTTGCTCGAAACTTTATTTTTATAGGATGAGCGGCGTAAAAATGAAGGTTCAATAGAGTTTGCTTATCTCGAAGTCAGGCAAGGAAAAGTGCGGTCTTATAGTTGAAGCCTTTCAAGAAGCGACGCACGGAGAGGCCATGCTTAAACCATTAATGTTGTGAACAAATCCTGGTTATTAACATTGCCTATTAATAAGCCTGTATTCGGTGCTATTCATTTGAGTGTGAGGGCTGATGGCAGTGTGATATCGTTTAAATGACGGTAATAATTTTTTGAATTTTTTGAAACGGCCATGATCTGTTTTGCGAGTTGACAAAGCAGGAGCAACAACCATGGCTGATGAAAAACACTACCGTATCGATTACCTGCTGCATGGCAGTTACAAGACGTTCTACATAAGAGCAGTCGCCATGGACAATCAGGAAGCCTGGCATTGGGCTTCGGTTGATGCAGGGTTTGGTGCTATTCCCAAATACCGTTCAGATCCGGTGCCCAAGTTGAGCAAGCCTCAGGCGGAAAAGCTCGGTCTGTCGAATGTGGAATGGGCGAGGGCCTGAACGACCAGAAATCCGTCAAAGCAGAAAAATACCCGCCGTCGTGCAGCCAGGTTGTCGCACGACGGTATAGACCATGGCGGATTTCTCCAGCCAGTTTTTCAGCCTTACTTTCTCTTCTCGATCAATGAACCCCTCGTTTGAATCTTCCCTTACTGCATGATTTCTGGCGCTTGCTGCGCTTCGTTCGCAGCTGCATATCTTTCTCATGCTCACGTTCTGCGTGGCCTTGCCGATAGGTCGGTATCAGCTGATGGTCGTCATTGAACTTCTCAATGACGGCTGGCTCTGAAGTGATGTCACAGTGCCTCTACTCGAATGGGTGATCTGTTTGAGACCGACAAACTGACCTGCGCCTGCCGTGATGCAAAGAAAGGAGTTTTTTCAACTGGATCGGGCACCTTAATTAAATCGAGAAAAACATGAATATTCTTTCGCCTGGTATCAGCCTTACCAACCGCCTGCGTTTCCCTGCCAAATTTGCCGTTTTAGCCATTATTATCGTTATCCCGCTGGTCATTCTCGGTGCGAGGGTGTTCAGCAACCTGAATTCCAGAATCGATAGCGTCGAGCAAGAGCGTGTCGGGCGCGAATACCTGCTGACCGTCACGCCTATCCTGCGGCTTTCCATGCTCCAGCGCGCGCACACCAACCGTCTGTTGTCGGGTGATGCCTCTGCTGCTCAAGACCTCGCCAATAACCGTAACCAGCTTGAAACGGCCTTCAATAATCTTTCCGATATGGATGCTCGCAAGGGCCCTGAGCTGGAAACAGAGAATCGCGTGCAGCGCCTTCGTGAAAGTGCGCGTTCCCTGATGGAAAGCGTCAAACCGGGCCTTTCGCCGGATGATTTCTTTGCCCAGTGGAACGAGCAACTGGCGCAGACGCTCAACTTTATCTATTACGTATCGGCCACCTCTGGCCTGGTGCTGGACGATGATCCTGCGACGCTGTTCCTGATCGACCTGAGCACCATTCGCATGCCCAGGGAAATCAACGTGGCCGGTCAGGTCCGTGGCATTACAGCGGGCATGAGCACAGGGCAGGGCCTGAGCGTCTCGATGCGCAGTTCGCTCGACAGCCTGTTAAAGCTCGAGTTGCTGTTCCGTGGCGAGCTTGAGCAAAGCGTTCGTTTGCTCAAACGACGTTCTCCGGAACTGGCCACCCGCATCAATGATCCGATCTCCACCGCTACCGCAGCCATGGACAACTTCCGTAACGAGCTGCAAGCCTATGTAAAAGGCCCGGACTTCTCCGCGCAAAGGGGTCAGGCGCTCGGTGCTCAGGGTAACGTGGTGGTCACTGCCCTTTATAAGGCACAAGACGAAATCGAGGTTTCACTGCAGGACCAATTGAATTCCCGCTACACCTCGTTGCTCGAGCTGCGCCAGATGATGATCGCTATGTGCGTGATCGTCGGTCTGCTGTTGCTCTATGCGTTCAGCAGCATCTATCGCGCCTTGCGGATGGCCATCGACGGCCTGTTGGGTGTCACCCGTCGTCTGGCCGACGGTGATCTGAGTGCGCGAGTGCAGGTGGTCAGCAAGGACGAAGTGGCCGATATCGGTAACGGTCTGAACCTGATGGCAGAAGCGTTCTCCAGTTCCATCTCGCACATGGATCGCACCTCGTATGAGCTGTCTGACGTGGCGGCGCGACTGGGCACTTCCATTGGTCTGGCCAAGCAATCGATGAACGCACAGCAGGCCGAGACCGAACAGGTGGCCACGGCCATCAACGAGATGACCGCAAGCGTCGCCGACGTGGCGCAGAACACTGAAGGCGCCGCATCGGCTGCTGACGAGGCCAATACCGCTTCGCGGAACGGACTGCGCATCATGCATCAGGCTCACACAACCATTCAGGCGCTGGCCGATGAAGTGGAAGTCAGTGCTCAGAAGGTTCAGGCGCTGGCCTTGCACAGCCAGTCGATTGGCGGCGTCATTCAGGTGATCAGCACCATTGCCGATCAGACCAATCTGCTGGCGCTCAACGCGGCTATCGAGGCGGCACGTGCCGGTGAGCAGGGTCGTGGTTTTGCGGTCGTGGCTGATGAAGTCCGCACGCTGGCATCGCGTACTCAGGCGTCTACCGAAGAGATCCGCAGCATCATTCAACAACTGCAAAGCGCCACCGACGCGGCCGTGCAGCAGATGCAGGCCGGGCAGCACAAGGCTCAAGCGTGCATCAGTGCGGCCAGCGAAGCGTCAGGCAGCCTGTCGACCATCAGCGAAGGTGTCGAGCGCATCGTCGAAATGAACACCCAGATCGCCAGCGCTGCGGTACAGCAGCACGCGGTTTCCGAAGACATCAACCGTAACGTCATGGAGATCCGCAACAGCTCCGGGACCTTGATGCTGGGTATCGACAACAACGCAGTGACCGCCGACGAACTGGCACGGGTTGCGAACGACATGCGCAATGTCGTCGCCCGTTTCAAGCTGGTTGGCTGATCAGAACGGGGGCGAGCAGCCCCCGTTTTTTTCTTGAGAATCGGTGCCTGAACACTCACGTTTTTTTATCAAGTTTTGCGCTTGTGCGGCCGATAGCTCTAGCGCGCGGGTCTGCTGTTCATAAAAACAAATCCTCAGCTTTGTCAGTGCGCATTAAAAAAGCATAATCAGGAGATGTCATGAACAGCAGCTTTGCGAATATCAGCGTCAACATGAAGTTGGCACTGGGCTTTGGGACCGTTCTTTTTTTTACGGCAATTCTTGCACTGGTCGGCTGGACCAGCCTCGACAAGCTGATCAGTCGCACCGACAGAATCGGCGACATCGCTCAACTCAGCAGCAACCTGACCAACCTGCGCGTTGCGCGCCTGCAATACATGCTCACCGATGGCGATGAAACCGCCGCGCAGAACATGCAAAGCAAACTGGACGTGTTCAAGGCGCATCAGGATTCACTGCGGGGTCGCTTCACCAACCCGGTCAACCTGAAACCGATGAGTGATCTTGCTGATGTGACTCGTGACTACGAGGCGTCGCTGAACAGCATGCGTGCGGTTTACCGGGACAGTACCAAGGTGCGCACCGAGATCACTTCCAATGCTGCCGCTGCGGCTCAGGGGGTTGAAGCGCTCAATGAGTCCGTCATGCGCATGGACCCGTCCGACCCGACCCGTTTCGATCTGGCACAACAGGTCAATTCCGCCAGACAGGACGTGCTGCTGACGGGCAGCGAAGTGCGAGGCTATACCGCCAAACCTGATGAGAAGAGCGAGAAAGCTGCTTTCCAGCAACTGGACACCACTATCAGCCATCTGGACAAACTCAAATCGGCTTTTGCTGCCAGCAATGGCGCGCAGGTTGCGCAGTTCGAGACTGCACTTCGCAACTACCGTGCTTCCCTTAACGCGTTCAAGGCCACCGCGCAGACGGCGGGTGATGTTCGCAAGGACCTGACCACTCAGGGTGCGACCATCGTCAAGCTTGGCGAACAGCTTTACGGGCTGCAGATGCAGCTGGCCAAGGCTGACACCGACAAGGCCCGTAACCTGCAGATCGGTTGTGTGGTGTTGGTCATGCTGCTCGGCATTCTTGCTGCGGTGCTTATCACCCGTCAGATCACTCGCCCGTTGCGTGACACGCTGGCGATCGTCGAGCGCATCGCTTCCGGCGATCTGACCCATACGGCGGCCATTACCCGACGCGACGAACTGGGTTTATTGCAGCAAGGCATCCAGAATATGGGCACTACCTTACGCGAGCTGATTTCCGGGATTCGCGACGGTGTTACGCAGATTGCCAGCGCGGCCGAAGAACTGTCCGCAGTGACCGAGCAGACCAGCGCTGGCGTCAACAGCCAGAAGGTCGAGACTGATCAGGTGGCCACGGCCATGCAGGAAATGTCGGCCACCGTTCACGAAGTCGCACGCAATGCCGAGCAGGCTTCCGTTGCGGCATCCGATGCGGACACGCAGGCTCGCGAAGGTGACAAGGTGGTGGGCGAGGCCATCCAGCAGATCGAACGGCTGGCCACTGAAGTGGCGCGTTCGTCCGACGCGATGAATGTGCTGGAGCAGGAAAGCGACAAGATCGGCAAGGTCATGGACGTGATCAAGGCGGTGGCCGAGCAGACCAATCTGTTGGCACTCAACGCGGCCATTGAAGCGGCGCGTGCCGGTGAGGCAGGGCGTGGTTTTGCAGTGGTCGCCGATGAAGTGCGCGGCCTGGCGCAGCGCACTCAGCAATCCACCGAAGAGATCGAAGGCCTGGTCGCTGCGTTGCAGAACGGTACTCGTCAGGTGTCCGGCATCATGCTGGGCAGCCGTGCGCTGACCGACAGCAGTGTCGAACTGACCCGCAAGGCTGGTACATCGCTGGAAAACATCACGCGCACCGTGTCGAGCATTCAGGCCATGAACCAGCAGATCGCGGCCGCCGCCGAGCAACAAAGCTCTGTCGCCGACGAAATCAGCCGCAGCATCGTCAACGTGCGCGACGTGTCAGAACAGACCGCCGAAGCCAGCGAAGAAACCGCCGCCTCCAGCGTCGAACTAGCACGCCTGGGCGGACAGCTGCAGATGATGGTCAGCCACTTCCGGGTTTGATCAGCCCATATCTACCTGACTGTTTTGCCCATGCACAGTGCATGGGCACGGCACGTTCAAGCGCGGATGCTCATCGTGCGTTCATCGTCGCTTCTTGATACCGATACGACAATCTCTTGAGTACATCGCGGGTGCCGCACGCTTGAGCGTGCTGGTACATCGACGCCGGTGGGCGTTTATTGACAAGAATAGGGATTCGCTGCTTAATCGCTGCACTCGGCCGGCGCTCGCATCGGCGTGAGACAAAGCCTTTATAAAGGGTAACGAACCGATTGATATTCATGCATTTCAATCAGTCGATTATTATAAAAACTGAAGTTTGTGGTCTGCCGATAACCCAGTGTCCTGATCGAGAAAATTAGCCAAGGGATAAGCATGAAAAGGAAATCTAGTTCGCTTGATTCGGTGGATCTGCAGATTCTTTCCATTATGCAGTCGGACGGCAGAACCACACTCGCCAAACTCAGTGAAAAACTGTCGTTAAGTGAAACTCCTTGCTGGCGTCGCTTGAAAAGACTTGAGGAAGAGGGCTACATCAAGCATTACCAGGCGGTGTTGGACAAGCATGTACTGGGTTTCGATATTACAGCGTTTATTCAACTTTCCGTTGATTCACATACGCCGGAATCTACGCGTGATCTGGAGCAGAAGCTGACCTCTTCACCTGAAGTGGTCGCACTTTACAATGTGACAGGCGATTTTGATTTCATGATTCATATCGTCTGTTACAGCATGGAAGCGTACTCACGGTTCATCGAACTGACCTTGAGGTCGTTGAAGTGTATTAAACAAATCAAAACCTCAGTGAGCTTACGCGAAGTATACGCCAACAATAACGTGCCGCTGTCATCTGTTCCCTGACAGGCCCCTGAAGCACTGCACCGTGCGGGGAGCGTGATCGCACGGTGCTTGCTGCCTCATGTTGAATAGACGTCGGGTCGGTGAAGCTGCCAGATATAATTGGGTTTGTTGACGGGAGTGAAGTCGAGCTTCTCGTACAGCCATGGGGCCGTTGTTGTCGCCAGTAGTATACGTCTCAGTGATTGCACCTCTGGAACTCCCAGAAGCGCCTCCGAAAGACGCCGCCCCAGTCCCTGTCCGCGGTATTGCGCATCGACAAAGACATCGCAAAGATAGCCAAAGGTCGCGAAGTCCGTCACCAGCCGGGCAAAACCGACTTGTTGTTGCCCATCAAACGCGCCGACGCAAAGACTGTTGGCAATGCTGGTGTGCACACGATCAATTGAAATACCTGCCGCCCAGCTGGAGGTCGTCAGGAACGCGTGAATGAACGCAATATCCAATAGGTCTTTGTCCAGCGACAACTGGATAACGCCGGAATCGCTGCTAGGGGTGTCCATAGTGACTGTCCTTTAATACCACAGTGTCTTGTTTACGATAAAACCCGATCAACACAATAGCCAGCGCTGCCAGTGAGGCGTTTACGTACCAGAAATGTGTGAAGTCTCCTGAGCCTGCGTACAGGCTTGCCGCTGCGTTCCCGGCGACCGAGCCGAGCAGCCCCATCAGGCCCAGCAAACCGAAACCTACCGGCAGCAGGTCAACAGATACACGCTTGCTGAGCAGAGAGTCGATAGCAGGATCAATGGTGATTTCGCCCACTGTAAACAGCAATATGCCAAACAGGAAAAAGCCCTTGGCAGGAAGTTCGGCGATCAGCCAGAACGCGAGGACCATGCACCCGAAGCCGAGCACCAGCGTGCGGTATACCGATATTTTTTTGGAAAGCCAGGTATTGAACGGTAGTTGCAACAGCATGACGGTGGCTGCATTGACCCAAAACACATGGGCTACGGAGTCGGTTCCCCAGTTGTGATCTGCAATCAGTGGAAATGAATATTCCAGCTGTATGTAGTGAAACTGATAACACAGTGAGACGATCATCAGAATGACCGCCAGCGGTGTGCGCAATATGCTACCTACGGCGGCGCCGAATTTCACGCTGTTTGGCTTGTGGGCGCTGGTGTTGCCTGAGCGTTGTCTGACGGCTGCCAGTATCCACAGGGCCAGGCATTGAATCGCAGCGGCGAATATAAACACTGTCGCGGCTGCCTGTTCAATGAGCGCTGCGCCCAGGCAACTTCCAAGCGCAACCCCCAGATTATTTACCGTGCTCCTGAACGAGAAAAGCAGGTAGTGATTATCGCCAGGGGTCAATCCAACCAGTGCGGCCTTGGACGCAGGCGTGAAAAAAGCCTTGCTCACGCCCAGCGAAAAACTCAGCAGGCTTAGCGCCAACGCCGAAGATAGCCCGGCAGCGAACAGCACGTAGGTCGAAATCTGAAGCACAAGGCCGACCTTCATCGTCAGCAGCGGCCCTTTCCTGTGGCTCAGGTAGGCGCCGACAAAAGAGGCGCTGTACTGGCCTACCAGAAATAACGTCAACTGACTGGCAGCAAACGACGGCGAATAGCCTAAAAATCTGACCAGATAGATAACGAAGAAAGGGATGATTGAAAAATAGCCCAGTGAGGTCAGGAACTGCACAAGCACGATACGTCTGGCGTCAGGAGGCATAGTGACCAGAAGCGTTCTTAGGCTCATGCGACGACAACCTCTATTCGTTCAAGCTCGTGGCTGAGGCGATCCCTCAATACGCAAGCGTCAGGGGCTGACACAATTATTCCGCCCTGGCGCTGAAAGGAATTGGACACTCCGGTCACTTTTTCACCAGGTCGCAGGCCCGAATCCAGCCAGTGAACATGAGCAGGGAATGCCTCGGGCATCCTGACCGACTGAACGGTACCGGGCGGCAACTCAAAGTATTTGATGGCCGCGCAGCCACGTTGGTCGATTGCGACAGTCACTTGGTTGCCTAGCAGCAGATTTACCTGAGCGGTAATCATGTCAAAGCCGGTCACGATTTCCACGAGGCTCCAGATCCGGTCGCCGCCAGGCCGGTTGTGACATTCGATGATGTCTATCGAGTCGCCGTCAATTTTCAGTTCTGTGTGCCCCGGGCCATCCGTTATGCCTACGGCGTTCAGGCATTGACATAAGTAAGCCCACTGCTCGTCGGTGAGCTGGAAGGAGGCCGGATCGATCAGATGGCCTGTTTCTACCAGGCCATTCGTTCCTCCCAGCCATTTCTCGGTAACGGCCAGCAGATAATGAGCCCCTTTGATACTGAAGGTTTCACAGCTGAACTCTTTGCCTGCCAGCCACGTTTCCATGATGTATCGCTGCTCGGGCACAAGATCGACGCTATCGCCAGGCGCGACGCAGTGCACATCAAGACTGCCGGTTCCGTCGATGGGTTTTACGACTACCGTGTGGTCGCGTTCGTTGTGCCAACCGTTAGCTGCGATTTCGTGAAAGTCGACATGGGTCAGGCCCTGTTTTCGCAAGGCTTGTCGGGTGAGGAGTTTGTTGCGCGAGACAATCGAAGCGTCGAGCTGTGGTGCCGGAACGCCGAGCAGGCGGCCGATGATCGCTGCTGGCACGATGCCAAGCTCGGTGAATGAAATGACAGCACGCACCGAGGTGGCTGCTGCAATGCTCATGGCAGTCAGCAGCAATTCGGGGATTTCCTTAAAGCTGCATAGATGAATCTCGCAGGGTGTCGTCAATTGCCAAGGCGTCAAGCGCTTGGTCTCGGTCAACACAATCACCGACTTATCCACAGCCATCACTTTACGCAGATAGTCATCGGTGGGTCCGAGCAATAGTAGGCTCATTACTTATCCTTGCAGATCAGCGGCCAGTTCGGAAAATACATAGAGAAACTCGTCCAGCGAAGCCTGGTCAACGGTGAGGGGAACGATCAGCTTCAGCGTTGTAGGTTTGTGAGGGCAAATGGTCGTGCAGATGTGATTAAGGAACAGCGAATGCCAAAGGGTGAAGCAAGTATCCGGGTCTTTCATCTGGATGAAAAAGCACGCACCCAGACAGCTCACACCGTTTATTACATCAGGCCAGCGGCCCGGATACGCTTGTAATTGCGCCCCAAAGTCATCGAGCGTGCTGAAGGCCTTGGCATCCATGATATAGCTGTCCAGCAACTCCAGGACCGAGCAGGCCAGGCTGAGCGCCAGATTGTTATTGGCAAATGTGGAGCCGAGGATTTTCTGGCAACCTGGCCTCGCGAAGAGCCCGTCGAACAGGGGAGTGCGCATCAGTAACTGGGCGCTCGGAATCATCGCGCCTGTCAGGGCCTTGGCAAGTAACAGGATATCCGGCTGTTCGCTCCAGCCCAGTTTCTGCATGGCCGAGTAGGTACCGCAGCGGCCGAGCCCGCAGAACACTTCATCCACAATACTGATCGTTCCGTGCTGGCGGCAGGCCGCCAACACCGAATCGGCTTCGTCGGCATTGAAGGTACGTCCGCCGCCCATGGCCTGTACCGGTTCTACTATCAAGGCGGCTACATCACCTTCAGCGATTGCCTTCAGGGCTTCGTCAGAGTGCTCGAAGAAGACGATATCCACAGCGGGCCGCAAGGCCTCGAATCCTTCCCGATGCGCAGGCTGATCGCTGAGGTGCATCGTGAAGACGCTATTGCCGTGAAAGCAGCCGCCTCTCACCAGGATTTTACGTCTGGCAGTCGCGAAAAGAGCAGCTTTTACCGCGCCTTCCACCGCTTCGGTGCCGGTAGTAACGCTACACAGCTTCCAGGTTCCTTCCAGGCCCAGCCGCTTAATCAGCCGGGTAGCAAGCTCGGCGCTACCCGTGCATATGCCCAGCGGCGCTCCGGCAGGTAGCGCTTGTTGAATCAGCGTAATCAGTCGTTGCTGAATGCCGTCATGATTGTGTCCGAGAATCGATGCGCCGTAATGTCCCACAAAATCCAGCCAGCGATTGTCATCACTGTCGTATAAAAACTCATCCTTGGCTTTTATGAACACCGGGCGCTCCCCCAGTTGCTGCAAGAGCGCGGCCCAGTGTGGATTGACGTGCTGCTCGTATTGCTCCAACGAAAGCGCGTGGCTCATAGAAAGTCGCTCATGGCGAAGTTCAGAGGAGGTCGCTTGTTCAACACATGAAGTCGGTGCAGTTCTTCCCAGGCACGGTGGGTCAGTTCCAGTAACAAGGCATAGGCTGTCGCGGTCGTCTGCTGTTGCTGCGTGCTCAGTTCGCCAACTTCGGACAGCATGATTCTGGAGATGTACTGATGAGCCAGTTTTTCGTTCAGTTGCTCATGCTTGCGAGAGGGGCGGTTATTGAATACGGCGGTCTTGTTGAACTGTGTGGAAAGCGAATTCAACAGGTTTTCCTGACCCGGCAGCCCTTCGGTAATGGTAGCGGCGGCGAAGTAAGAGACCACATCCGTTGTCGCAAAGTAGGTGTAGAAATCGCAAAGCAGTTGCGCGTAAGGCGTCGGCAGTGAGGTATGCAGATCAGCCTCGCTCATGCCCAGCGATTTGCAGGTCTTGAGCTCATACAGTTCGTGGCCTGCTTCCTCCATGTAATACCGTCGGGCAAGTTTTTTGAGCGGTCTGGGCAAGCGTTGCGAAATGGCCGGGCAGATCAGGTCGATAAACCGGTCAGTGATGTAGTACTCCTGGGCGTAGCTGGCGGCGATGAGGGCGTCGCAACGGTCATTGTCTTCGCTAAAGGCCGAGCGGTATCGGCTTGCGTCCTGCTCCCCCAGAAACTCCAGCCCCCAACGCTCCAGACGGATAGCGAGATTCAGTCCTGAATCCACATCGGTTGCAGGCAAAACAGATGAGCAAAGCTTTTCTGCGTCCTGCTGCTGGCTGCGAACCAGGAGCCAGGTCAGCGCAGACAGACACTTTCTGACTTCGCCTACCCAGAAAGCGCTGAATTCGATGTCTGTAGTCTCAACGCGTTGCCCCGCGAGTCTTTTCAACAGGGCGGCCGCTGCAGGGACTGCCGGTGGACAGATAACTTTCCAGCTATCGAGAGCCAGCCGTGCGTAGATCAGATAGATATTCGAACTGCTGTTATAGAGTGCAGTAACTGGAACGGGTGAGGAAGCCTGTATGGACTCAAGCAGTTCCTGCACAATAAGTTGCTGGTTGAAGCCTTGTTTTGCCAGGGCGGCATACGCTTCTTCCAGCGTGTCGTTCAATAAACCCTGTTTTTTTGCCAGGGTGTGTTCGGGGGCTGCTTCTCTGATCAATCCCGCGTCGTCAAGGATCGCCACGATGTCCTGCAACGGTCTTTCCGAGGTGTTCTGCTTTAACGCTATCCAGTGTTCACTGTCGCACGTGCCAAGGCTTTTAAGTGTGTTGTCGAGGGCGTCCAGCGACTCGGAGGTCAACGAAAATTCGGAATGGTGTTCTCCGATTTCAATGCTGGCCCCCGCCTCGTCCGGGCTGAAATAGCCGATGTTGAGGAAGGGTTTTTTATAGCTGCCAATGGACCACTTTTCCACGCGAATCACCTCAGCTAAAAAGACGAAGTTTGACGCCGCTCTCGTAGTACGAGCAGATCTGGCTGTCCCATTTCCCCATCAGTTCAAGCAGGGAACAGACATGGACCAATGTGACCCGTGCTTCCTCTTCCGATACCGCTGGAAAATGACTTAGCAGGTCGTTGGTGATATTGCCGTGCCCTTCAGACTCGTTAACGTTGGAATGCCCGATGATCGGGCCCCAGAACGCTTTAGGGATGCCCAGACGCTCGCAGGACTCTAAAAAAAGCTCGTTGAACTCAGGGTAGGGTTCTTCAAAGAGGAATAGCGAGCTGATGAACGACAACAGGTGTTGTCTCGCGTACACGCCCAAAGAGGAGTAAATGGAAAACGTCGAATCCAGCGGAGCGACGTATTTCAGTTTTTCCCGATCGACCGATACCGCTGACAAGGCATCGGCGAGCAACGATTCATGGTCATGCTCTTCCAGAAACAGTTTTTTTATACCCTGGTATACCTCTGGGCTGGAATGGTGTGCCATGGCCGGCGAGATGACCTTGGGTGCCTGTTTGACAATATGGTAGTACTCAAGCGCAAAACCAATGAGCTGGGTGCGGGTGACGGTCTGATCTTTCATGCGCTGGTAGAGGGACGAGTCACCCTGCTTTCTGTGAAAAGCCGCAATCGTTGCATTCAATTTTCGCGTGAATTCTTTTCCGGACAGCACCCCGTTGGGCTGGATGTACCTGCCCTCTGTCAGGAGATAGTGTTTATCCAGATCGATAATTAGCGCTTCGATGATCTGCGAGTCGATCATCGGATGGTGCTTGTCATAAAGCTCGTCTGTGCTGAGGCAACCTTCTTTCAGATCCGCCAGCAACGCGACAAGGCTGGTGTCTTCGGGGTTCTCCAATACGACGCTTTGCAGTCGATAGTCCAGGTGGTGGCTGTTATCCACCTGAGTGTGCTGAACACCGGCCCGGAATTTAGGGTAACGAAAACGTTGACTGTGCGTTTGCATACGATCGTTCCTATAGGTTGACGGGCCTGAGCAGCGTGTGGGTTGTGGAGTAGAAATCCCAGACAGCAGAGTGGAAGTTGTCGTAAAGCTCCACAAATATATGGGTATTGGATTTCATACTGCGTAGCTGATCAGCCGTCACTACCGGTATTTCAGCAAACAGCTCGCGGGTCAGCACTCCGTGTTCGGCACCAATGTTGATGTTGGCGTGGGCCAGAATGGGGGCGATGAATTCGTCTTTTATCTTGCCACTTGCCTGCATGGCGATGATGTAGCTGTCCACTTCAATGTCCTTGCCTTCAAGGATGCCCATCGTGGTAAAGAAAAACAGCGGGTCGGTCGCCGCCCAATAGGCAAGTGCGTTGCACAGCGCGAGTGTCTCAGGCAGTGGCACAGACTCACGGATCTGTTGCTGGGTGATGCCCAAGGTGCTCAGTGCCTGAAAAATGAGTTCGTCATGTCCGTATTCTTCACCGTAGAACTCGTTCATCTTCAGCCGCGCTTTTTCGGAGGCGACGTAGTTAAGCACCGGGGAATCAAACCAGCTTTCACGGTACAGAAAGTTGAAGTTCTCGATGGCCATTCCGTAGTACACATTTTCAGGCACGGATTCTGGTGTCTGCATGCCTCGCCAGAACCTGTTCGCGTAGAGCGTCTTGTGCAGCAGATCGGCCTGAAGATCCTCGATTATCAGGATGGCTTCGTCGCCGGTCATGTAACGCTCACCTGAGTTTGCTCGATAAGCCAGGTTGCTTTCGGCCAGCGTCTCCAGCAACTCGCCAATGGCCTGTTCTTCCAGATCGCCGTTCAGGGCGCAGATTTCTTCTACGGTCCTTGAACCGTCACACAGTTCCAGCACTTGATTCCACTGCTCAACTTCGCCGTCCAGGCCGGTGACCTCATGGGTGCTGCCTGAAAACATCAAGGTTTTTGACGTCTGGTCCTGACCTTTCTCGAATCGACCCAGTGCGATGAAAGACTCACTCATCCGTATCACTCCTTGTCAAAAGATAGCCGGGCACACTGGCCCGGCTGTTGACGTCGTTTTACAGATGAGCGGCCATCAGAATAGGGCGCTCATTTTTTGCCTTGATCACGATCTTTTTGCTGGTGGTTTCAGCTTTCTTTTCCGATTGAGCAACGGTAGTCGACATATCATTATCCTCACAGTAGTAGTGATGCCGGACCGGTCTGATGCACGGTGTCCATGCCATTAAACAGCGCAATCCGTTTAATCCCGGCGAGACAATTCAAGCACTCGGTGAGGAGAATAAAATTGCTTTCTGGAGCACTTCTGGCCGGTTTTTTGGAAAAATTCTCTCGCCATGACCTTGGGAGCGTTTTCGACTGCCCATGGATTCGGGACCGTTGTCGCAGGGTCTGCTCCTGCGCTGTTCAGGCATCTGTCTGGTTCTCCAGACTTTTCAACGCACTGTGTGGAGAACGATAAGTGCTCAGCGCGAGTGCCAATAAGTGCCTGTGAAGCGGACATTCATGTACCTATACGTTCGTATATATGACTCATACATACAGATAAACATGCTCTACCTTTGCAGGTTTTAACTGTTGTTCAAAACTCGATAAGCTTTGTCTCACTATCCGGCAGCCTTTAATGCCCTTTTATCAGTAAACGCAGACAGCCTGTTTGTTTATCAAACCTGCTGTCCTGCGCCTGTGCTGCCGACGCGAGGTGAGTAATGCATTCGATATCCGAATTTGGTAAAAGCCTGCGAACGCCGCGTTTTGTCAGGGCCGGGGCGCGAAACTCTTATGTGGCCGACGGCATCTGTGTCGTGTTGCTGGCCGTATTCTTTGCGCTGTTGTGGTATGGCGTCGGCCAGATGCTGCAGCCCATCGCCGTGCTTGATTCCAGCCCGGTGACACTCGATCCGGCGCGGCTTCCGGAATATGCCCTGCGTACTACGTTGCGCATGTTTATCGCGTTGGCCGCTTCGCTGGTCTTCACGTTCATCGTCGCGACACTGGCCGCTAAAAGCCGCAAGGCCGAACAGATCATTATTCCTGCGCTGGATATTCTTCAATCCGTCCCGGTACTGGGGTTTCTGACCTTCACCGTCACGTTTTTCATGGGGCTTTTCCCCGGCCGGCAACTGGGCGTCGAATGCGCTGCGATCTTTGCGATTTTCACCAGCCAGGCCTGGAATATCGCGTTCAGTTTCTATCAGTCGTTGCGCACCGTGCCGGCTGACCTGAGTGAAGTCAGTCGCCAGTTCGGGCTCTCGCCGGTGCTCCGTTTCACCCGTCTGGAGCTGCCGTTCGCTATACCGGGGCTGGTGTGGAACATGATGATGTCGATGTCCGGCGGCTGGTTTTTTGTGGTTGCCTGTGAAGCGATTTCTGTCGGGGATACCACGGTCAACCTGCCGGGCATCGGTTCCTGGCTGGCGCTGGCCATCGAACAGAAAAACCTTCCGGCGATTGCCTGGGCCGTCGGCGCAATGGCGGTCGTGATTCTCGCCTATGACCAGTTGCTGTTCAGGCCAGTGGTCGCCTGGGCGGACAAATTCCGCTTCGAGCAAACGGCTTCGGCGAAGCGTCCACGCTCCTGGGTGTACAGCGTACTGGGTCGCTCGCGTCTGGCACCGATGCTCGGCGCACTTCTGGCTGCGCCGTGGAAAGGGCTGATGCTGATCGACTGGCGCGTGGTGTCCCGGTTCTGGAAAGTGAAACCGACGCCACGGTTCGCCCGGTTGATTGATTACCTGTGGCTGGGGATGGTCATGGCTGCCTGTTTGACCGCCAGTATTTACCTGTTCCGTTTCATCGAGGCATCGCTGGGCCTGAACGACATGATCACCGCCTTCGGGCTGGGCCTGGCGACCATGTTGCGGGTGATCGCCCTGATCGTGATTGCCAGCCTGATCTGGGTGCCGGTCGGGGTATGGATCGGCTTGCGGCCAGTGTGGGCCGAGCGGTTGCAGCCGATTGCGCAATTCATGGCGGCATTTCCTGCAAACGTGCTGTTTCCGTTTGCCGTGATCGCTATCGTCGGGCTGCACCTGAACCCCGATATCTGGCTGTCACCGCTGATGGTGCTGGGCACGCAGTGGTACATCCTGTTCAACGTGATCGCCGGGGCCAGTGCCTTGCCGACCGACCTGCGCGAAGCGGCCAGCATGTTCAACATGCGCGGCTGGCAGTGGTGGCGTCGGGTGGCATTGCCGGGGGTGTTTCCGTACTACGTGACGGGCGCCCTGACCGCGTCCGGTGGCTCGTGGAACGCCAGCATCGTCGCCGAAGCAGTGTCCTGGGGCGACCAGCATGTACAGGCGGCGGGGCTGGGTTCGTACATCGCCAATGCGACTCAGGCGGGAGACTTTCCGCGTGTCGCGCTGGGCATTGCTGTCATGTCGGTCTTCGTGATCGCGTTCAACCGGTTGCTGTGGCGCCCGCTGTACGGGTTTGCCGAGCGACGTCTGAGCCTTGTGTGATTTTGTGCAATCTTGTGTAAGGGAGGGCGCCATGATGATGGCGGTCGAAACGCGGTGCCTGGTAGATGTTCAGAAGGTTCGACATGTGTACGGCAAGGCCAGCAAAGAGCGCCTGGTGCTGGATGACGTGACACTGCAACTCAATGAAAACGAAATCGTCGGCCTGCTGGGTCGTTCCGGCTCGGGCAAGTCGACCCTGTTGCGCTCTATCGCGGGGCTGGTGGTGCCGACCGAAGGCCAGGTGAATTTTCCGCGCCTTGCGCAAGGGCAGGCGATGTCGGTGGGCATGGTGTTCCAGAGCTTCGCTCTGTTTCCCTGGCTGACCGTGCTGGAAAACGTTGAAGTCGGCCTCGAAGCGCAGCGCGTGCCGGCTGCCGTGCGCCGCAAGCGTGCGCTGGCGGCTATCGACCTGATCGGTCTGGACGGTTTCGAGAGCGCTTATCCCAAAGAGCTTTCCGGTGGCATGCGCCAACGTGTAGGCATGGCGCGTGCGCTGGTTATCGATCCCGATGTCTTGCTGATGGACGAGCCGTTCTCCGCGCTTGATGTGTTGACCGCTGAAACCCTGCGCACCGATCTGCTGGACATGTGGAGCGAAGGGCGCATGCCCATCAAATCGATCCTGATGGTGACGCACAACATCGCCGAAGCGGTGCTGATGTGCGATCGCATCCTGCTGTTCTCCTCCAATCCGGGGCGGGTGATCAGCGAGATCAAGGTCGATCTGCCGCAGCCGCGCAATCGCCAGGACCCGATTTTCCGTGCCTTGGTAGAAGAAATCTACGTGCTGATGACTCAGGACAATGATGTGGGCGAGATCCGTCAGGGTGTGTTTCCCGGCACCGGGCTGGGCATGGTGTTGCCACAGGTTTCCACCAACGCCCTTGCAGGGCTGATCGAGGCGATTCACGCGCCGCCCTATAACCTGAAAGCCGATCTGCCGGAGCTGGCCGCTGCGCTGCACTACAACGCCGACGAACTGTTCCCGATTGCCGAGGTGCTGCAACTGTTGCGCTTTGCTGAACTGAAGGGCGGCGACATACGTTTGCTGCCTGCTGCGGAGCGTTATGCGCTGGCGGATGTGGATGAGCGCAAGCAGCTCTTCGCCCAGCATTTGCTGAGCTTTGTGCCGCTGGTGGCGCATATCCGCCGGGTGCTGGATGATCGTCCCACGCATACGGCACCGGCGCGGCGCTTTCGCGATCAACTGGAAGACTTCATGTCCGAAAGCGATGCCATGCAGACCCTGAACGCGGTGACTCAATGGGGGCGTTACGCCGAGTTGTTTGCCTATGACGAGCTGGCCGATCAGTTCAGCCTGGACAATCCTTCCTGAGGTTTGTACGACATACTTAGGCTCTGTACGTAAAGTGGCTGCGCTCGGTGATGCTGCGTTAAAAACAGGCTCGTGCGCGAGTCCGATCGGAATGCTCATTTACAACACGTAGAGTCGAACGCGACCCCGGCCGGTCCTCGCCTGTTTTTGCCTTGCCTGACCTTCGCTCGCCGACTTTTCGTACAGAACCTAACGGGCCTTTTGCAACGAACGGGATGATGCCCATGCGTGAACCTGAATCCTACGGCAAGGCCGCGTTGGCGGTGCGGCTGATCGCCTTGCTGCTGCTGGCGCTGGTCATTGCGGTAGCCGACACGCTGACCGATCTGGAAATTGCCGTCGGTGTGTTTCAGATTGCGGTGGTGTTGCTGGCGGTCAGATTTTTGCCGGTCGGCGGCGTTATCGCGATAGCCCTGCTGTGCATGGTGCTGACCGTTATCAGCTACGAGATGACCACGTCCAGAGGCAGTGAGGCGTCCGGGCTGGTCAACTGCATCATCAGCCTGGCGGCCATTGCCATGACCACCTGGCTGGCGCTGCGCATGGCGCTGGCCATCCGTTCGGTGCATGAAGCGCGCTCACAACTGGCGCACATCGCACGGGTGAATCAACTCGGTGAACTGACGGCGTCCATTGCCCATGAGCTCAATCAGCCGCTGTCGGCCATTGTCATCAGCGGTAATGCCTGCCAGCGCTGGCTGGCCACCGAGCCGGTCAATCTGGAAAAAGCCCGGCAGGCTGTCGAACGCATGATCGGCGACGCCAACCGGGCAGGCGATATCATTGTGCGAGTGCGCGCTCTGGCGAAGCGTTCGTCTACCCACAAGCAGTGGATCAGTGTCGCCGACACCGTGGCCGAGATCGTGGCGTTGGCGCATAGCGAGATAGAGGAGCAGGGCGTTGCGCTGACGGTCGATATCCCCGAAGGCCTGCCACCGCTGCTGGCTGATCGCGTGCAGATCCAGCAAGTGCTGCTGAATCTGATGCTCAACGGCGTGGACGCGATGAAGAAGGCCGAGCCGGATCAGGCACAGCTGGAGATTCGGGTGGACTGGCGTGACGGCGGTGATATCGGATTTGCGGTAAGCGACAAGGGCATCGGCGTGCAGCCGGAAAACACCCATCGGTTGTTCGACGCGTTCTACACCACCAAGGAGGAGGGCATGGGGATTGGCCTGGCGATCAGCCGCTCGATCATCGAGGCCCATGGCGGGCGCATCTGGGTCACGCCCAACCCTTCAATCGGTGCTACGTTTCATTTCACCCTGCCTACCGGAAAGATGGAAACCTGATGAATACAGCCGCCACCGTTACGCCGCCTGAGGAGCCGATCGTCTACGTTATCGACGATGACCTGTCGGTGCGTTCCTCGCTGGAAGATCTGCTGGCGTCGGTCGGGTTGCGCAGTCTGTTGTTTGGCTCGACCAGGGAGTTTCTGGAAACGCCTCGCCCCGATGCGCCGGGCTGCCTGATTCTGGACATCCGCATGCCAGGCATGAGCGGCCTGGACTTTCAGGAGCACATGGCCAGATCGGGGATTTTCCTGCCGGTCATCTTCATCACCGGGCATGGTGACATCCCCATGTCGGTACGGGCGATGAAGGCGGGGGCTGTGGAGTTTCTGACCAAACCTTTCCGTGAACAGGACCTGCTGGACGCCATCCAGCAAGGGCTGGCGCAGGATCGCAGTCGGCGCCAGAGCGCCGCTGTCGAAGCCGAACTGCAGCGCCGTTACGCGAGCCTCAATCAGGGTGAGCAACAGGTGATGGACCTGGTGGTCACCGGGCTGCTGAACAAACAGATCGCGGCCCGCCTGAACGTCAGCGAAATCACCGTCAAAGTCCGCCGCGGCTCGGTGATGCGCAAGATGGAAGCCGACTCACTGGCCGACCTGGTCAAGTACGCCGAGCGGCTCAAAGAACTTTGATGAGCGTCATACCGGGGTATGACACTCAAGGTTCAACCGATCAACGCTCAACCCATCAAGGGTATTTGCGCTTGTCCGGTGCTGGTGGGAAGTACTGGTACAACCAGGTCTCGCTCAACGTCCGGTCGCCGGTGCGGATGAACATGCGCATTTCAACCGGCTCGACCGAGTCGCTGTCCGGTACCCAGTCGAAGGTGATGCGGTAGCCCTTGATGTCCGGCAGCACGAGGATGTTGAAATCCTGCACTTTGCCGTGGGTCACGGTAACGATCGGCTCGATGCCTGTGCCTTCCGGCAGACGATCCAGACCGCCGCCATTGAAGTCCACCGCAAAGCGCCGTGCCCAGGTTTTCGGGTAGTGCTCGCCCGGCGCCCAGCCTTCGAGAAAACCGCCCATGCCCGAGCGCGTGGCGTGGACCTGTGCCAGTGGCGTGCTAACCGGTGGCAGCGGGCTCCAGAACAGCTTGTAGCCGTAATTCATCGAATCCCCGGCCTTGACCGGCGTCTTCGGCGTCCAGAACACCACGATGTTGTCCATCGTCTCGCCGGTGGTCGGCAGTTCCAGCAGGCTGACCTCGCCTTCACCCCATGCGGTGATCGGTTCGACCCACAGGCTCGGGCGACGGCTGTACCAGACAACCGTGTCTTGATAGCTGGAGAACTCGTGATCGCTCTGCACCAGACCGAAGCCTTTCGGGTCCTTGTCGGAGAACGCACTGAATTGCGGCTTGACCGGGTTGTTCAGCGGACGACAAATCCACTCGCCATTGCCGCGCCACATCGACAGGCGATCTGAGTCGTGAATCTGTGGGTGAATGGTGTCGCACATGCGGCGCTCGTGAGTGCCACAGCTGAACATGCTGGTCATTGGCGAGATGCCCAGTTGCTGGATATCGGTACGCGCATTGACGTGCGCGTCGATCTCCATGACCACCTGACCGGCCTGGCAGTCAATGTCGAAGCGGTAGGCGCCGGTCGCGCTGGGCGAGTCGAGCAGGGCGTAGACCACAAAACGGGTGGCGTTCTTGTCCGGGGTTTCGAACCAGAACTTGGTGAAATCGGGGAATTCTTCCTGACGCTTGGCGTAGCTGTCGATTGCCAGGCCACGGGCCGACAGGCCGTACTGCTTGTTGCTGTCCACGGCCCGGAAATAACTGGCACCGAGGAACGAGACCACATCGTTGATGGCGATTTCAGGCGCCTTGAACAGCTTGAAACCGGCAAAGCCCAGGTCGCCCTTGACCAGATTCTTGTCGATGCCGCTGCTTTCGTAATTGAACAGGTCATGGCGGAAATGCACTTCCCGCGCCTGCTTGCTCTTAGGGTCGACGCTGTACATCCGCACCGGCGTCTTGAAGCCCATGCCGACGTGGAAGAAATGCACGTCCAACTGCCCGTTGACGTCTTTCCACAGCGAATGATCCGGGTCATAGCGAATGGCATTGAATTGCAGCGGCGTCATGTTCGCCAGCACCGGTGGCAGCACCTGCTTGTTGCTGACGTAGCCTTTGCTCGCGAGCTTCTTGGCGTGGGCTTGCAACTCTGCAAAATCGAAATGCTCGATCTCGCCATCGGCTGCTGCGGCCAGTGCTCGCGCAGCGAAAAGCCCTGAAGCCGACACGCTGCTGTAAGCGGCCAACGTCATGGACGCTTTCAGGAGATTTCTGCGATTCATAAGGGTGAAGCCTCTGAGTAATTCTGTGCGTCCTGCACAAAAAATGGCGCGCCAACGACTCCTTGCCGAACGCAAACTACCCACAACAGATAACAAAGACGAGATCCGGTTCGGAAATCGGCCAAAAAAAAACACCGCTCCTGTTCAATGAATACGGCGTAGAGACGGCCAGAACGCTTGTTTTCACATCGCTATCGACTGATCGATTATCCGCAACGCCGCTTGGCGCAAGGCCTCCAGACGAGTGGGGCGGGCAGGGCTGAGCAACTCGATATATTCCGCCAGCGGTAAAAACTTTTTTGCCAGGCAATATTCAGCAATCATTTTCCTGACGCACGGACTGACCTCATGAGCGCGCCTGCCTCCCTGGAGGGTGATGCTCGTGCCAATGCTCCGCGTTGGCATGCCGTTCGTGACGCTCCGCGTCACACACTGGAGCCATGACAGCACGAGCGTCGGTCATTTGTGTATAGCGATGAGCGCTGCACGCTATCTCGCATTCGTTCAGCTAACAGACCTGACGAAAGTTTCACTCTGCGTGTTATATCGTAACGCTAAGATGCAGCGGCATTTACATGCCAATGCAGGGCTCTGTACAGAGCGATAATCAGCGGTTTCGGGGTGTTGATGCGGGTTGATCTGGATGAGCATGCAGGCCTGGATGGTCTGCCGCGTTTTCAAATGGCGGTGCAGCAGGCCAAGCGACTTGGACGGTTGATGTACCTGACCGGTGGGGCAGGCGCCTTTGGGCTGCTGCTGGCGCTGTCTATTGATCTGTTTTCCCCGGGCTCATTGTGGATGGCGGTGCTGTGCAATGCCGCAGCGGCCCTGTTCTTGCTCACCGCAGGCCTGCAATCTGCGCGGCATGTGGCGAGGTGGCGGGCCCGTGCGCTGGGTTCGCCAGAGACAGGCCAGCCGGTCGAAACCGCACAGGCGGGTGATGAAAGCGGCTGGTACGAGCGCCTGCTCACCCGCCTGAGCCATTCCGGCGAAGCACTGATCAGGCATATCGGCAGTTCGACCCTGTGGCTGGCGGCGTGGGCCGTGCTGGCGTTGATAGTGATCCGTTCTTTCTGGAACCTGGCGTTGCCCGGCACGGAGCTTTCAGCGCTGAGTAACCTGGCCGGGAGCGTGATGTTGCTGTTGGCGTTCGGCCTGCTGGTTATCGAGCGGCAATTGAGCGGCGAGCCTGCCGGCCAGTCACCGGAAGCCGGACCGCTGGCGCAACTGGTGCGCATGACGATCAGCGTCATGCTGATCGGCGCGCTGTGTCTGTTTTTCTCCAGCGCAGACCGAGTCTGGCCTGTGCGAGTGGCCGTGCTGATCGGCCTGCTGCCACTGTGTGTCGCCCTTGAGTTTCTGTTGCGCGCTGGCCTGTCAGTCTTCAGCCCGCGCAATCCTCGTGTCGAGCCGCGCCTGCTGGCCAGCAGTTTCATCGCTGACCTGCTGCGCTGGCCACCGCGTCCGCTGCTCGCCTTGCAGCACGAACTGCACAACCGTTTTGGCATCGATCTGCGCCAGATCTGGGCGTTCACCTATATGCGCCGCGCCTTTCTGCCGGTGCTGGCCGTCGTCGCTGCATTGGGGTGGGCGCTGAGCGGCGTGCATGAAATACCGATGCAAGGGCGCGGTATCTACGAGCGCTTCGGCAAGCCGGTCGAGGTGTTCGGGCCCGGCCTGCATGCGGGCCTGCCCTGGCCGTTCGGGCGGGTGCTGGCGGTGGAGAACGGTGTGATTCATGAGCTGGCGACCAGTGTTTCTGCGGCCGATGCCACCGAACAGAGCCTCGACCCGGCTGAAGGACCACCACCACTCAGCGCCAACCGGCTGTGGGATGCCAGCCACATCAACGAAAAGTCCCAGGTGATTGCCAGCAGTGCGGGCGACAAGCAGAGCTTTCAGATCGTCAACATGGACGTGCGGTTCGTCTATCGCATCGGCCTGACGGACGCGGCGGCGATGGCCTCGACGTACCACAGCGCAGATATCCCGGCGCTGATCCGCAGCACCGCCAGCCGCGTGCTGGTGCACGATTTTGCCTCGCGCACGCTGGACGAGCTGCTCGGCGAGCAGCGCAGTGGCCTTGCCGATGACATTGGCAAGGCGGTGCAGGCTGACCTGAAGCGCCTGGACAGCGGCGTAGAATTGCTGGCCACCGTGGTCGAAGCGATTCATCCGCCCGCCGGGGCGGCCAATGCCTACCACGCGGTGCAGGCTGCGCAGATTGGTGCGCAGGCGCTGATCGCCCGTGAGCGCGGCGCCGCCAGTGACAAGGCCAACCAGGCTCAGCTCAATGCCAGCGTTGCCCGCGACCAGGCCACTGCCGGTGCGCGTGAAGTCATGGCCACCGCGCAGGGCGCTGACCTGCGTTTCAGCGCCGAGCGGCAGGCCTACGCCAAGGCCGGGCAGGCCTTCCTGCTGGAGCAATACCTGGCCCAGCTTACCGAGGGGCTGGGTAATGCCAAGCTGTTGATACTCGATCATCGTCTGGGCGGCGATAACGCGCCGACCATCGACCTGCGTTCTTTCACCCCACCGGCAGACCCAACGGCGCCGCGTAAAGCCGTTCAGTAAGGAGTGTCCCTTGAGTCTGTTCCATCATCATCACGATCACAGCGAACACGAAAGCCATGACAGTCATGGGCATGGCGGTCATGGGCACCATCATCATCATGCGTCTGACGGTCCGGCGAGCTTCCCGTGGCGACGGGCGAGCCTGGCCGCCGTGCTGATTGCTTTTGCCATCGCAGCGGCCAGCCTGGTGCAGGTGCGTTCGGGCGAGGCCACTGTCGTCACTCGCTTTGGCAACCCGTCCCGCGTGTTGCTGGAGCCAGGCTTGAGCTGGCGCTGGCCCGCACCGTTCGAGGCGACCATCCCGGTGGACCTGCGCCTGCGCACCACTTCCAGCGGCCTGCAGGATGTCGGCACTCGCGACGGCTTGCGCATCATCGTTCAGGCGTATGTGGCGTGGCAGGTGCAGGGCGACGCAGACAACGTGCAGCGCTTCATGCGTGCCGTACAGAACCAGCCGGACGAAGCGGCGCGGCAGATTCGCACCTTTGTCGGCTCCGCGCTGGAAACCACGGCGAGCAGCTTTGACCTGTCCAGCCTGGTGAATACCGACGCCAGCAAAGTGAACATCACGGCGTTCGAAAACCAGTTGCGCCAGCAGATCGATCAACAGTTGCTGGCGACTTATGGCGTCCGTGTGTTGCAAGTAGGTGTCGAACGATTGACCCTGCCGTCGGTGACCCTCAACGCCACGGTCGACCGTATGCGCGCCGAGCGCGAAACCATCGCCACCGAGCGCACGGCGGTAGGCAAACGCGAGGCGGCGCAGATACGTTCGGCGGCTGAGCGCGACGCACGCATCGTCGAAGCGGATGCGACGGTCAAGGCCGCCGACATCGAGGCGCAGTCCCGCGTCGAAGCCGCGCAGATCTATGGCCGCGCCTATGCCGGCTCGCCTCAGCTCTACAATCTGCTGCGCTCGCTGGACACCCTTGGCACGATCGTGACGCCGGGTACGCGCCTGATCCTGCGCACCGACGCCGCGCCGTTCCGTGTGCTGGTGGACGGCCCGCCAGCCCTGGACGCCAAAGGCGGAACGCAGCCATGAGCAGCCCGTGGTTGCAGGCCAGCCGCTTGGCGTTCCTCGGGCTGTATGGCGTCACACTGCTGGCAGCGCTTGGCTGGGTGACGTCCAACGTACGGGAAATCGATCCGCAGAACCGTGCGGTGGTCATGCGCTTTGGCGCGCTTGAGCGGGTGCAGAACGCCGGTCTGCTGACCGCCTGGCCACAACCCTTCGAACAGGTGGTGCTGCTGCCCTCGGCTGATCGGGTGATCGAGCGGCGCGTGGAAACCCTGTTGCGTTCGCCTGCCGCGTTGAAAGCCGATGAGATCGCGACCCTCTCGGCACCGATGAGCGACGCGCTGGCGGGCTCGGGCTTTCTGCTGACGGGCGATGCGGGTGTCGTGCAACTGGACGTGACCGTTTTCTACAAAGTGACTGACCCAAGGGCGTTTGTTCTGCAGGGCGATCACGTACTGCCCGCCCTTGATCGACTGGTCAACCGCAGCGCCGTGGCGCTGACCGCCGCGCGGGATCTGGACGCGATTCTGGTCGCCCGCCCCGAGCTGATCAGCGCAGACAGCCAGGCCGCCGAGCGCCGCGAACGGCTGCGCGGTGATTTGGTGCGCGGCATCAATCAGCGTCTGGAGGAACTGGCTGCGACCGGAATGGGCATCGGCGTCGAAGTGGCGCGGGTAGACGTGCAATCGAGCCTGCCGACCTCGGCGGTCAACGCTTTCAACGCCGTGCTGACCGCCAGTCAGCAGGCCGATCAGGCCGTGGCCAACGCCCGCACCGAGGCCGAGAAACTGACCCAGACCGCCAATCAGCAAGCCGATCGAACCCTGCAAGTGGCGCATGCTCAGGCCTCGGAGCGTCTGGCCAAGGCGCAGGCGGCCACGGCCACGGTCGTCAGCCTGTCGGAGGCTGCCCACAACGGCAGCGATCCTGGCCTGATGCAGCGTCTTTATCGCGAGCGCGTGCCGGGCATTCTGCGGCAGGCCGGTTCGGTGACCACCGTCGATCCTAAAGACGATTCCCGCCTGATCATCCAGGGAGCACCACAATGAGTGGCGAAGCCGTTCACACCCACCACGCCGCCAAACCCGAGGCGGCGGGCAGTTTGCTGAGCAACGCGGAGCAGCGCAGCGCCGCCCGGCAACTGACTCTGGCGATGCTGGCGCTGGGCTTGTTGGGGCTGGGGCTGATCTGGCGTTTTGTCGCGCCGGAGCAGGCGGGCGTCAGTCAGTTGCTGCTGGGCGCGGCGTCGCTGCTGGTGGCTATCCCGGTGGTCAGCGCCGGTTGGCATAGCCTGCGGCATCCGAGCCTGCACGGCATCACCGATCAACTGATCGCACTGGCTATGCTCGGTGCCTGGGCCACGGGCGATCTGATGACGGCTGCATTGCTGCCGATCATCATGATCTTTGGTCATGTGCTGGAAGAACGCAGCGTGATCGGCTCGCAGGAGGCCATCGAAGCGCTGGGCCGCCTGACGCGCAGCCAGGCTCGTTTGCTGGGTGCAGATGGCAGCATTCGTGAGGTCGACAACACCACGCTGAAAGCCGGTGATCAGGTCGAAGTGCGCGCCGGTGACCGGGTCCCGGCGGATGGCCGTGTGCTCTCCGGGCAAGCCAGTCTTGATACGTCGTCCATCACCGGCGAGTCGGTGCCACTGGAAGCCAGTGTCGGCGTCGAAGTGTTTGGCGGTGCGATCAATCTGGATGGTGTGCTGCGTATCGAAGTGACCCGCATTGGCGATCAGTCGACATTGGGCAAGGTCATTGCGCTGATGCAAAGCGCCGAACGTTCCAAGCCACCGATCACCCGCTTGCTGGAGCGTTACGCAGGCAGCTATATGGTGCTGGTGTTGCTGATCGCCGCGCTGACCTGGTTTATCACTCAGGATGCGCAGGCGATGCTCGCCGTGCTGGTTGCGGCGTGTCCGTGTGCGCTGGTGCTCTCGGCTCCGGCGACCGCTATCGCAGGCATCGCCGTAGCGGCGCGCCACGGGATTCTGATTCGCAGTTCGGCGTTCCTTGAAGAGCTGGCTGACCTGACCTCGCTGGTCGTGGACAAGACCGGCACCCTCACCTTTGGCCGCCTGCGTTTGCAGTCAGTGCAGGCCGATGGCCCGCAGCATCCACTGTTGCTGGCGCTGGCGGCCAGCTTGGGTTCGGCCAGCAGCCATCCGGTCAGTCGGGCAATGGCCGGGCTTGTGGATAACAGTCTTTTGTTGCCGTTGAGCGATACCCGCGAGCGCCAGGGGTTGGGCGTCGTCGCGTCGACCGAGCATGGCGAAGCCGCATTGGGTCGCCCGGAGCTGTTTGAGCAACTGGGCATCGTCACGTCTGCCGTGCCTGCGCATGACGGCCCGCTGGCCGGGCTGTCGCTGGACGGTATCTTTCTGGCCTGGCTGCTGCTGGCCGACAGCGTCAAACCTGAAGCACAGGCGGCGCTGCTTGAACTGCGTGAGCTGGGCCTGGGGCGCCAATTGCTGCTGACCGGTGACCGGCAAAGCGTGGCCGATAACCTGGCTCGGGAAATCGGTATTGCCGATGTTCAGGCGCAGGCGCTGCCGGAGGACAAGCTCAACCGGGTCATGGGTGAAATTGCCGGTGGCTTCCGGCCGATGGTGGTAGGTGATGGCATCAATGACTCGCTGGCGCTCAAGGCCGGTGTGGTGGGCGTTGCGATGGGGGCGGGCGGGGCGGACATCGCGCTGGCTTCCGCCGACATCGTGCTGATTGGCAGCGACCTGCGGCGACTGGGCACCTGCGTGCGCCTCAGCCGCCAGTGCCGGCAGACGTTGCAGGTCAACGTGATCATCGGGCTGGGCTGGACGCTGGCCATTGTTGCGATGGCGGCTTTTGGTCTGCTCGGCGCGGCTGGCGCCATGGTCGCGGCTGTCCTGCACAATCTCAGCACATTGTTGGTGCTTGGCAATGCCGGACGTCTATTGCGCTTCCAGGAGCCGCTGCTGAAGCTATAAACGCATGGCTTCGCCACAGGCTGGATCAACCTGCACCAGATACTGGCAGTGAAACCCTTCGCCGATGGCTCGACCGGATTGCCGCTGACGCGGGAGGATGTTTATCGTTGGCGCACGATAATACTTCGCAACGCACATTCAAGACCGGACGCAGAGCGTCCAGAAATGGATGCCAAGGCATTGGCACGAGAGTCGTAAGCCCGGACACCTCTCGTTCCGCACGCTCTGCGTGGGAATGCCGTTCAGATCTGTGCGGTGCCGCTCATTCAAGACCGGATGCGGAGTTCCAGTAATGAGTACCAGAGCATTGGTACGAGGGTCAGTCGGGTTGATAGTGTTAAGCGGGCTCACAAAATCGGTGATATCAGCCTCGCCACGCGCATGCCCAGCTGATGCAGGCGGCGGGTGTCGTGGCTGTCCTGGAGGGAGATTTCTCGCGCCGCAGCGAAGTCGGCGGTAAGCATGGCTTCGACCTGGCTGGAAAACGCGCTGTCGACGGTCAGCAACATCAGTTCGAAGTTGAGACGGAACGAGCGGTTGTCGAGGTTGGCGCTGCCGATGGCGGTGATCTCGCTGTCGACCAATACCACTTTCTGGTGCAGGAAGCCGGGTTCGTAACGGAACACGCGAACGCCTGCACGTACTGCTTCGAATGCGTACAGGCTGGAGGCGGCGTACACCGCGTAGTGATCAGGACGCGAGGGCAGCAGCAGACGCACGTCTACGCCGCGCAGTACCGCCAGGGTCAGGGCGGCCGATACCGCTTCGTCGGGGACGAAGTAGGGGCTGGTGATCCATACGCGCTCTTCGGCGGCATGAATGGCTTCGACGAAGAACAGCGAGCAGGTTTCCTGTGCGTCGGCCGGGCCGGTGGTCAGCAGTTGGCAAAGCACGCCGTCTTCCGGAAATTCCTCAGGCAGGCTTAGCGGTGGCAGCTCGCGTGTGGCCCAGAACCAGTCTTCGGCAAATGACTCTTGCAAGCAGGCGACTACCGGGCCGATGGTTTCCACGTGCGTATCCCGCCATGGTGCCAGCGGCGGTTTCAACCCCATGTATTCGTCGCCGACGTTATGCCCGCCCATATAGCCTTTGAGGCCATCGACGACCACGATCTTGCGATGGTTGCGGAAGTTGATCTGGAAGCGGTTGAGCCAGCCACCGCGCGTGGCGAATGCTTTTATCTGCACGCCGCCTTCACGCAACGTTTCGATGTAAGAGCCCGGTAACGCATGGCTGCCAATGCGATCGTAGAGTACGAAAATCGCCACACCCTCTGCGGCTTTTTCCAGCAGCAGCGTTTGTAGCTGACGCCCGAGCTTATCGTCATGAATGATGAAAAACTGCACCAGAATCGTCTGCTTTGCTTCGCGGATCGCCTGGAAGATGGCCCCGAAGGTTTCTTCGCCATTGATCAGCAGCCTGACCTTGTTGTTGGCCAGCGCGGGCATGTTCCCCAGCTTTGGCATCGCACGCAGCGCTGCATAAGCATCCGAGCGCCGCGCCGCCACGGCTTCTTCAATCCACGGCCGCCAGTTGAGGTTGCCGATGGCCGCGCGCATTTCCTTGTTGGCTTCGCGACGCGCCTTGATATACGCATCGAATGAACTGCGTCCGAAGATCAGATAAGGCAGCAGGGTGAAGTAGGGGATGAACAGCAGCGGCATCGCCCAGGCAATTGCGCCTTGGGATGTACGCACCGTCAACAAGGCGTGAATGGCGGCAACGCTGCCCAGTAAATGAAGGAAGCCGATGACATAGCCGAAAAAGTACGGGTCGTGATAATCCATGTGGAACAATGCTCTCGCCTTTTATCGCTTAAAAGACCACAGCTGAACAGGAATGTCGCTATTTTATTCCCGGTGCAACTGGGCTTCGCTTATACCGTCTAAGGCTTATCGTCCGGCCGGATTGCTTCGGCCTTGTCTGTATTCAACTGCTCGATCAGGAATCTTGAAATGAACAAACGCATATTGGCCTGGATGTTTTGTCTGGCGACGCCACTGGCTCAAGCGCAGATGCTGCAACCGGGCTTGTGGGAACTGACCACGAGCAACATGCAGGTCGATGGGCAACAGCTGCCGGACCTGCAACTGATGCTAGGGCAGTTGCAGAACCTGCCGCCCGAGCAGCGCGCCATGATGGAACAGATGATGAAGAAGCAGGGTGTCTCACTGGGAGGCAAAGGCGTACGGGCCTGCCTGACCGAGGCGCAGGTGAAGTCCGACGATATCCCGCTGACTGACCCGGCCTCCGGTTGCTCGCAGAAGATCACTGCGCGCAACGGCAAGACCTGGAATTTCCAGTTCACTTGCCCTAAGGCGCAAGGCACAGGACAGGCGCAGTTCCTCAGCGACCGTGAATTCACCACCAAAGTAGTCGGCACATTCAATGCTACGGGTCAGCAACAGAACGGCAGCATGGACACCCGCGCGGTTTGGCTGGGTCCGCAATGCGGCGCTGTAGCGCCACGTACCTGATCAAATTCATAGAGTTATGTTCCACGTGGAACACCAGCCGCCAAGGCGATGAATTATTGTCGCTCGCGGCTGGTATTTCATGACGGAATCTTCATGAAGGGCTTCATCTTCCGCCTGTAACTGCATGTTATATTGTTACTATTGATGTGGATGAACCCTTCGTGAGCCGGGATGCTCGATTTGCTCTTTGAGACATTCCATGCACCGACGCCAAGTGTTGCTCAATATGCTGCTGGCCAGCGCCGCCCTGACGCTGCCGTTGGGTGCCTACGCCACGCAGATCAGCAACGCACGTCTGTGGCGTACCAACGACAAGCTGCGGCTGGTGCTGGATCTGAGCGGCCCGGTGCAGTACAAAACTTTCATGCTTACCGCGCCCGACCGGCTGATCATCGATGTCAGTGGCTCCCGGCTGACCGGAAATTTCAGCCAGTTGGCGCTGGATCGCACGGTCATCAAATCGATTCGTTCCGGGCATTACGGCACCGGCGATGACACGCGCATCGTGCTGGACCTGACTGCACCCGTGCAGCTCAATAGCTTTCTGCTTGGCCCCGATGGCTCGCAAGGTCATCGGTTGGTGCTGGACATGAGTTCCACAGCGCGTGCTCCGGTGCAAATGGCCGAACTGCCGCCGCCAGTGCCGGTGCCGATTCAGAGCAAGGCCCACACCGGACGCGACATCATGGTAGTGGTCGACGCCGGGCATGGCGGCAAGGACCCAGGCGCAGTCGGCTCACGTGGTGAACGCGAGAAAGACGTCGTGCTGTCCATCGCGCAGTTGCTGGCCAGGCGCCTGAAGCGCGAGAAGGGCTTCGATGTGCGCCTGGTGCGCAACGATGACTTCTTTGTGCCGTTGCGCAAACGGGTCGAGTTCGCGCACAAATCCAACGCCGATATGTTTATCTCCGTGCACGCTGACGCGGCACCTCGTCTGACCGCTTCCGGCGCTTCGGTATTTGCCTTGTCCGAAGGCGGCGCAACCTCGGCGACAGCGCGCTTTATGGCGCAGCGAGAAAATGGCGCGGACCTGTTGGGTGCGACGTCGTTGCTCAACCTGAAAGACAAAGACCCGATGCTGGCCGGGGTGATTCTCGACATGTCGATGAACGCGACCATCGCAGCCAGTCTGCAACTGGGGCATACCGTTCTGGGCAGTCTGGAAGGCATCACCACGCTGCATCAGAAGCGCGTTGAGCAGGCGGGCTTTGCGGTGCTCAAGTCGCCGGACGTGCCATCGATTCTGGTCGAGACCGGCTTCATCTCCAACAGCCGCGACAGTCAACGGCTGGTCACGGCACGTCATCAACAGGCTGTGGCAGACGGTTTGTTCGACGGCCTGCAACGCTACTTCCAGCGCAACCCGCCGGTGGATTCGCACATGGCCTGGGTGCAGGCGCAAAAGCAGGAACAACAGGCCTGATGCGTTCAGCGGCAGCCGTTCAAGCGGCTGCACGTGATCTTGCTGCGTGTGCCGCTTGAGCTGGAGACTCGCGTGATCGTGGTCCAGCCCACGCGCTGGATCGTGCCAATCCAGGCTTCGCCATTCGAGGCCAGCCCGGTAAAAAACGTCAGTTGGCCATAACGGCTGTTGGTTTGCGCCCAGCGACGTTTATCGAGCACTTCATAACCCTTCAACCAGGTCGTCGGCCCTGCCGTAACCACACTGTAGCTATTACCCAGCGCATCGCTGCACGCCAGTATCGACGCGCTGCGGGTACAGCGTGCCAGATCCGGAGCAGCCGCCATCGCCTGTGCGCCAGTCAGCGTCAAGAGCACGATCAATCCCGTTGTGAGCCGTTTCATCAAAACCTGTCACCAAGCCCGGTAGCTATTTTGTGTTGTTATACTATAACATTGTGCAGTGATTAGAGCTGGCTGCCTGAGGGATTCGTTGCAGCTGCCATGAAAAAGGTTCA
This sequence comes from Pseudomonas syringae, assembly GCF_023278085.1. NCBI lineage: Bacteria > Pseudomonadati > Pseudomonadota > Gammaproteobacteria > Pseudomonadales > Pseudomonadaceae > Pseudomonas > Pseudomonas syringae. The sequence goes on along the minus strand of NZ_CP066265.1, from coordinate 5,368,955 downwards.
AGCCTTGCCGCTGACTGGAGAATCCTGATGTCAGACCGTCTACCCGTTACCGTTCTTTCCGGCTTTCTCGGGGCCGGTAAAAGCACCTTACTCAATTACATCCTGCGCAATCGTGAAAACTTGCGTGTGGCCGTCATCGTCAATGATATGAGCGAGATCAACATTGATGGCGGCGAAGTCCAGCGCGATGTCAGCCTGAACCGCGCCGAGGAAAAGTTGATCGAGATGAGCAACGGCTGCATTTGTTGCACCTTGCGCGAAGACCTGCTCGAAGAGGTCAGCCGTCTTGCTCAGGACGGGCGCTTTGATTATTTATTGATCGAATCCACCGGGATCTCCGAGCCTCTGCCGGTCGCCGAGACGTTCACCTTCCGCGATGAAGCAGGCAAGAGCCTGAGCGACTTGGCGCGGCTGGACACTATGGTTACCGTGGTCGATGGCGTGAATTTTCTGCTCGATTACGAAGCCGCGGATGGCCTGGACACGCGGGGTGAAACCCTTGGTGAAGAGGATGATCGCTCCATTACTGACCTGTTGATCGAGCAGATCGAGTTCGCCGACGTGATTCTACTCAGCAAGATCGATCTGATCAGTTCCAGCGAGCGGGAAGAGCTTGTCGCAATTCTGAAACGGCTCAATCCGGACGCCGAGATCGTGCCGATGGTGATGGGCCAGGTGCCGTTGGCGAAGATCCTCAATACCGGTCGCTTCGACTTCGAACGGGCCTCTCAGGCGCCGGGCTGGCTGAAGGAAATGCGCGGCGATCACCTGCCGGAAACCGAAGAGTACGGGATTGCATCGACGGCTTATCGCGCGCGCCGTCCGTTTCATCCGCAGCGCTTCTTCGATTTCATTAACCGCCCGTGGACCAATGGCAAACTGCTGCGCTCCAAAGGATTTTTCTGGCTGGCCAGCAAGTACAAGGATGCGGGCAGCTGGTCGCAGGCGGGTGGTTTGATGCGCCATGGTTTCGCCGGACGCTGGTGGCGTTTCGTTAACCGTGATGGCTGGCCTGAGGACAAGGATAGCGTTGCATCGATTCTGAAGAACTGGTCCAACGAAACCGGCGACTGCCGGCAGGAGCTGGTGTTTATCGGTCAGAACATCGATTTTGCGCTGCTGACAGCTGAACTGGACAATTGCCTGCTCACCGACGCCGAGATGGCGACCGGTGTCGAGTGCTGGTGCGAACTGGCCGATCCGTTCGGTTCGTGGCACATGGAAGAGGTGGCTGCCTGATGCTCGCGTATCGGTTTAAACCTCGGCCATCGGTTCGGCAGACACAGGGCGATACGCCCGAGGTGTTGAGCGAGATCGTCGAAGAGGGCGTGAATCTTGCGCTCTGGCAGCGCCAGTTGCCTGCGCACATTGTCGACTTCAGTGCGTTGCTGCTATCGATGGGCGAGCCGCTCGCCGAGGCGTTGACGCTGGATGTGAAGGGGGGCGACGTCGAGCCGGATCTGCGCACACTGGCGTCGGCGTATGCCGATCTGCACGGCTATGAAGGTTTCATCACCGATGTGTCATGGCTGGTAAGCGCCTACGCCTGTCTGCTGGGCGCTGAATGTGTCGGGTTACGGCTGCGCGTGCTCGACAAGGCCATGTGCCCGCGTTTCCACGTCGATCACGTGCCGGTGCGCCTGATCACTACCTACGGCGGGATTGGCAGCCAATGGCTCAAGGAAGACGTGCTGGACCGCAAACAGCTGGGGCGTGCAGACGCCGAGCCGAGCGATCCTGCGCACATTCAACAGATGGGCAGCGGCGACGTGGCATTGCTCAAGGGCGAGCGCTGGCACGGCAATGAAGGCTTCGGCCTGATCCACCGTTCGCCGCCGGTGGCGCGTAACGAGCGCAGGCTGATTCTGACCCTGGACTGGCTGGCATAAAGCGCGTTACGGCGTTATCCACTGGCCCTTGCTCTGGCCTTCGCAAAAGGGCTTGAGGTACAGCGCGTCACGGGCAACGCCGTAATAGTGGATGTTTTCGCGGTAAGGCATATTGGCGACCTGCGCGTTACGGCAGACGCCGAAAGCACCCGTCGGGCATTGCGCCGAGTAGGTTGTCTCGGTCTGCTGTCCGGTCAGCTGTGGCTGGCAGAAGCCGTCTTTGAACAGGCTGGCCGGGATGTTGATATTTTCCTGGCAGACTTTGACATCGAGCCGCTCGGCCTGGCTGTGCACCAGGCACGCCTCGGCCCACGCCGTAACTGGAGACATAGCCAGCAGCATCAGCGCCAGGCGAGCAGTCAGCTGTATCACTTGCATCGCTACCTTTCCTTGCTCTTCAATGACCCACGCACTCTTTAAAAGTGATCCCATGCTGCAGAACATCCCCACGCACGTCATCGGCGGCCCGCTCGGCGCCGGCAAGACCAGCCTGATCAAGCGTCTGCTGGCGCAGAGACCCGCCAATGAACGCTGGGCGATACTGATCAACGAGTTCGGACAGATCGGTCTGGATGCGGCGCTGATGAGCACGTCTGCCGATGGTATCGCACTTGGCGAAGTGGCTGGCGGCTGCCTGTGTTGTGTCAACGGTGTGCCGTTCCAGATAGGCCTGGGACGCTTGCTGCGTAAGGCCCGGCCTGATCGTTTATTGATCGAACCCTCGGGCTTGGGCCATCCGGCACAACTGATGGCCCAACTGCGCGAAGCGCCATGGCGTGGTGTGCTGACGGTTCAGCCTAGTGTGATGGTGCTGGATGCCGCGTCAATGGCCGCAGGCCAGCCGTTGCCACCCACGCAACAGGAGGCGCTGGCGGGGGCAGGGTTGGTGGTGATGAACAAGTCCGAGCAACTGGACGATGCCTTGCGCCAAGCGTTGTCAGCGCAATTGAAGGCACACACAGTGTTCTGGACCCGGCACGGGGAATTGCCGCTGGCTCGCTTGCCTGGCTTTATCGAGGGTGTGGCGGTGGATAAACAGGCTGTGGATAACCTGACGTTACCTAAGAGTATCGGCGAGTTGCCTGCGCTGTGGACTGATCCGCGTGTGCCTATTTGCCTGAGTCAGAACAGTGCCGAAGGCTGGAGCATTGGCTGGCGCTGGCATCCGTCGCAACCGTTCGACCTGCAACGCCTGCTGCAATGGCTGGAAAGCCTGATGTGGCGGAGGGCGAAGATGGTTATCCACAGCCCGGCAGGCTGGTATTCAGCCAACGTGCTTGATGGCGCACCGATTGCGTGGCAAGTCAGCGAATGGCAGCAGGACTCACGTCTGGAATTGATCTTTTCTGCGCCGCAGGATGTGGATAAGTTACAGGCGCAGCTGGCGAGTTGCCTGATTTGACGGGCTGCTGGCTCACCCTCGGACGCTGAGCGTCCAGAACAGCATGTCGACGCGGAGCGTCGCACGATCGTTGCGATCATCGTTCCTCACGCTCCAGCGAGAGCGTCATGAAATGCATTACCACGCGGATCCTGGGAACGAGAAGAGCCTGATAACAAGAGTCGTGCCCGGCTACTGCTTCCACTTCTGATGCGATTGACGCCACTCACTCATTTGAATGATTTCCGCGCTGGGCGGCGGCGTTTTTATCTCAAACGGATAGGGTGCCAGTTCGATTTGCGCGGTGTGGGCGCCGAACATGGTGATGGTGCCGGGGTGACGTTGTTCGCCGGTCACGGTGAACTCGAACGCGTAGACGCGGGCCAGACGCTTGCGGCCTTGCGCGTCGCGGGCGAAGGTCAGACGGCGCAGGGCGACGGCGTCGTCCAGGAGCTGGAGTTCGAGGCGTGCGCAATGCTGTTTCACGCGTGCCAGCGCTTTTTCGCGCAGACCATGGGCGTGCCACCACCAGGCCGCAGCGCTTGCGAACAGCATCAGCACGAAGATATTTCCCAGGGTCAGCATGACAGGGTGCTCCAACAAAGGAGCGACCAGCTTAACTGCCCGGAGTGATTTACAGCCATACTGCGCAACTTATATTTCTCATTACTGCATTTGCATCGTGTTCAGGATTCCACACCCATGAAACGTACGCCCCACTTGCTCGCCATTCAGTCCCATGTGGTGTTCGGCCACGCCGGCAATAGCGCAGCGGTGTTCCCGATGCAGCGAATCGGGGTCAATGTCTGGCCGCTCAACACGGTTCAGTTCTCCAATCACACGCAATACAAGCAGTGGACGGGCGAAGTGCTGGCCCCGCAGCAGATCCCCGCGCTGATCGACGGCATTGCCGCGATTGGCGAGCTGGGCAACTGCGATGCCGTGCTGTCCGGGTATCTGGGCAGTGCGGCGCAGGGTCGGGCGATCCTGACGGGCGTGGCGCGCATCAAGGCGGCCAACCCCAAGGCGCTTTACCTGTGTGACCCGGTGATGGGCCATCCTGAAAAAGGCTGCATCGTCGCCCCGGAAGTCGGTGACTTCCTGCTGGAAGAGGCCGCCGCGATGGCTGACTTCATGTGCCCTAATCAACTGGAGCTGGACAGTTTCTCGGGCCGCAAGCCCGAATCACTGCTCGACTGTCTGGCGATGGCACGTGCGCTGTTGGCGCGCGGCCCTAAAGCGGTGGTGGTCAAACACCTCGATTACCCGGGCAAGACCGCCGATGGTTTTGAAATGCTGCTTGTTACTGCCGACTCAAGCTGGCACCTGCGCCGTCCGCTGCTGGCCTTCCCCCGCCAGCCGGTCGGTGTGGGCGACCTGACGTCCGGGTTGTTTCTGTCGCGGGTTCTGTTGGGCGACGATCTGGTCGCCGCATTCGAATTCACCGCAGCGGCGGTCCACGAAGTACTCCTGGAAACCCAGGCCTGCGGCAGCTACGAGCTGGAACTGGTCCGCGCCCAGGATCGCATCGCGCATCCACGGGTGAAGTTCGAAGCCGTGCGTTTGTAAGCTCCGGGCACGTCCACTGGCTCAGGCATTGCTGCCTGAGCCAGATGCTTATAGCGCCTCTTCCTTGATGTCCTGATAACGCTTTTCCAGTTCCTGACGAATCTGGCGGCGTTGCTGCGCCTGGATATAACGACGCTTCGCATCGGCAGACTCCGGTTCCAGAGGCGGCACGCTGGCAGGTTTGCGGTTGTCGTCCACGGCGACCATGGTGAAAAAGCAACTGTTGGAGTGGCGTACCGAGCGCTCGCGGATATTTTCGGTCACCACCTTGATGCCGACCTCCATCGATGTGTTGCCGGTGTAGTTGACCGATGCCAGAAAGGTCACCAGTTCGCCGACATGCACCGGCTCACGGAAAATCACCTGGTCCACGGACAGGGTCACCACATAACGACCGGCGTAGCGGCTGGCGCACGCGTAGGCGACTTCATCGAGGTACTTGAGCAACGTACCGCCGTGTACATTGCCAGAGAAGTTGGCCATGTCCGGGGTCATCAATACAGTCATCGACAGCTGGGCGTTTCCGGGTTCCATAGCGTACTCACACGGTCAAGGTGTTCAAAGGGCGCCTATGCTGGCGCCTGGAAGGGCTTGCAACAGTTATCGGGACGCTGGAAGGCAGGCGGCCGTCACGCTGGATAACTATCTGTTTCCATATATTGCACCGGCTTTATGTCGAAGGGGGCAGTGATAACCTGCAAAAACCCGTGGATCGGGTTTTTTCCTACGTTTTAATCGGATTTTGATGACGAACTGAGTGGCTGACACCTCAAACGGTGTGGCGATATCGGTGCAGGGCGTCATCTTCACAAGGAGCTTCGCCGCCATGCATGCCATCAATTTCATTCAGGATCTGGCAGTGATCATGCTGGTGGCCGGTGTGGTGACCATTCTGTTTCATCGTCTCAGGCAGCCGGTGGTTCTGGGCTATATCGTCGCCGGATTCATTATCGGCCCGCACACGCCACCGGTCAGCCTGATCCACGACGAAGGCACCATCAAAACCCTGGCAGAGCTCGGGGTCATCTTTCTGATGTTCTGTCTGGGGCTGGAATTCAGTCTGCGCAAGCTGTTCAAGGTCGGTGCCACGGCATTCATCGCGGCGTTCCTCGAAATCGCCCTGATGATCTGGATCGGCTATGAGATCGGTCAGTTCTTCGGCTGGAAAACCATGGATTCGCTGTTTCTCGGCGCGATTCTGGCGATTTCCTCGACCACCATTATCGTCAAGGCGCTCAATGACCTGAAGATGAAAAACCAGCACTTCGCGCAGCTGATCTTCGGCGTGCTGATTGTCGAAGACATCCTCGGCATCGGCATTATCGCGCTGCTGTCCGGCATTGCGGTCAGTGGCTCGGTCAGTTCGGGCGAAGTGTTTTCCACAGTCGGCAAGTTGTCGCTGTTCATGATCGTAGCGCTGGTGATCGGGATTCTGCTGGTTCCCCGGTTGCTGTCCTACGTCGCCAGGTTTGAAAGCAACGAGATGCTGCTGATCACTGTGTTGGGCCTCTGTTTCGGCTTCTGCCTGCTGGTGGTCAAGCTGGAATACAGCATGGTGCTGGGCGCGTTTCTGATCGGCGCGATCATGGCCGAGTCGCGTGAGCTGCTGAAGATCGAGCGCTTGATCGAGCCGATCCGGGACATGTTCAGCGCCATCTTCTTCGTCGCCATCGGCCTGATGATCGACCCGAAAATTCTGCTGGAATATGCCTGGCCTATCGCGGTCATCACCGTTGCAGTGGTGCTGGGCAAGATGTTGTCCTGCGGTCTCGGGGCATTTATCGCTGGCAATGACGGCCGTACCTCACTGCGCGTGGGCATGGGGCTGTCCCAGATTGGCGAATTTTCCTTCATCATCGCGGCGCTGGGTATGACGCTACAGGTCACAAGCGACTTTCTGTATCCGGTGGCTGTTGCCGTCTCGGCCATCACCACCTTGCTGACCCCCTATCTGATTCGCGGCGCCGATCCGTTGTCGCTCAAGCTGGCGGCAATCATGCCCCGGCGAGTGGCGAGGGTGTTCGACATGTATGGCGAATGGCTGCGCAGCATTCAGCCGCAAGGACAGAGCGCCGTGCTTGCCGGGATGATTCGACGGATTCTGCTGCAGGTGGGGGTCAATCTGGCGCTGGTGATGGGGATCTTTTTCAGCGGCGGCTACTTCGCTGAACATCTTGGCGGCTATATGAGCGAGTGGGTGACCGATGTCAGTCATCAGAAGGCGTGGATCTGTGGTGCTGCGCTGCTGCTGTCGCTGCCGTTTCTGATCGCGGCGTATCGCAAGCTCAAGGCGCTGTCGATGCTGCTGGCGGAGATGGGTGTCAAGCCCGAGATGGCCGGCCGACACACCGTGCGCGTGCGCAAGGTGGTGGCGGAAGTGATCCCGCTGTTGTCGCTGGCGGTGATCTTCGTGATGCTGGCGGCGCTGTCGGCGAGCATTCTGCCAGCCAGCGAATTGTTGCTGGTGGTTGCTCTGGTCGCCGCGCTGGTCGCCGCATTGCTGTGGCGCTGGCTGATCCGCGTGCATACGCGGATGCAGATCGCGCTGCTGGAGACCTTGGGTAACAACCCGGAATCATCCGGGCATTGAGCCCGGCGATCTTTTTGCAGCCGTTACCTTCAGTCGATGCGGCAGGGGTGTCTCAGCTTTCCAGCCAGACATCCCGCGCCCAATGCCAGACCGATTCCCAGCTGTCTTCAGTGACCAGCTCTTCCTCGGCAGACCACAGCAGCACGGTGCCGTCTTCCTCGACGCAGTAATAATCGTCACCGTCCTGGCAGATCGGAATCAGCTCGCGCGGTACGCCCAGATCCCAGGCGGTAGCACAGACTTCCGGCAGGTAGGTGTGCGACTGCGGATCAGTCACTGTGACGGGCTCAAGGCTGCCATACACCACATCGCTGACCGTCAGGAGAAACTCCTTGAAGACGAACGGAATATTGATGAACAGCTGTTCCTCGATCTCGACCAGCAGGTCTTCGTCAGGCAGTTCAAGCGGAACCGGGACCGGCTCGTTTGCTTCACGCAGTTGTTCAATGACTTCTTCCACGACACAGCTCCTCTCACTTGATGGCGCGGGTTATACAGTAGCGTAAAGCCTTTCTCAAAATAACTATCCGAACGGATAAACAAAAAACCCCGGACATGTCCGGGGTTCTGAACGCGAGAACGGAATCTGGTTCAACCGTTCTGGCGAATTCCTGCCACCAGCCATGGCTGGTTGTCACCTTGTGGTCGTTCCATGTTCCAGCTTTCGCTGAACACTTCGCCCTGGTCAAAGCGCGACGTCTTGGAAACGCCGGAGAAGGTCAGGGTCGCGATGGTCTTGTCGGCACGGTCATCGACGCCGTCCAGCTGTACGCTGAGGTTGTCGATGAAGGTCGACTGGAAGCCGTCGCCCAGATCCGCACGTTCCTTTTTCAGGAATTGCAGCATCTGCGGAGTGACGAACTCGGCGATTTTGTCCATTTCGTTGGCGTCCCAGTGCTGCTGCAGCGCCTGAAAGTGGCCACGGGCCGCCTCCAGGAAGCGCTCCTCATTGAACCAGGCCGGTGCGTTGATCACTGGCGCAGCGGATGCAGGCGACGAACTGCCGAAAATCGGGTTCTGCCCAGGCTGACTGGCTTCACGCTGGTACGGTGCACCGGCAGCGGCCATTTTCGGCTGTTGCTGCTGACGACGACGTGCGATGAAGCGGAAGATCAGGAAGGCAATGAGGCCCATGATCAGGATGTCGAACAGTTGCAGGCCGTTGAAGCCGTCACCCATGAACATTGATGCGAGCAGGCCACCGGCAGCGATACCGGCCAATGGGCCCAGCCAGCGCGAGGCGCCGCTTGCCGCAGGGGCAGGGCGGCCAGCAGCGCCAGGTGCGGCTGCCGGCGTGGAAGGTGCGGTCTGGCGCGCCTGATGCGTAGGCGCCGAGCCCATGCTCTTGCCGCCACCGAAGCGCGCGGCATTCACATCCAGGCTCATGGTGAGCCCGATGCACAGCGCCATCGCGATGCTTAGAAAACGTTGCATAAGGGTATTCCCGTTTGGTGATTGCACGCGCGTCATGTTGCACAGCAGATGGCAACATGACCAGCGCGTTAGTGTTTCGGACTTTTACACAAACAGCGTAGGACTTTTCAGCGCGCTTCGTAAGTCTTGTGATTAATCCTGCGCTGGAGCGTGCGGATGATGGTTATGCCTGTCGTGCCAATGCTCCGCGTTGGCATGCAGTTCGTGACGCTCTGCGCCACACATTGGAGCGTTGACGCCGAATTCAGGCCTTACGAGATGCAGGCACCATTAAAGCCCGAGCTTCGTTTACGCGCACTGTCTCGCCAGACTGAAGATTTGTGACGCGGAGCGTCACCCAATACATGCCAACGCGGAGCATTGGCACGATAGTCAATAACGATGAGCGTGGGAGCGAGAGAGCTCTCCGAGCCCCGTTTCCCAAGCCCGGAACCCTACAACGCCACCAGCTTCGCATACCCCATCATCAGCCACTTGCTGCCATCGGCGAAGTTGACCTGCACGCGTGCCTGAGCGCCGGCACCTTCGAAGTTGAGGATCACGCCTTCGCCGAACACCGCATGCTGCACGCGCTGGCCCATGGTGAACTCGGTTTCCGGAATGCCGGTGCCGTTGAACAGGCTGCTGCTGTTGAATTTCGGAGTGCCGCCGAACGGGCGGCTGACGCTGTTGGACAGCCGTACTTCCTGAATCAGCGCAGGCGGAATCTCGCGCACGAAACGCGAGACCTTGTTATAGGTTTCGCTGCCATACAGACGACGCGTCTCCGCGTAGGTCATCACCAGTTGCTTCATGGCGCGAGTGATGCCGACATAAGCCAGGCGCCGTTCTTCTTCCAGGCGGCCTGGCTCTTCCAGGCTCATCTTGTGCGGGAACAGTCCTTCTTCCATCCCAACCAGAAACACATGCGGGAATTCCAGGCCCTTGGCGCTGTGCAAGGTCATCAACTGGATGCTTTCCTCATGTTCCTGCGCCTGAGTGTCGCCAGCCTCAAGTGAGGCGTGGCCAAGGAACGCCGCCAGTGGTGTCAGCTCTTCGTCACTCTCATGGTTCTCGAAGGCGCGTGCGGCGCTGACCAGTTCCTCAAGGTTTTCTACCCGAGCCTGGCCTTTCTCGCCTTTTTCCTGCTCGTGATAAGTGATCAGCCCGGACTGCTCGATAACCGTCTGGGTCATCAGGTGCAGCGGCATTTCCATGACCTTCGCCGACAGGTTCTCGATCAGCTCGATGAACCCGCCCAACGCCGTGGCGGCGCGACCGGTCAGGCCTTTGTTGGCGACCAGCAGACGCATGGCTTCCCACATCGAGACGTCGGCGTGACGCGCATGCTCACGAATCGCTTCCACGGTCTTTTCACCGATGCCGCGCGCCGGAACGTTGATGACCCGCTCCAGTGCCGCATCGTTGCCACGGCCTTCCAGCAGGCGCATGTACGCCATGGCGTTCTTGATCTCGGCGCGTTCGAAGAAGCGTTGCCCGCCATAGATGCGGTACGGGATGCGTTCGCGCAGCAGGGCCTCTTCCAGCACCCGCGACTGGGCGTTGGAGCGGTACAGAATGGCGATGTCGTTGCGCGAAATACCGGTTTTCAGCGCGCTTTCGATGGTCTCGACCACGTAGCGTGCTTCATCGTGTTCGTTGAAGGCGGCGTACAGGTTGATCAGCTCGCCGTCACCGACATCCGTCCACAATTCCTTGCCGAGACGACCGCTGTTGTTGACGATCAAGGCGTTGGCGGCCTTGAGGATGCTCGCCGTGGAGCGGTAGTTCTGCTCCAGGCGGATCACTTCGGTGTCCGGGAAGTCGGAAGAGTACTGGTGAATGTTCTCGATCTTCGCGCCACGCCAGCCGTAGATGGACTGATCGTCGTCGCCGACCACCATCAGGCTGTCGCCGCCCTGGGCCAGCAGACGCAACCAGGCGTACTGCACGGCGTTGGTGTCCTGGAACTCGTCGACCAGTACATGGCGGAAACGACGCTGATAGTGCGCGAGCAGGCCAGGGTTATCGCGCCACAGGTCCAGGGCGCGCAGCAGCAGTTCGGAGAAGTCGATGACGCCTGCCCGCTGGCAAGCGACCTCGTAGGCTTCGTAAACGCTTTTCATGGTGGTCAGGAACAGATCGCCGCTGGCCTGAATATGTTTCGGGCGCAGGCCTTCGTCTTTCTGACCATTGATGAACCACTGCGCCTGACGTGCAGGCCAGCGCTGCTCGTCCAGCCCCAGCTCGCGCATCACGCGCTTGACCAGACGCTGCTGGTCATCGCTGTCGAGAATCTGGAAGGTCTGCACCAGCCCGGCTTCCTGCCAGTGCGCACGCAGCAGGCGGTGTGCCAGCCCGTGGAACGTGCCCACCCACATGCCGGCCGGGCTGATGCCCATCAGCTGTTCGATACGGTGGCGCATCTCGGCAGCAGCCTTGTTGGTGAAGGTCACCGACAGCACCGAATGCGGGGAGGCTTGCTCGACCTGCATCAGCCAGGCGATGCGATGCACCAGCACACGGGTTTTGCCGGAGCCAGCACCGGCCAGAACCAACTGACGACCCAGTGAGGCCGCTACGGCCTGACGCTGGGCATCGTTGAGGGAATTCAGAAGAAGAGAGAGATCATCGCGCATCGGCGCATTCTAGGGTGCCGCGCGATGACGGGCAAACCATGCTTTGCGTCAGGCATTAAAAAACCGCAGCAGCGGGACGACCGGTCGTCGCCTATTGCGTGGTTCGCACGGACTCCGTCTACTTTTACTGACTGAGCCTGCGGCCGCTGGCGCGAGACAAAGCCTGATGTAGGATTATTCCCACGAAAACGTCGGGAATCCTCATGACAGAGCCCGTATGCAGCCTTCCGGCGTCGTTTAACTGGGCGCTTCGCGGGTCATGTAGTATAACTACAAAAAAGTTACAGCCCTGCCCATCTCATCTTTGTCGAGTCCGCCCCTTGAATCTGCTGCAGCACATCGCCCAGTCACGTCACCTGTTGCGCAAATCGGAGCTCAAGGTAGCCGACCATGTGCTGCTTGACCCTGCGGCTGTGATGCACAGTTCCATGGCTGATCTGGCCCACAGTGTGGGGATCAGCGAGCCGACCATCGTGCGCTTCTGCCGCGCCATCGGTTGCAGCGGGTTTCAGGACCTCAAGCTCAAGCTGGCCCAGAGCCTGGCGGCAGGTGCCAGTTTCGGGCAGTTCGCGATTCACGAGGATGATTCGGTCGCTGACTACAGCCTGAAGATTTTCGACACGACCCTGCACACGCTCATGGAAGTGCGCGAGAACCTTGACCCTCATGCCTTGCAGCTGGCGGTCACCGCCATGGCCGGCGCCAATCGGGTCGAGTTCTACGGGTTCGGTGCATCCGGCGCGGTGGCTGCCGATGCGCAGCACAAGTTCTTCAGGCTGCTGCTGACGGCTGCGGCGTATTCCGACCCGCACATGCAGGCCATGTCGGCCGTCACGCTCAAGCCGACAGATGTGGCGGTGTGCATTTCCCAGTCAGGGCGCTCCAAGGATTTGCTGATCACGGCCAATCTGGTCCGCGAGAGTGGCGCGACGCTGATCACGCTGTGCCCGAGCCAGACGCCACTGGCCGAACTGTCTTCGGTCAACCTGGCCATCGACGTGCACGAAGACACCGAAATCTACACACCGCTGACCTCGCGCATCGCGCATCTGGTGGTTATCGATGTGCTGGCAATGGGCGTCGCCATGGCGCGCGGTCCGAGCCTGGTCAATCACCTCAAGAGCGTCAAACGCAGCCTGCGCGGCTTGCGGCTGTCGCCGAAGTCGATCAAGACCCACGAAGACTGACGCCGCCTTGTATTGAAAGCGACGTCAAAACGCCCGCCAAATACCCTGAGGTCATGGCAGGCGTCCATAAACGCTATGTTATTCAGCGGCGAACATCGGAACTTCTACGGTATCGATGGACGCCAGCAACTCGTCCTTGTAGTAGATGCTGATAGCCGTAATGTCAGCGCCACTCGGTTGGGTATAAGCAACTGCTTTCTCGGTCAGTACCTGTAAGCCAATGCCTTGAGTTTCGATCGTCAGATCCAGACTCAGGTGGTTGAAGGCGGCTGGTCTGGCGCTTTTAACGAGCACTGGAACCGAATTTGTCTGAGGGACGGTTACGGTCCCGAAAACCTGAAGAGTGCTGACGCGACTGTCGCGTGCTTGCCAGTTTTTGCTTTCGATAGTCATTGTTTGGCTCCTTGCCATAAATTGATTGAATGAGTGAATTGCGTCCTGCAGGGCCAGTTTCTATCGTGGGGGGCATCGGGACGCGGTAAATATATATATTTCGCGGTTTCTTTCTGGCTATCAGGTTACAAGAATTAACCAAGCTGTCATGTGTCCGCCGCCTGATTGTCACTGTCGCGCTCCATTCTGGTGCTCCCACAAAACGTATTGGGAGACAGGACATGGCTCGGCATTACGATGATTTACCCAACAGCACCGTGAAAACCCGCCGTCAGCAGGAAGATCAGCGTCGCATGGAGTTTCGTCGGGCAATTGAAAGTTACAGCGAGGCGCGTCAGCTCAATCAAGAGCTCTGCGACTACATGGATGGGGTGAAAAACGCCGTCTGGCAGACCGTCACGCCACCCGCGGTCGACCGTCGAAACGCTCGACAAGCTGGCTGATCTGCGCACGTTCGCTGCGGATGAAGGCAAGAAACGCGTGCGCTACGGGTGACAGGCGTTTGTCCTTGGCCTGCACCACGCACCAGCTTCTGTACAGCGGCAGCTCCGCCACAGGCAGCTCGATGAGCGTCCCTGTGGCGAGTTCCTGACAGACCGCATGCCGCGTCAGCATCGCCAGGCCCAGCCCGGCAACCACGCATTCACGCTGCGCTTCGCTTGAAGACACTTCTTGCGTCTGCGTGAAGTGCACGCGCTTTTCCTTGAAATACTCCTCGCAGGCCAGACGTGTGCCTGACCCCGGCTCGCGCGTCAGCAGCGGCCACGGCTCGAGGTCTTTCAGGCTCAACTTTTCGCGGCTGCTCAGCGGGTGATCCGCTGGCGCTACGGCGACAATCGGGTTGTTGAGGAACGGCAGAAACTCCAGGCCCATGTGTTGCGGCACGGCCGACATGATCACCAGATCGTCGCGGTTATCCGACAGTCGTTTGATGACCTGCGCACGATTGACCACCATCAAGCTCAGGCTGACTTCCGGGTATTGGCGTTTGAACGCGGCAAACAGGTGCGGGATGAAGTATTTGCAGCTCGACTCGACCGCCAGTTTCAATTGCCCTTGCAGCGAACCCTGCATGTCTGAGAGCTGCATATCCAGGCTCTCCAGACGGCCGAAAATATCCCGGCTGGCGGATTGCAGCGCTGCAGCCGCCTCGGTCAGGTACAGCTTTTTCCCGACGTACTCGAACAGTGGCTGGCCGATCAGCTCTTCCAACTGACGTATCTGCAAGCTGACCGCGGGCTGGGTCAGAGACATTTCTTCTGCAGCGCGGCTGTATGAGCGCAGGTCACACACCTCGTTGAATATGCGCAGCTGACGCAATGTCATGCGCATCAATGACTTACGCATATCTGAAGCCTCTTTCCGGTTGGCTGATCAACAACTATAAGGTTTTACTTATGCATCACCCAACTTTTACTCATTTTTGTTAATCCTCGATCCGGCATAGGGTGTGCCTGCGACACTGAGTCACATGCCGGGTCGTAAAAAAGCGCGAATGCAGCGCTTACCTGGATGTGCTGACCGGTTGGGTCTTTAGGGGCGAGGAATCACCAGTGATAACAAAAATTCTGATCGCCAACCGTGGAGAGATCGCCGTCCGCATTGTGCGTGCCTGTGCAGAAATGGGCATTCGCTCGGTAGCGATCTTTTCCGACGCAGACCGTCACGCTTTACACGTCAAACGTGCCGACGAGGCCTACAGCATTGGCGCCGAACCGCTGGCGGGTTACCTGAACCCGCGCAAGCTGGTGAATCTGGCGGTGGAAACCGGTTGCGATGCGCTGCATCCCGGTTACGGGTTTCTTTCGGAAAACGCTGAATTGGCTGATATCTGCGCCGAACGTGGTATCAAATTCATCGGCCCGTCGGCAGAAGTGATTCGCCGCATGGGCGACAAGACCGAGGCGCGGCGCAGTATGATCAAGGCCGGCGTGCCGGTGACGCCGGGCACTGAAGGCAATGTGGCGGATATCGATGAGGCGCTGCTTGAAGGCGAGCGCATTGGCTATCCGGTCATGCTCAAGGCCACTTCCGGTGGCGGTGGGCGTGGTATTCGGCGTTGCAACAGTCGTGAAGAGCTGGAGCAGGCCTTTCCCCGGGTCATTTCCGAGGCGACCAAGGCTTTTGGCTCGGCGGAAGTCTTTCTCGAAAAGTGCATCGTCAATCCCAAGCACATCGAAGCGCAGATTCTCGGTGACAGCTTTGGCAATGTGGTGCACCTGTTCGAGCGCGACTGTTCGATCCAGCGCCGCAACCAGAAGCTGATCGAGATCGCGCCCAGCCCGCAACTGACGCCCGAGCAGCGCGCTTACATCGGCGATCTGTCGGTGCGTGCCGCCAAAGCCGTCGGTTACGAGAACGCCGGCACCGTGGAGTTTCTGCTCGCCGAGGGCGAGGTGTACTTCATGGAAATGAACACGCGGGTGCAGGTCGAGCACACCATCACTGAAGAAATCACCGGCATCGACATTGTTCGTGAGCAGATCCGTATCGCGTCTGGCCTGCCGTTGTCGGTCAAGCAGGAGGACATCATCCATCGTGGTTTTGCCCTGCAATTCCGCATCAACGCGGAAGACCCGAAGAACAATTTTCTGCCCAGTTTCGGCAAGATCACCCGTTATTACGCACCCGGCGGACCGGGCGTGCGCACCGACACGGCGATCTACACCGGCTACACGATTCCGCCGTACTACGACTCGATGTGTCTGAAGCTGATCGTCTGGGCGCTGAGCTGGGAAGAGGCGATGGATCGCGGCCTGCGTGCGCTGGATGACATGCGTCTGCAAGGGGTGAAGACCACTGCGGCCTATTACCAGGAAATCCTGCGCAATCCGGAATTCCGTAGCGGCGAGTTCAATACCAGTTTTGTCGAGAGCCATCCCGAGCTGACCAATTACTCGATCAAGCGCAAACCCGAAGAGCTGGCCCTGGCCATCGCTGCCGCCATCGCCGCCCATGCAGGCTTATGAATGAGTCAGCTGCAAGTTGTCAGCAAGCTTCAAGCAAGAGCGACTCGGCTTTTACTTGCGGCTTGTAGCTTGAAACTTGCAGCTTGAAAGGAGCTACCAATGACCAAGAAGATCTTTGTAACCGACACCATCCTGCGTGACGCTCATCAATCGTTGCTGGCGACCCGCATGCGCACTGAAGACATGCTGCCGATCTGCGACAAGCTCGACAAGGTGGGCTACTGGTCGCTGGAAATGTGGGGCGGCGCGACCTTCGACGCGTGCGTGCGGTTTCTCAAGGAAGACCCTTGGGAACGTCTGCGCCAGCTGCGTGCGGCGTTGCCCAATACCCGTTTGCAGATGCTGCTGCGCGGTCAGAACCTGCTGGGCTATCGGCATTACAGCGACGATGTGGTCAAGGCGTTCGTGGCCAAGGCGGCGGTCAACGGCATCGACGTGTTCCGGATTTTCGATGCCATGAACGATGTGCGTAACCTGCGCGTTGCCATCGAAGCGGTGAAGGCGGCAGGCAAGCATGCGCAGGGCACCATCGCGTACACCACCAGCCCGGTTCACACCATTGAAGCGTTCGTTGCGCAGGCGCGGCAGATGGAGGCCATGGGTTGCGACTCGGTGGCGATCAAGGACATGGCCGGTCTGCTGACGCCGTATGCCACCGGCGAGCTGGTCAAGGCGCTGAAAGCCGAGCAGTCGTTGCCGGTGTTCATACACTCCCACGACACGGCGGGTCTGGCTGCGATGTGTCAGCTCAAGGCGATTGAAAGCGGCGCGGACCATATCGACACGGCGATTTCCAGCTTCGCCTGGGGTACCAGCCACCCGGGCACCGAGTCGATGGTTGCGGCGCTCAAGGGCAGTGAATTCGATACCGGTCTGGATCTGGAACTGTTGCAGGAAATCGGTCTGTATTTCTACGCGGTGCGTAAGAAATATCACCAGTTCGAAAGCGAATTTACTGCGGTTGACACCCGCGTGCAGGTCAATCAGGTGCCTGGCGGGATGATCTCCAACCTCGCCAACCAGCTCAAGGAACAGGGTGCGCTCAATCGCATGAGCGAAGTGCTGGCGGAAATCCCTCGCGTCCGCAAAGACCTCGGTTATCCACCGCTGGTGACGCCGACCTCGCAGATCGTCGGCACCCAGGCGTTCTTCAACGTGCTGGCGGGCGAGCGTTACAAGACCATCACCAACGAGGTGAAGCTTTATCTGCAGGGCGGCTATGGCAAGGCGCCGGGGCAGGTCGATGAAAAGCTGCGTCGTCAGGCGATTGGCAACGAGGAGCTGATTGATGTGCGTCCTGCCGACCTGCTGCGGCCGGAGATGACCAAGCTGCGTGCCGACATCGGTGCATTGGCCAGATCCGAAGAAGACGTGCTGACCTTCGCCATGTTCCCGGACATTGGCCGCAAGTTTCTTGAAGAGCGCGCCGCCGGTACGCTCACGCCGGAGGTGTTGCTGCCGATCCCTGAAGCCGGAAGCGTGGCCAGGGCGGGCGGCGAGGGTGTGCCGACCGAGTTTGTCATTGATGTGCACGGCGAGACCTACCGCGTAGACATCACCGGTGTGGGCGTCAAGGCCGAGGGCAAGCGCCATTTCTACCTGACCATCGATGGCATGCCGGAAGAAGTGGTGTTCGAACCGCTCAATGAGTTTGTCAGCGGCGGTGCCAGCAAACGCAAGCAGGCCAGCGCACCGGGCCACGTCAGCACCGCCATGCCGGGCAACATCGTCGATGTACTGGTCAAGGAAGGCGATGCGGTCAAGGCCGGTCAGGCCGTGCTGATCACCGAAGCGATGAAAATGGAAACCGAAGTCCAGGCATCCATTGCCGGGAAGGTCGTGGCCATTCATGTCGCCAAGGGCGACCGCGTCAATCCGGGCGAGATACTGGTCGAAATCGAAGGCTGACTGGACGCTTCAGATCATTCAACCGTTTACCTCAGGGAAGCACTCGTGGCTTCCCTTTTTTTATTCTGCAGGCGTGCAAGAATGCGGTTCTCGACGATCTGCGTCGCAAAGAGGACGCGGAGCGTCCGGAACGGCATGCCGACGCGGAGCGTCGCACGATAGTTGAGATAGTTGAGATTATCGTTCCCTACGCTCCAGCGTGGGAATGCAGTTCTCGACGCTCTGCGTCGCAAGGAGGACGCGGAGCGTCCGGAACGGCATGCCGACGCGGAGCGTCGCACGATAGTTGAGGTAGTTGAGGTAGTTGAGGTTATCGTTCCCTACGCTCCAGCGTGGGAAAGCAGTTCTCGACGCTCTGCGTCGCAAAGAGGACGCGGAGCGTCCGGAACGGCATGCCGACGCGGAGCGTCGCACGATAGTTGAGATTGCTGCTCCTCACGCTCCAGCGGTGTATGCGCCGGGTGAGACGCGAATCACTGGCGGAACGTTTCAAGCCCTTTGATCTGCTGCCCGTCCGCAAAGTTATCCACAGCCAGCCAGCGTTCAAACGCCTTTTGCAGCTCAGGCCATTCACTGTCGAGCATCGAATACCACGCCGTGTCTCGGCTATGGCCTTTGACCACCATGTGCTGGCGGAAGGTGCCTTCGTAGCTGAAACCGAATCGTTCGGCAGCGCGCTTCGAGCGGGCGTTGTTGGCGTTGCATTTCCACTCCAGGCGTCGATAACCCAGCGCAAAGGCTTCCCGGGCCAGCAGGTAAATGGCTTCCGTACCTTTAGGCGTGCGTTGCATGGCAGCGCTGAAGGTCACGTGGCCAATTTCTATCCGGCCATGGGCTGCAACGATCGACATCAGGCTGATGACGCCCTCGGCTTTATCACTCTGCTGATCGACGACCACGTAAAACCATGGATCGGAGGCCGCCTGATGCCCGGTCAGCCAGGCATCAAACGCGCTGCGCTCGCTAAAAGGGCCGTAAGGCAGGTAATCCCAGAGCTTCGGATCTGCGTTCGGTCCCTGAAGCACGGCCCACAAATCTTCGGCGTGACGGGCAGCATCAAGCTTTTCAAGGCGAATGAAGCGGCCTGTGAGGGTTCGGGTGGTGGGCAATGCGGCGGCTTGCCAGTCCAGCAAGGTGTCGGACATGAATCACTTCCTGTTTCAGAGCGCTTTACGAAATTGGATGAGGCCTGGTCGCTCGGCAATCCGCTCGTACAACTGGATCGCCGTAGCGTTGGTTTCATGCGTCAGCCAGTGCACCTTGTCGCAGCCATCGGCCCTGGCTGTGGCGTAGACAAACTCGATCAACTGCCTGCCAATGCCGGTTCCGCGCTGTTCGGGGGCGACGATCAGGTCTTGCAGGTAACAGGCATTGTGGATGCTCCAGTTGGAGCGATGATAGATGAAGTTCACCATGCCGACCGCCTTGCCATTCAGCCAGGCCAGCGCCGAGTGGGTCGGCTCGCCCGGGTCGAGAAAGCGTTGCCAGGTGACCTCGCTCACACCTTCGGGCAGCTCGGTTTTGTAGAAACCAAGGTAGGTCTGCCATAGCGGCAGCCAGGCTTGATAATCGTCGGCAGTGACAGGGCGGATGTCGGCATGGGTCATGAAGCTCTCCATTTAGCTCATCAAGCGAGCGATTCGCTGGTCGTTTGAATCCTCGCTGGCAGCGAGGCTATCGCGCACACCGGCGATGTCCTGAGCATCGCGGTTCTGGCTGAGTTTGCGTTTGCCTTGCAGGCGCTGCACGGGCAGGGCGAAGCCGACAATCGCGCCCAGCATTTTGGCGATGTAGTCCGCCGGTGCATCGTTGATGGACCACGGCTGCGCACGCCCGGCCTCGTGCTTGTCAGTCAGCTCGCCCACCAGCAGGTGCAATCGTTCAAGGTCAGCAAAGCACTCCGCCTTGCCGTAAGCATGCACGGTCAGGTAATTCCAGGTGGGCACGACTTTGCCATGCGCTGCCTTGCTCGGGTAGTAAGCGGGGCTCACGTAAGCGTCGTCGCCGGGAAAAATCACCATGGCTTCGGCGCCGGCCTCCAACTGCTGCACCTGCGGATTGGCCTTGGCCAAGTGGCCGTACAAGGTGCCAAACGCGCCCTGATCGCGGCGCAACAGCAATGGCAGGTGGCTTGCCTGCAAGCCGTTTTCACCGTGGGTGACCAGAATTGCCAGGCGTGTCTGATCGATGTGCTCGTGCAGGCGCGTAGTGTCGTTGTCCTTGAATGCGGAAGGCGTGTACATAACGATTGTCCTGGATGGGTGACGAAATCCTAAGCAGTCCATTGGTCTGTTGTAAGATCCATTTCTGACAGATTTCATAGGACCAATGTGATGTCCACTGACCTCTCTGCGTTTCCGTCCACGCTCACGGGTATTGAACTGGACGCGCGTCAAGGGCTGAGCAAACAGCTTTATCAGATTCTGCGGCAGCAGATTCTCGATGGACGTCTGGGCGGTGGGGTCCGGTTGCCGGCCAGTCGCGATCTGGCGTGTTCCTTGGCGATATCCCGTAACAGTGTGCTGCGGGCATATGATCAGTTGTACGCCGAAGGCTTCGTCGAGGGACGCATTGGCGATGGCACTTATGTCGTGCAGCTTTCCGAAACCGGCGCTGCGCCTCAATCCACACCTCGCAAAAAACTATCCACCAAGTTACCCACAGCTTTGCACACAGGGTTATGCACAGGTTTGTCCACAGCTACGGCAGAAATACCCTTAAATCCGGGCAGTAAAGTTATCCACAGTGCTGCGCTGCAACTCATCGAGCAGCACCATTTGCAGGCACCCCCGAGTGACGCTCCCAAGGCCTTTCGGGTGGGCGTTCCAGCCTTTGATCTCTTTCCCTTCGCCTTGTGGGGCAAGCTGTACGCGGCATTTTGGCGCAAGCCCGACCTTGGCCAGCTGGGCTACGGCTGTGCAGCGGGGGAGTGGCGCTTGCGCGAGTTGATCGCGGTCTACCTTCGCTCCTCACGAGGCCTGCACTGTACGGCTGAGCAAATTGTGATCACCAATGGCGCGCAGCATGCAATAAGCCTTTGTGCACAGTTGCTGTTGACGCCAGGAGAAGGTGTTGCGATCGAGAATCCCGGCTATCGTGCCGCCGGTCATGCGTTCGCGATGGCGGGTGGCCGATTGCGGGGGATTGCGGTGGACGATGAGGGGATGCGCTGTGTCGATCTGGAGCAGGCCGACTGCACACTCGCTTACGTCACACCTTCGCATCAGTACCCTACCGGGGCGGTGATGAGCCTGGCGCGGCGCCTGGAATTGCTGGCCTGGGCGAGAACGAATCAAGGCTGGATAATCGAAGACGATTACGACGGCGAGTACCGCTATAGCGGCTCGCCGCTGGCACCGCTGGCGGCACTCGATCAGGACGGTCGGGTGATTTACATCGGTACGTTCGGCAAGATTGCCTTCCCGGCATTGCGCCTCGGGTATCTGGTGCTCCCCGCAGGCCTGATTCAGCCGTTCAGCCAACGCAAGGCGGTCGATATCCGTCATACGGAAATCGGTGTGCAGGCGGTCATGGCGCAGTTCATCGCGCTGGGGCATTTTCAGCGACATATCAGGCGCATGCGGCGTGCAGCCCAGAGTCGACGCAACGCACTGTTCGCTGGCTGGCCTAAAGATATTGCGGGGTGTGCGGCCATGCCCAAGGGCGTCGCCGGGCTGCATCTGGTGGTCAGGGTCGACAGTCTGGCGCGTGAGCGAGTGCTGATCGAGCAGGCCAGAAGCGTCGGCGTCGAAATGAACGCCCTGAGTGACTACTGGTTGCCTGATTCCAGTGAGCCTGTGGATAACCGAGCCGGGCTGGTGCTGGGTTTTGCCGCCGTACCAGAGTCTGCGATTGCAGATGCGCTGAACAGGCTGCGCGAAGCCTGGTCGGAGTAGTCGCCTGGCGCGCGTATAATCGTCGTTTTTGCTACCTGTCTTCGAGATACCTATGAACAACTCTCTGTCTGTAACACCCGGACGCAAGTTCGGCGCGCCGCTGGCTGCGCTGTTTCTGCTGTTGATGGGCGCGCAGTTTCTGCTGCTCAGCGTCGGCACTCGTCAGGTGCTGTTGTGGATCGTCGGCGCGGCGCTGGGCGTGACGCTGTACCACGCCGCGTTCGGCTTCACATCCGCATGGCGCGTGTTCATCCGTGAACGGCGCGGCGCGGGTCTACGGGCGCAAATGGTTATGCTGGCGGTGGCGGTCGTGCTGTTCTTCCCGGCACTGGGAGCGGGCACGCTGTTTGGTCAGCCGGTTACCGGGCTGGTCGCACCGGTCGGCGTTTCGGTAGTCGTGGGTGCGTTTATTTTCGGCATCGGCATGCAACTGGGCGGTGGCTGTGCATCGGGTACGTTGTTCACCGCTGGTGGCGGTAACGCACGGATGCTGGTCACGCTGCTGTTCTTCATCCTCGGTTCACTGATCGCCACGCACCATGTGGACTGGTGGTTCGCCCTGCCTGCGTTTGCGCCTGTTTCAGTGGTCAAGACCTTCGGCGTGCTGCCTGCGCTGATCGTGAACCTGGTTGTGTTTGCCTTGATCGCGTGGGTTACCGTGACGCTGGAAAAGCGCCGTCATGGTCAGCTTGAAGCGCCGGTGACCACCGAGCATCGTGGCCTGCGCCGGGTGCTGCGCGGGCCGTGGGTTCTGGTCTGGGGCGCGGTGGCGCTGGCGGTGTTGAATTACGCAACGCTGGCGCTGGCTGGCCGCCCGTGGGGCATCACCTCGGCGTTTGCCTTGTGGGGCGCCAAGGCGGCAAGCGGTTTGGGAGTCGACGTCGGCAGTTGGGTGTTCTGGCAAAGCGCCGCGAATGCCAAAGCTTTGGCGGCGCCGGTGTGGCAAGACATCACCAGCGTGATGGACATCGGCATCATGCTCGGTGCCTTGCTGGCAGCCGGGCTGGCCGGGCGCTTTGCGCCAAGTCTGGATATCCCTACGCGTTCGCTGGTGGCGGCGGTGATCGGCGGTCTGCTGTTGGGCTACGGCTCGCGTCTGGCCTACGGCTGCAACATCGGCGCGTACTTCAGCGGGATCGCTTCCGGCAGTCTGCACGGCTGGCTGTGGCTGGTCGCTGCCTATGCCGGTAACGTGGTGGGTGTCAGGTTACGCCCCATATTCTTTACCGGTGAGCGCCCGCAAGTCGGGTTGACTGCCTGCTGAATACGTTGAAAACCCCGAGATAAAGCGGGCCGTTTGCGAACCATCTGCTGGATTGGCATTCAAAGCCCATGCAGTAGCGGTCCGAATGCGCGCTCGCTTATTTCTCGATGGGGTAGTCCTTTGCAGCAAACGATCATTTCTAAATTCCGCTTTCTCGGCAAGACGATTGGTTACGTGGGTTGGTCGCTCTTCTGGCTGCTGATCTGGGACGTGATCGTCACCGTCGATTTCATGCTGTTTCTTGATCGCAAGATCAACCTGCCATCATTACCCCTGACCCTGCTCGGTTCTGCGTTGGTGGTGCTGACCAGCTTTCGTAATTCCAGCGCCTACAACCGCTGGTGGGAAGCGCGGACGCTGTGGGGCGCGATGGTCAACAGTTCGCGCAGCTTTGCTCGTCAGGTCCTGACACTGGTCGAGGATGATGACGGTATCAACCCGGTCAAGGCGACTTTGTTGCGTCGTCACGTGGCCTACGTGAAATGTCTGTCTGCGCATTTGAAGGGTGATGAATGCGGCGACGATATTCAGAGGCTGATTCCTCGTGAGGAATTTGAGCGCCGCCACGATACCAACAATTTTCCTAACGACCTGCTCAATACGTCGGCTGCGCTGTTGGCCAAGGAATACCAGGCGGGACGTCTGGACAGCATCCGGCTTGCGCGTCTGGAGTCGACCATGGTGGACATCTCCAATTGCCAGGGCGGCATGGAACGGATCGCCAACACGCCTTTGCCTTATCCGTATGTAGCCTTCCCGAGGTTGTTCATCACGCTGTTCTGTCTGATCGTGCCGATCGGTCTGGTGGAAACGCTTGGCTGGTTCACGCCACTGGCCTCGACGGTGGTGGGCTTCATGCTGTTGGCTATCGAAAAGATCGGCACCGACCTGCAAAGCCCGTTTCGTGCCAGTGAGCATGTGATTCAGATGAATGCGTTGTGCCAAAACATCGAGCGCAATCTGGATTCGATGCTCAGGGGCGCACAGGAAGAAAGCAAGGCTTCGTAAGGAGGGTGAGGCGTTGCGCGTGTGCGGGACGCCTCGGATAAAGCAGAGAAATACCGCGGCTTAACGCAACTCGCCACACAGGTCCAGCTCGACCAGCCGCCGGACTTCTTCAGTCGTCAGACCGGCACCCAGCAGCGCATGCAATTTACCGAGCGCTGCTTCGCGGGTCATGCCACCACCGGACAGCACGCCTGCACTGCGCAGACGGCTTCCCGCTTCGTAGACATCCAGCTCGACGCCACCTTCATGGCATTGAGTGATCGCGACCACACAAATACCGCGCGCTCTGGCGTTTTCCAGGCTGGCGATAAATTGCGGGTCGTCACTCGGGCCGGTGCCGCTGCCGAAGCACTCCAGCACCAGCCCCTGAATACCGCTGTCGATCAGACCATCGAGCTGAGCCGCCCCGATACCTGGAAACAATGGCAATACAGCGACCTCTGCCAGGCTTTTAGGCTGACGGTAATTCAGCGCATCGGGCAGCGACACGGCCGCATGCCCCCCACGCGAACGTTGCAGTGGCGCAAATGGTTGGCGTCCGAAGCTGCGGATTTTCGCGCAGCGCACGGGCGTCATCAGTTGGCCGTGGAAATACAGCTGAACCCCTGACGCCAGACCGGAGCCCAGCGCGAGCAGCGCCCCGTTGACGTTTTCCCAGGCATCACTGTCTTGCACGCCAGCGGGCAACATCGAACCGGTGAACACCACCGGAGCGCTGAACCCCAGCAACTGGAAACACATGGCGGCAGCGCTATAGGCGAGGGTGTCGGTGCCATGCAGCACCAGCACCGCGTCGCAGCCATCGACATCCACCGCTTCGATCACGGCGTCACGCAGGCGCAGCCAGTAGGCAGGCGTCATGTTGGCGCTGTCGATCAATGGCGACATCTCGCGAAAGCGCCACTCGGGCACTACCAGTTCCGGATGCCCGGCCAGTTGCCCGGCCATGCGCGCCTCGAAACCCGAGGCAGGCGCCAGGCCGTTGGCACTGGCTTGCATGCCGATGGTGCCGCCGGTGTAAAGAACCATCACTCGTCGAGCGGTTTGATGTGAGTCCTGAGTCATGGCTCTTCTCCGGCGTTGCGTTGGTTATCGTGCTTCTGGCGCAGTCTTGGCTGCCATCTCGGCATCCTGTGTCGACTGGCGCTCCGGATTGGCAGGCCAGGCGTTGCGGTCCAGGTCCAGATCAGGGAACTGGCTGGAGTCGAACACGGGCGTCTTGATACCTGCCCTACGCTGCGCATCGTAGTCGTTCAGAATGCGCTTGACGACTTTGAACAGCATCGCCAGGGCGATCAGGTTGACGAACGCCAGCATGGTCATGGTGATGTCGGCGAACGCCAATACATCTTTCAGGTCGACGACAGCACCCCACATGATCAGCACCAGCACCGCGATACGGTAGATGATGATGGTCTTGATCTTCTCGCCAAACAGGAACCGCAGGCTGTTTTCGCCCAGGTAGTAGTTGTAGAGAATCGAGGTGAAGACGAACAGTGCCAAGGCGACGCTGATGAAGACCCGGCCCCAGTCACCGACCACAGCCGCCAGCGAGTTCTGCGCCAGCACGATACCGTTGCCGTCGTAACCGATGTCGTAGATACCGGACAGCAGGATCAGCAAGGCGGTGCAAGTGCAGATGACGAAGGTATCGAGGAACACGCTGAACGCCTGAACCACGCCTTGCGCGACCGGGTGTTCCACATGGGCCACGGCAGCCACGTTGGGCGCGCTGCCCAGACCGGCTTCGTTGGCGAAGACGCCACGCTTGACGCCCATCACGATGGCACTGCCGATCAGGCCGCCAAACACCGGATCAAGGCCGAAGGCGCTGCGCACGATGGTCATCAGCATGCCCGGCACGTGGTCGATCTGCAGCACGATGACGTAAATGGTGACCGCGATGTAGATCAGGGTCTTGACCGGCACCAGCAGGTCGGAAATCGCCGCGATGCGCTTGATGCCGCCGACAAAAGCCAGACCCAGCAACACCACCAGGCAGATGCCGGTGGTCTTGGTGTCGATGTTGAATGCGCTTTTCAGCGAGTCGGTCACGGCGTGGGACTGCAGGCCGTTGAAGGCGAAGCCGAACGTCACCAGCAGCAGGACGGCCATGACCATACCCAGCCAGCGTTTACCCAGACCGTGCTGGATGTAATACGCCGGACCGCCGCGGAACTGGCCTTCGGAGTCCTTGCGTTTGTAGAGCTGCGCAAGCGAGCACTCGATGAAGCTGCTGGACATGCCGACCAGTGCAGTGACCCACATCCAGAACACGGCACCCGGACCGCCGAGCGTCACGGCAATGCCGACGCCTGCGATGTTGCCTGCACCGACGCGGCCCGCAAGGCTGAGCATCAGGGCCTGGAATGAACTCAGCTGACCGGCGCTGCTGCGCAGACTGTCGCGAAAAACCGAGAACATGTGGAAAAAGTGTCGAAACTGAACGAAACGCGAGCGGATCGTGAAGTAACTGCCCAGGCCAACGATAAGTACGATCAGTACCTTACCGGAGAGAAAGTCGTTAATCATTTCCAGCATTTTTGTTATTCCTCGCTACTTTTGAGGGGGCGCACTATACCGGTGCAAAGTTTTTACGTCTGTAGTCGCTTTCTTGTACGGCTGATTCTTCATTCGCGACAATGAATGAATACTCCCTTGGATGGCTCCTCGGAAGTGGGCTGCCGCAGGCTCTGGGTCAAGCATCTGAGCCCTTTGCAGCGGGCAAAAAAAAGGGTCTGGAGAATCACTCCCAGACCCTCAAAAAATTGAGGGGTGTCTAGGCCCTCAATCTGGTGAGCGTGTTGCGCAGGTCATTCCCGGTCAGGCCTTCAAGGGGGCCAGACGTGGAGCGATCATGTTTTCCGGACGCAGGATGTCGTCGAGCATGGCGTCGTCGAGCAGACCTTCTTCGCGGACCAGTTCCAGTACGCCGCGGCCGGTTTCCAGCGCGATGCGGGCGATACGGGTGGAGTTTTCATAGCCGATATACGGGTTCAGTGCGGTGACCAGACCGATCGAATGCTCGACCAGTTCGCGGCAGCGCTGTTCGTTGGCAGTGATGCCGACGATGCAGTGCTCACGCAGCATGTCCATCGCGCGTTGCAGCAGGCGGATCGAGTCGAAAATCTTGTAGGCGATCAGCGGTTCCATCACGTTGAGCTGCAGCTGACCACCTTCGGCCGCCATGGTCAGTGACAGGTCGTTGCCGATGATTTCAAAGGCCACTTGATTGACGGCTTCCGGGATCACTGGGTTGACCTTGCCGGGCATGATCGAGCTGCCTGGCTGGCGCGCCGGCAGGTTGATTTCGTTGATGCCGGTGCGCGGGCCGCTGGACAGCAGGCGCAGGTCGTTGCAGATCTTCGACAGCTTGACTGCGGTGCGCTTGAGCATGCCCGAGAACAGCACGAACGCGCCCATGTCGGAGGTCGCTTCAATCAGGTCGGCGGCCGGAACCAGCGGCTGGCCGCTGATCAGTGCCAGACGGTCGACGGCAAGCTTCTGATAACCAGGGTCGGCGTTGATACCGGTGCCGATGGCAGTGCCGCCCAGGTTCACTTCGGTCAACAGCTCGGGTGCCAGGCTGCGCAGGCGATTGAGGTCTTCTGTCAGGGTCGTGGCGAAGGCGCGGAATTCCTGACCCAGGGTCATCGGAACAGCGTCCTGCAATTGGGTACGGCCCATTTTCAACACGTGGTTGAATTCTTCACCCTTGGCCGCGAAGGCCTGGATCAGGCTGGACAGGCTGGCGAGCAGGGCGTCATGGCCCAGCAGCAGTCCCAGACGAATGGCGGTCGGATAGGCGTCGTTGGTCGACTGCGCCATGTTTACGTCGTTGTTCGGGTGCAGGTGCTTGTAATCGCCTTTTTCGAAGCCCATGGCTTCCAGTGCGATGTTGGCGATGACTTCGTTGGCGTTCATGTTGGTCGACGTACCCGCGCCGCCCTGAATCATGTCGACCACGAACTGATCGTGGAAATCGCCGCGAATCAGTCGGGCACAGGCCTCGCTGATAGCCGCATGCTTGGCCTCATTGAGGTGACCGAGTTGGTGGTTTGCATCAGCGGCCGCCTGCTTGACCATGGCCAGGGCCACAACCAGTTTCGGGTAGTGCGAAAGAGGCACGCCGGACAGGTGAAAATTGTTCACCGCTCGCAGGGTTTGAATGCCGTAATACGCGTTGGCAGGTACTTCGAGAACACCAAGCAGGTCTTTTTCGATGCGCGATGATGCAGACGAGGACATGATAAAAAAGGTCTCAAAAGAGGCACGGACAATGCCGGAACGCCACGAATAGTGGTCTTGCCGGATAAAATTGACCAATGCTGTTAAACGCTGGCCTATGCAATAACGGCATAATGCGGGTGTGACCCGGATCGGGATCGGTTCGTAAAGAGAGCAGGTTGTCGCACCCGGTCTGCGCTTGTCTGCCGGTGAGCGGGGTCGGATCATGTATCTGCATAGCGTTGCCGGTCGTCCCAACGGGACCGTTTGAAACCGATGCCTTGCGAGGCTGCCATCCTTTGTCCGGGAGGACCTGATGAATCTGGAAAGCAAATGGCTGGAGGATTTCAGCGCCCTGGCTGCCACTCGCAGCTTTTCCCAGGCGGCCGAGCGCCGTTTCGTGACTCAACCGGCGTTCAGTCGGCGCATCCGCAGCCTGGAAGCGGCGTTGGGGCTGACCCTGGTCAATCGCTCGCGCACGCCGATTGAACTGACGGCGGCCGGGCAGTTGTTTCTGGTCACTGCGCGCACGGTGGTTGAGCAACTGGGTGAGGTGGTGCGCCATCTGCATCATCTGGAAGGCGGTCAGGGCGAAGTCATGCAGGTGGCTGCGGCGCATTCGCTGGCGCTCGGTTTCTTTCCGCGCTGGATTGCCCAGTTGCGCAACGAGGGGCTGAATATCGCGACCCGTCTGGTCGCCACCAACGTCGGCGACGCGGTGCATGCGCTGCGCGAGGGCGGTTGCGATCTGATGCTGGCGTTCTACGATCCTGATGCTGCGTTGCAGATGGATGCCGAGATTTTTCCTTCGCTGCACCTGGGGCACACCGAAATGTTGCCGGTCTGCGCTGCCGGTGCCGACGGTCAGCCGTTGTTCGATATGGAAGGCGAGGCCAGTGTGCCGTTGCTTGCCTACAGCGCAGGCGCCTTTCTCGGGCGTTCGGTGAATTTACTGCTGCGTCAGCGCAATCTGCGCTTCACCACGGTTTATGAAACAGCGATGGCCGACAGCCTGAAAAGCATGGCGCTCGAAGGATTGGGTATCGCCTGGGTGCCGCATCTGAGTGTGCGCGCCGAACTGGCGCGCGGAGAACTGGTGGTGTGTGGCGGGCCGCAATGGCACGTTCCGCTGGAGATTCGCCTGTACCGCTGCGCACTGGTGCGCAAGGCCAATGTGCGTCTGCTGTGGCGCAAGCTTGAGAGTGCTGCGCCACCGGAGTCATCTTAAAGCGGGCCGCCCGTCGCGAGTGGCCCGCGCTTCACTCAGGGGAACTCGCTCAGGTTTGCGGCGATTTTCTGCTTGTTTTTATCGCTGAAGAAGTAACAGTTGGCTCGTATGGATTTGCGTGTGTCGACCAGATTGGTTTCGCACCACCAGGCCTTTTGGTAGATGACCTCTGCCAGTTCGTGAGTGCCCCCGAGCATATGACCCAGCTCATGTGCAGGTGCTGTAAACGTTTCCAGCGATGCGATGCCAGTATATCCACCGAGCGTGGCAAAGCCGAGTGTGCTCGAATTCATCTTGTCCTGGGTGACCAGCAGGTACTTGGTCGTGCCGTTAAGCGGCAGGTTCTTTTCATTCAAATACTGATCGAGCTTGTTCTTCCAGGTGATGTAGGTCTGGTCCAGATTTTCGCCTTTGTACTGAGCATTGGTCACACCAGGAATGTTGCGTACGAACTGCAGATGGACGCGCCGATCCGTGAAGCTTTCCAGGTCCTTTATGAGCCAGGAAAAGTACTCTTCGGCAAGGCGTGCGTCGCCGGTTTCCTTTACATCGTCATGAATGAACAGAAAGAAAAACAGCGGGCGCTTCGAGGTGCCATCCGCCAGGGCGGCCTGACACAGCGTGAAGGTAGCGATTAACAGCAGTGATCTTGCGATTGTCTTGAACATGTTTTTACTCGTCCGTGAGTAGTGAATAGGGTTTATGGCCCGACACAGGTCATGCCTCTAATTGATAGCAATCGCGGCGCCGGAAGGCTTGGAATTGCGGGGTATCGCAACCGGGTGTGCGCGCCGAACGGGCGTGCAGCGAGCCGCTTTCTCAATTGACGGCAGGTGTGCCGTCAACGTAGTTACGTATCAGCGCCTTGTTGGCTTCGCTGAAGTAATAGCAAGGGATGATCGCGGTCGTGAAGTCTCCCCACATCGTCGTCTGACATGGGAAACCGGTTGCCGCTTCATGCGTGGCGCCAAACAAGTGGCCGACTTCGTGTGCTAGCGTGTGGTATCTCTTCAGCGACGCAATGGCGACGTTGTAGTTCGTTGCCGTAACCCCGTGTCTCATCAGGCTGATTTTATTGGATGTCAGGAACACGTACTTATGCCGTTTCGACGGGAGCGGCAGGTTTTTCGCGTCTGCATATTTTTCGCTGATGAGAGACAGGCTGGTTAACAGCTCGGTCTTTTCCAGCCCTCGATAGTCGAAATCGGTCGTGCCGGGTTCGTTGGTGATCAGGGTCACGGTGAGTCTGCGTCCGGTGATCTCAGTCAACTGCTTGACCAGCGGGCTCAAGTAACTCTCGTTCAGATCGTTGCGTTCCTGCTGGGTAAGCTGGTCATGCATGACCAGAAACAATCCCAGATTGGGTCCGCTTGCCGTTGCAAATGGAAGGTAAAAAAAGACCGCCAGAGACAGCCATGTTTTCAATGTGTTTTTCGCTAGTGCGTTTTTCATAGGTACGTTCTCATCCTTGAGCGTTATGTTCGGGTGGCGACTTCACGGTCGCAGCACCAGTCAAGCAGATACCGATCAGCGCTAACAGACGCACTTTGCGCTTCAAGTAGCAGGTTCAGTGCCTTTGTGGTGTAGGGCGTATCGGTTGAGTGGGAGGAATCCGGTCGCTGTCTCCGCGAGCTCTGATGGGCTCTCGCCGTCACCTGCATTGCTGGCGCAGGGATCGTGTCGCGCCGCTGACAGAAGGTGATCGCAGGTGCTTTAAACATGCAACTTTGCGGTATACTGCGCGGCCTTTGGCCGGCTAAGCCGGTCATTATTCGTACAACAAGCCACGCCGGTCCTCCCGCGTGGCTTGTTGTTTTAAGACGCGCCTGCGGGCGCCCGATGAGAGGCACGACGATGAGCGCACTGGTTGGCGTGATCATGGGCTCCAAGTCCGATTGGTCCACCCTTAGCCACACCGCCGATATGCTGGAAAAGCTCGGCATCCCTTTTGAAGTCAAAGTGGTGTCAGCCCACCGCACGCCGGACCTGCTGTTCCAGTACGCCGACGAAGCAGAAGGCCGAGGCATTGAAGTGATCATCGCCGGTGCCGGTGGTGCTGCTCACTTGCCGGGCATGTGCGCCGCCAAGACTCACCTGCCGGTGTTGGGCGTACCGGTGCAGTCTTCGATGCTGTCGGGCGTCGACTCGCTGTTGTCGATCGTGCAGATGCCGGCCGGTATTCCGGTGGCGACCCTGGCTATCGGCAAAGCGGGCGCGATCAACGCAGCGCTGCTTTCAGCAAGCATCCTCGGCGCCAAGCACCCGCAATTCCACGCAGCGCTGAAGAAATTCCGCACTGAGCAGACAGACAGCGTCCTGGACAATCCAGACCCACGCCACGCCTGAGGTTTTTCCATGAAGATCGGTGTAATCGGTGGCGGCCAGCTCGGCCGCATGTTGGCATTGGCAGGTACGCCACTGGGCATGAACTTCGCCTTTCTCGATCCTGCGCCGGATGCCTGTGCGGCCGCGTTGGGTGAGCATCTGCGTGCCGATTACGGTGATCTCGATCATTTGCGCCAACTGGCGGATGAAGTCGATCTGGTGACGTTCGAGTTCGAAAGCGTGCCGGCTGAAACCGTGGCGTTCCTGTCGCAGTTCGTGCCTGTTTACCCGAGTGCCGAAGCATTGCGCATCGCACGTGATCGCTGGTTCGAAAAGAGCATGTTCAAGGACCTGGGCATTCCGACTCCGGCGTTCGCCGACATCCAGTCGCAAGCCGACCTGGATGCCGCTGTGGCCAGCATCGGTCTGCCCGCCGTCCTGAAAACCCGCACGCTGGGTTATGACGGCAAGGGCCAGAAGGTTCTGCGTTCGGCGGCCGATGTGATCGGTACGTTTGCAGAGCTGGGCAGTGTGCCTTGCCTGCTGGAAGGCTTTGTACCGTTCAGCGGGGAAGTCTCGCTGATCGCTGTGCGTGCGCGTGATGGTGAAACCCGCTTTTACCCGCTGGTCCACAACACGCATGACAGCGGCATTCTGCGGTTGTCCATTGCCAGCACCGATCACCCGTTGCAGGCGCTGGCTGAAGACTATGCCGGTCGCGTCCTCAAGCAGCTGGATTACGTAGGTGTGCTGGCGTTCGAGTTCTTTGAGGTCGACGGTGGCCTGAAAGCCAACGAGATCGCGCCACGTGTGCACAACTCCGGTCACTGGACCACGGAAGGCGCCGAGTGCAGCCAGTTCGAAAATCACCTGCGCGCCGTGGCAGGCCTGCCTCTGGGCTCGACGGCCAAGGTCGGCGAAAGCGCCATGCTCAACTTCATTGGTGAGGTGCCGGCAGTGGACAAGGTCACCGCTGTCGAGGATTGCCACCTGCACCACTACGGCAAGGCATTCAAGGCCGGCCGTAAAGTGGGCCACGCAACCGTTCGCAGCGCCGACCGCGCCACACTGGATCGCCAGGTAAAGTTGGTAGAGGCGCTGATCAAGGGCTGATCAGGCCCGCGGCTATCGTGCCGATGCTCCGCGTCCTTTTCTCGTTCCCACGCTCCGCGTGGTAATGCATTTCGTGACGCTCTGCGTCACATTGCAGCCATGGCGCGTCACCCAAGGCATGCCAACGCGGAGCATTGGCACGATAGTCAGTTGGACTTGTGTATAACCACGAGCGCAGAGCGTGCGGAACGAATGCTTCTGCGTTGAAGCGCCGTTCGAGACGCCTGGCCCTCAGCTCCGGATCGGTCCAGCCCCGTCATTCATGAAGAATTCTCCACCTCGCTTCAAACTCGCCACTTCGCCGGAACCATTCCCTGCTACTGTTCTCAGATAGCAGTAAGTCGGGGCTGCTATTGGCTCAGGCATGTTCACTTAATACAGAGGGAAATGGCATGGGTATCATTGGAACCATCTTTATCGGCCTGATCGTTGGTCTGCTGGCTCGCTTCCTGAAGCCGGGCGACGACAGCATGGGCTGGATCATGACCATCGTGCTGGGTATCGCCGGTTCGCTTGCAGCCACTTATGGCGGTCAGGCTCTGGGTATCTATCAGGCAGGCGAAGGTGCCGGTTTCCTCGGCGCGCTGGTAGGTGCAGTTATCCTGCTGGTCATCTACGGCATGATCAAAAAGAAATAACGCTTATGCGTCAGCCCTCTGTTTTACAGTGCGCAGAGGGCTAGAATGCGCGGCAACTTTTCTCCCCTTTGCCGAGCTCTATCATGCGTCGCTTCCTGTTGATGACTCTTCTGCTGGTGTCCGGGCTTGCACACGCCCAGTTGCCGGAAACCGACTGGCTTGAGCTGATGCCCAAGTCCGATCAAAAAGCCCTCGAAGCCATGCCCGAGATTGATCACAATTCTCCGGAAGCCATGGGTACGTTCGACAGCAAGGGCGGGTTGAAGCAGAGCAAGGGTCTGCCTGCGGTCATGTATTCGACCAAGACCGTCCCGGCCATGAATGGCAAGACCATTCGCCTCGGTGGTTACCCCGTCCCCCTCGAAACCGACGCCAAAGGCCATAGCACGCTGTTCTTTCTCGTGCCTTATCCCGGCGCGTGCATCCACGTTCCGCCTCCGCCGCCCAATCAACTGGTGCTGGTGCGCTACCCCAAAGGGCTGAAACTGGATGATATCTACACACCGCTGTGGGTCGAAGGTACCCTGAAGATCGAGAAGGTCAACAATGACCTGGCCGATGCGGCGTATGCAATGGATGCGTCAAAGGTCCGCGTGGTGGTTGAGTCGGACCTTTGATGGCATGGCTCTGATCAATGGCTGATCAGAGCGCTTCACTCCAGACACTCACCCCCAGCACATGCATCTGGTCCGGCGCCAGCGTGACCACGTCGTCCAGCACGTTGGCGGTTTCGACGCAGACCATGCGCTGCCAGCCGTCGGCGGCCATGTCGGTGAATTTGCCGGTTTTTTCGATCCACGGGTTCCAGAGGATGGCTGATGCCGAGCCGGTGCTGCGGATGTGGATGCGTCGTTGCCACTCGGGGTCGACGATGCTGAGTACCCCAGGCGTGTCCTTGTAGATACGGTCGGTTTCGCCGGTGAAGGTGAGGTCGCCCGCTTGTTCGCGCTGTTCCCAGTTTTCCAGGGTTTCGATGTAGGTCAGGCCGTCGAGCCCTTCGACACTGACCTGGCGCACATCGCTGACGGCGAAGTAGGTATGCAGCGCCTGGCTGAAGGTCACCGGTTCGGTGCCGCAGTTGTAGCTGACCAGACTCACATTCAGTGCATGGTCGAGGCGGATGCTCAGCTTCAGGGCAACGTTGTGTGGCCAGCCGGGCAAATGGCCTTCGGCCTGCGGCAGAACGAACTCCACCAGCAGCGCATCGCCATCTTCACCGATACCCAGCAGCTCCCAGTCCAGCGCCCGGACTTCGCCGTGAGCCTTGGCCGGTTCACTGCTCTGGCGCATGGCCTGCACGCTTTCGGGGTTGCGCTCAAGATTGCCAAACCATGGCCAGCAGATCGGGATGCCGGCACGGATCGGTTTGCCTTTCTTGAATACGGCTTCTTCGTTAAGCCAGACCAGCGGCGGCTGCCCGGCCACTTGATAGCTGAGGATGTGTGCGCCTTGCTGGGCGACCAGCAACTCTGCCTCACCGTGGCGGATACGCCAGCAATTCAGCTCGTCGTACTGGACGGATTCGACGGTGGGTTCAACCGGGGATGTTGGCATGCAAAGTTCTCACTCAAGGACCGTGACGAAAATAGACCGCTTCACGCTCGTTGAGTTTACCCGTGCAGCCAATCCATGGCCGAGCGACAATTTACCGTCGCGCGGGAACCGAGCGTGTCCGGCCGCTGGAATCGATGGCGACGAAGACGAATGCCGCTTCTGTCACCTTGCGCCATTCACTGGTTACCGGGTCATCGCTCCACACTTCGACCATCATCTTGATCGAGGTACGGCCGACTTCCAGTGTGCGGGTATAAAAGGAAAGCTGCTCGCCGACTGCGACCGGCACCAGAAACGCCATGCGATCAATCGCAACGGTCGCCACACGGCCGCCCGCCACTTTACTGGCCATTGCTGTACCGGCCAGGTCCATCTGGGACACCAGCCAGCCACCGAAGATATCGCCGAAGCCATTGGTTTCGCGGGGAAGGGCGGTGATTTGCAGTGCAAGGTCGCCTTGCGGAGTTGGATCTTCTTGTTCGAGCTCGATCATGCCTAGGGTGCCTCTGACCCATGACTCTCATTATTGTGTGTCGCGGTTAACAGGTGCCATTCAAAACCATGAGCATGAACATTACGTGTTCAGCTCTGAAAAGGGCCCAAGGGAAACTCTGCGAAACCCGCTGACTCAGACGTTTTCGCACAGCTTCCCACAGCTGCTGACGACCCGGGAGTATATCGGGCGTTGACCCATAGAACGACCGTCAGGTTCTCATTTCGCGTCAGTGCAGTTCTTGCCATGTGTTTTTTGAAACAATTTGCTATCTTGCTGGACCCTTACAGGTAACAAGACTGCCTGTACACGCAATTTTGGTGCCTATCTGCACAATTGCCCCGGACATTCGCTTCTGCACGCCACCCCGCAGCAGCCAGCGTTGCTGTCGCTCGCCCTTATCGAAGAACAAGCAAAGAGAAGCCTTGTCATGTCATCTGTTCCTTCAAGTTCCACGCAGCCAGCGCGGCCTTTGACCCGCAGCGATTATAAAACCCTGTCGCTGTCTGCCCTGGGTGGCGCACTCGAGTTTTACGACTTCATCATTTTCGTGTTCTTTGCGGCGGTGGTCGGCAAGCTGTTTTTCCCGGTCGACATGCCCGACTGGCTGCGCATGATGCAGACCTTCGGCATTTTTGCCGCCGGTTATCTGGCGAGGCCGTTGGGCGGCATTATCATGGCGCACTTCGGCGATCTGCTGGGGCGCAAGAAGATGTTCACGCTGAGCATTTTCATGATGGCCGTGCCGACCCTGATCATGGGTTTGCTGCCGACCTACGCACAGATCGGCATGTGGGCCCCCATCCTGCTGCTGTTGATGCGGGTGATTCAGGGCGCAGCCATCGGCGGTGAAGTGCCGGGCGCCTGGGTGTTCGTGTCCGAGCATGTGCCTGCACGTCGGGTCGGTTACGCATGCGGCACGCTGACGGCTGGTCTGACCGCGGGCATTTTGCTGGGCTCGCTGGTCGCCACGGCGATCAACAGCATTTATACCCCGGTTGAAGTGTCGGACTACGCATGGCGGATTCCTTTCCTGCTGGGCGGTGTGTTCGGCCTGATGTCGGTGTACTTGCGTCGTATGCTGCACGAGACCCCGGTGTTTGCCGAGTTGCAGCTACGCAAGGCGCTGGCCGAAGAAGTGCCGCTCAAGGCGGTATTGCGTGATCATCGTGGTGCCGTTGCACTGTCGATGCTGATGACCTGGCTGCTGTCGGCGGGCATCATCGTCGTGATTCTGATGACACCGACCATCCTGCAAACCATCTATGGTTTTCCGGCAGCCACGGCACTGAAAGCCAACAGCCTGGCGATTGTGTTCCTGAGTATTGGTTGCATCGCTGCCGGCGCGCTGGCGGATCGTTTCGGTGCAGGCTGGGTGTTTCTGCTGGGCAGCACTGGCCTGCTGGTCAGTTCGTGGACGTTCTATCACATCCTCGGCAGTAATCCCGAGGTGCTGTTCCCGCTGTATGCGCTGACCGGCCTGTTCGTCGGCACCATCGGCGCGGTTCCGTATGTGATGGTCAAGGCCTTCCCGCCGGTGGTGCGCTTTTCCGGGTTGTCGTTTTCCTACAACCTCGCCTATGCCATTTTCGGCGGTCTGACGCCGATGGTCGTGACGTTCATGCTCAAGAGCAGCCCGATGGGGCCGGCGTGGTACGTCGCGATTCTGTGTGGCCTGGGCATGGCAATCGGTGTGTTCCTGCTGGCACAGAAGCGTTGATCGACAAGGCCTGAAAGCGCGTCACGTATCGACACACTAAAAGGCTGTCACCCCGCTCCGGGGCGATGGCCTTTTCATCTTATTGTCATAATCAATTCATAGAGTGGTCACAAGCCTGACCGAGATGGCTCGTGGACACCTACATACCCTGCCGGGAGCGCAAGGAATGACCTTCAAGAGTTTGCTGACTGCACTGACGTTGGTTGCCGCCGGAGTTGCGGCAGCCAATACGCTCGCTGCCGTCGACCCTGCCATCAAGGCCTATACCAAGACCGCCGGTGTGTCGGGCAATCTCTCCAGTGTCGGTTCCGATACCCTGGCCAATCTCATGACGCTGTGGGCCGAGGCCTACAAGAAAGAATACCCGAGCGTGAACATTCAGATTCAGGCGGCCGGGTCGTCTACCGCACCGCCGGCATTAACCGAAGGCACTGCCAATCTGGGGCCGATGAGCCGCAAAATGAAAGACGGCGAGTTGTCCGCTTTCGAGCAGAAGCACGGCTACAAACCGACCGCCATTCCGGTGGCTGTCGATGCGCTGGCGGTCTTCGTTCACAAGGACAACCCCATCAAGGGGCTGACCCTGCAACAAGTCGACGCGATCTTCTCCGCGACCCGGCTGTGCGGTGCCAGGGCTGATGCGAAAACCTGGGGTGATGTGGGCGTGACCGGCGATCTGGCGGGTAAGCCGATTCAACTGTTCGGCCGTAATTCGGTGTCGGGCACTTACGGTTATTTCAAGGAAGAAGCACTGTGCAAAGGCGACTTCAAAGCCAACGTCAACGAACAGCCCGGCTCGGCTTCGGTGGTCAGCGCCATCAGTAATTCGCTCAACAGCATTGGCTACTCGGGTATTGGCTACAAGACTTCAAACGTACGAACTGTCCCACTGGCGAAGAAAGAGGGCGGCGAATTTGTCGAAGACAGCGAAGCCAACACCCTGAATGGCACGTATCCGCTGGCGCGTTACCTGTATGTCTACGTGAACAAGGCACCCAATCAGGCGCTGGCGCCACTGGAGGCAGAGTTCGTGAAGCTGGTGTTGTCCAGACAAGGCCAGGAAGTGGTCATGAAAGATGGTTACATTCCGCTGCCCGCTCGCGTTGTGGAAAAAACCCTGACAGATCTTGGCTTGCAGAGCACCAGCGGTGTAGCGGCCAGATAGCCAGGCGAGGCTCAATGGACTGGCCTTTACACAGTTTGAACAGTCCGCCGCCGGTTTTCATGGGCAGCGGGCTTCTTTGCGTCATTTCTTTGTAATGTTTTTGTCATACAAGGCGGTTACGGTGTTTGCGCATGAATGAATGGGTCAAACCTTCGATGAATCAGAGTTCGCCTCCAGAGCGTATCGACTTCAATACGCCTGCGATGGTGCGCAAGCGTCGTGTTCGTGCGTTCAAGGATCGGCTGACTCACTGGTACGTCGCGGTGGGCGGCCTTGCCGTGCTGGCCGCCATCACGCTGATCTTCTTCTACCTCGCCTACGTCGTCGCGCCGCTGTTCAAGGGCGCAAGCCTTACCGCCGAGCCAGAGCTGAGTGCCGCTTGGATGCAGGGTGCCGGCAAGCCGCTGATGATTACCATTGAAGAACAGAACCTGATCGGGATGCGTATTTCCGACAAGGGCGAAGTGATCTTCTTCAACATCAAGGACGGCGCAGAGCTGCAGCGTATCGCCCTGCCACTCCCGCCGGGCGTGTCAGTTGCCTCTATCGGCAAGGACCAGCCGGGTGCGCCGCTGATTGCACTGGGGCTGTCCAACGGTCAGGTGCTGGTCTTCAGGCACTCTTACCTGACGACCTACCCGAATGATCAGAAAACCATCACCCCGAGTGTCGCCTGGCCGTTCGGCGAAACGCCGCTGGTGCTGGATGAGGGCGGTCGAGCGGTCGAGCATGTGACCGTCAGCTCGGACGGCGAGAGCCTGAAGCTGGCAGGCTCCACGGGCACCCAGTTGCATGTTGTCTCGGTTGAACAGAAAGAAAACCTGATGACCGGCGAGATGACTCGCGAGCAGACCCGCATCGAGCTGCCGCAGACGTCCGCTGCGGTCAAGGCGATCTACATTGATCCACGCCAGCAGTGGCTGTACGTGATCAATGGCCGGGCGCAGGCTGACGTGTTCAGTCTGCGGGATCGCGCCCTCAATGGTCGTTACAAACTGCTGGAAGATGGCAACGCCGAGATCACTGCCAGCGCTCAATTGGTCGGTGGCATTTCGCTGATTATCGGCAACTCCAGGGGCGGCCTGGCGCAGTGGTTCATGGCCCGGGACACCGACGGCGAACAGCGCTTCATGCACATTCGTGATTTCAAAATGGGCAGTGCGCCTATCGATCAGATCAAGGCCGAACAGCGTCGCAAGGGCTTCATCGCGCTGGACACTGCGGGCCGGCTGGGCGTATTCCACAGCACTGCGCACCGAATGTTGCTGGTCGAAAAGGTCGCCGACGGCCCCGGCATTCTGGCGCTGTCACCGCGTGCCAATCAGCTTCTGATCGAAAGTGGCGGCAAGCTGCTGCCGCTGGCGCTGGACAACCCGCACCCGGAAGTGTCCTGGAGCTCGTTGTGGGGCAAGGTCTGGTACGAGAACTACGACGAACCCAAGTACATCTGGCAGTCCACGGCGTCCAACTCCGATTTCGAGCCCAAGCTGAGTCTTGCGCCGTTGACCTACGGCACCTTGAAAGCGGCGTTCTACGCCATGCTGCTGGCCGCGCCGCTGGCTGTTGCTGCGGCGATCTATACCGCCTATTTCATGGCTCCGGGGATGCGTCGCAAGGTCAAGCCGGTGATCGAGTTGATGGAAGCGATGCCCACGGTGATTCTCGGCTTCTTTGCCGGGCTGTTTCTGGCGCCGTATCTGGAAGCTCATCTACCCGGTATTTTCAGCCTGTTGCTGCTGACGCCGATCGGTATTCTGCTGGCAGGGTTCTTCTGGACTCGCTTGCCTGATGCGATTCGCCTGCGGGTGCCGGACGGCTGGGAGGGCGCGATTCTGATCCCGGTCGTGCTGTTGGTGGGCTGGTTCTCGCTGAGCATGAGCCCACACCTGGAGAGCTGGTTCTTCGGCGGCAACATGAGCATGTGGATTCGTGAAGAGCTGGGCATCACTTACGATCAACGTAACGCGCTGGTGGTCGGCATTGCGATGGGCTTTGCGGTCATCCCGAACATTTATTCGATTGCCGAAGACGCCGTGTTCAGCGTGCCGCGCAGCCTGACCCTCGGTTCTCTGGCGCTGGGCGCAACGCCGTGGCAAACCCTGACGCGGGTGGTGATCCTGACCGCCAGCCCGGGCATTTTCTCGGCGTTGATGATCGGGATGGGCCGGGCGGTGGGCGAAACCATGATTGTGCTGATGGCCACCGGCAACACGCCGATCATGGACATGAACCTGTTCGAAGGCATGCGCACGCTGGCGGCGAACGTCGCCGTGGAGATGCCGGAGTCGGAAGTCGGCGGCAGTCACTATCGGGTACTGTTCCTGGCGGCCCTGGTGCTGCTGATGTTCACCTTCGTGATGAACACCTTCGCCGAGCTGATTCGTCAGCGTCTGCGCAAACAATACTCGTCGCTTTAAGGAAGCTGGAAGGCCGTGAAACGGAACTCGTTCAAAAGCTGGCTGAAAAGCGGCGCGCCAGGCGTCTGGATGAGTGCGGGCGCCGTATCCATCGCGGTAATCATGACCATCGGGCTGCTGGCGGTCATCGCCGTGCGCGGTCTTGGGCACTTCTGGCCTGCCGATCTGGTGTCCGCACAGTACGCGGTGCCCAATCAGCAGGCCCATATGCTGATCGGCGAACGGGTCGAGCAGGAGCAAGTGCCTCGTGCGCGTCTTAAAGGCGCAGGCTTCCCGGTGCCTGATCAAGGCCCTGAGTTCATGACCCGCGAGCTGTACAAGGTCGGCAACCGTGAGCTCAACCCCAGCGACTTCACCTGGGTGATCGGCGAGTGGCTGACCGGGCAAAGCAAACCCGCTGATTTGATGACGCTGGAGCGTCGTGAGTGGGGCAACTTCTACGGCTATCTGGTCAATGTGAAAGAAAATGGCAGGGTCGTGGCCGAAGGCGAAGCGGCCTGGGCAACCCTGCAAGCGCGTATCAAGCGCGTCGAAATGCTGGCTGACGACTTGTACAACCTGGAAAAGAAAGACATCGGCGCCATCAACCACGGCATCGAACGTCTGCGTTTACAGGCCCGCAAGCTGGAGCTGGCCGGCAGGCTCGATGCCGCTGCGCAAGCGGACATGGCGGCAGAGCGTGCCGAGCTGGACGCGCGCTACAAGGTCATCGAAGAGCGTCTTGGCGCGCTGCATCAGGCCTTTGATCGCGACAGCCTGACGGCGCGTGACGCTGAAGGCAAAGAGATCGAAATCAGTCTGGGCAAGGTGGTGCACGCTTATCAGCCCAATGCGATGAGCACCTTCACCAAGCTGGGTTTCTACTTTCAGAAGCTGTGGGAGTTTCTCAGCGACGATCCACGTGAAGCCAACACCGAAGGCGGCATCTTCCCGGCGATTTTCGGTACGGTGATGATGACCCTGATCATGGCGGTGATCGTGACGCCGTTTGGCGTGCTGGCGGCGGTTTACCTGCGTGAGTATGCCCGTCAGGGACCGGTTACCCGGTTGATTCGCATCGCCGTGAACAACCTGGCCGGCGTACCGGCGATTGTGTACGGGGTGTTCGGCCTCGGGTTTTTCGTTTACGTGCTGGGCGGCTCGGTGGATCGTCTGTTCTTCCCCGAAGCGCTGCCAGCGCCGACCTTTGGTACGCCGGGCTTGCTCTGGGCATCGCTGACACTGGCGCTGCTCGCGGTTCCGGTGGTGATTGTGGCGACGGAAGAAGGGCTGGCGCGCATTCCGCTGACCCTGCGCGAAGGCTCGCTGGCGCTGGGGGCCACCAAGGCCGAGACGTTGTGGAAGATCGTGCTGCCGATGGCCAGCCCGGCGATGATGACCGGCCTGATTCTGGCGGTGGCCCGTGCAGCCGGTGAAGTTGCACCGTTGATGCTGGTCGGCGTAGTCAAGCTGGCGCCGTCTCTGCCGCTGGATGGCAACTATCCTTACCTGCATCTGGATCAGAAGATCATGCACCTGGGGTTTCATATTTACGACGTGGGCTTCCAGAGCCCCAATGTCGAAGCAGCGCGTCCGCTGGTATACGCCACCGCGTTGCTGCTGGTGCTGGTGATCGCTTTGCTCAACCTGTCGGCGGTCACCATCCGTAATCACCTGCGGGAAAAGTACAAGGCGCTCGACAATTGATTCCGGATTTGCGTTTGAACAAGCAGGGCGGCCCCCTGAAACGAATGGTTCGCACAGGAGCAATCCATGCAGCACGATAGCCCGACACACGGCATGAGGATGTCGGCCCTGAGGCGCCACAAACATGGTCTGGATCTGGCCGACGAGACCGTGGCTATCGAAGTGCCAGGCCTTAATCTGTTTTATGGCGAGAAGCAGGCGCTGTTCGATATCGCCCTGAATATCCCGCAGCAGAAGGTCACCTCGTTCATCGGCCCGTCCGGGTGCGGCAAGTCGACCTTGCTGCGCTGCTTCAACCGGATGAACGAACTGGTCGACGGCTGCCGCATCGACGGCGCGATCAACCTGTACGGGCACAACATCTATACCAAGGGCGAAGAAGTCGCTGAGTTGCGCCGCCGCGTCGGCATGGTGTTCCAGAAACCGAATCCGTTCCCCAAGACGATCTACGAAAACGTGGTCTACGGGCTGCGTATCCAGGGGATCAACAAAAAGCGCGTGCTCGACGAAGCGGTCGAGTGGGCTTTAAAGGCCGCAGCGCTGTGGGATGAGGTCAAGGACCGGCTGCATGAGTCGGCTTTGGGCTTGTCCGGCGGTCAGCAGCAGCGGCTGGTCATTGCCCGAACCATCGCCGTGGAGCCGGAAGTACTGCTGCTCGATGAGCCTTGTTCGGCACTCGACCCGATTTCGACCCTGAAAGTCGAAGAACTGATCTACGAACTGAAATCCAAATACACCATTGTGATCGTTACGCACAACATGCAGCAGGCGGCTCGGGTGTCGGATTACACCGCGTTTATGTACATGGGCAAGCTTGTCGAGTTTGGTGACACAGACACCTTGTTCACCAACCCGGCAAAAAAACAGACTGAAGACTACATCACCGGTCGTTACGGCTAGGACGTGCTTCGTCAGACCTGAACCACCGCTGCGTTTTCGCAATTAAACCGGACGTTCCAAGGACACCCAGCATGATCCACAAAGACAGCCATACGCATCACATCTCCCAACAGTTCAACGCTGAACTCGAAGACGTTCGCAGCCATTTGCTCGAAATGGGTGGCCTGGTCGAGAAACAGGTCAACGATTCGGTCACGGCACTGATCGAGGCCGACTCCGGCCTGGCACAGCGCGTTCGCGAAGTCGACGACCGCATCAACCAGATGGAGCGCAACATCGACGAGGAATGCCTGCGCATTCTGGCTCGTCGTCAGCCTGCGGCGTCCGATCTGCGTCTGATCATCAGCATTTCCAAGTCGGTGATCGATCTGGAGCGCATCGGTGATGAGGCCACCAAGATTGCCCGTCGTGCGATTCAGCTCTGTGAAGAGGGCGAGGCGCCACGCGGTTACGTCGAAGTGCGCCACATCGGCGATCAGGTGCGCAACATGGTGCGTGATGCGCTGGACTCGTTCGCCCGTTTCGACGCCGATCTGGCCTTGTCGGTTGCGCAGTACGACAAGATTATCGACCGCGAATACAAGACCGCCCTGCGCGAGCTGGCGACCTACATGATGGAAGATCCACGCTCGATCTCCCGTGTGCTGAACGTGATCTGGGTGCTGCGCTCGCTGGAGCGCATAGGTGATCACGCCCGCAACATTTCCGAGCTGGTGATCTATCTGGTGCGTGGTACCGACGTGCGGCACATGGGTCTCAAGCGCATGAAAGAAGAAGTGCAGGGTATCTCGAGCGAAACCGCTAATGTTCCGCGTGACGCTGACGATAAGTAAGATTGCCTGCGAGAAAAACGCCCGGCATGCGCTGGGCGTTTTTCATTGTGCAGCGCAGTATTTTTCATCGCCTGCGGATTAAATGTCGCGGCGTAGTCAATCAATATGGCTGTTGGCTACTAGT
This sequence comes from Pseudomonas syringae, assembly GCF_023278085.1. Classification (NCBI taxonomy): domain Bacteria; kingdom Pseudomonadati; phylum Pseudomonadota; class Gammaproteobacteria; order Pseudomonadales; family Pseudomonadaceae; genus Pseudomonas; species Pseudomonas syringae. The sequence goes on along the minus strand of NZ_CP066265.1, from coordinate 5,324,426 downwards.
CAACGCTATGCTTGCCGAAACAAAGGGCGTGTTGGCATACCGCAGTTCGCCTACAGGTGAACACGTCCGCAGGAGCGTCGATGAGTAAAGTCAGTGTATTGGTGGTGGATGACGCGACTTTCATTCGCGACTTGGTCAAGAAAGGGCTGCGTAATTATTTTCCCGGGATCCATACCGAGGATGCAGTCAACGGCCGCAAGGCTCAGGTCCTGTTGAACAAAGAAGAGTTCGATCTGATCCTGTGCGACTGGGAAATGCCCGAGATGTCCGGCCTTGAGCTGCTGGCATGGTGCCGTGAGCAAGATAACTACCTGAAGACCGTTCCGTTCATCATGGTGACCAGCCGTGGTGACAAGGAAAACGTCGTGCAGGCCATTCAGGCTGGCGTGACCGATTTCGTCGGCAAGCCGTTCACCAACGAGCAGCTGTTGACCAAGGTCAAGAAAGCTCTGGCCAAGGTCGGCAAGCTTGATGCGGTCATGTCTACAGCGCCGGCACGCATGAATTCGCCGCTCAATGACTCACTGAGCGCATTGACGGGGGGCAAGGCCGAGGTGGTGCGTTCCGCTTCTTCTGCGGCACCTGCCAGTATCCCCAAGGCTGCGCCTGCTGCGGTCAAATCAGCAGCGCCTGCCGGCCGGGGACAAGGTCAGTTGCGCTTGCCCGGTGGCACGCAGTCTTGCGTGATCAAGGCACTGACCCTCAAGGAAGCGACGCTGGTGGTACGCCACAGCGAGCATGTGCCGCAAGTACTCGAAAGCGCGGTGCTGGACCTTGAGCAGGGCGAAAGCAACGAAGTTGCACGCCTGAACGGCTACCTGCACTCGGTGGCCGCGTTCGAACAGAAGCCCGACAGTGAATGGCTGCAGGTGTCGTTCCGTTTCGTCGACCAGGATGCGCAGAAACTCGACTACCTCTCGCGCCTGATCGCCCGCGGTACGGCGCAGAAGCACTTTATTCCCGGCGCCTGATGCCCACGTCTGTCGCTGCTTGCGCTTCAACGGCGCAGGAGCGATGTGCGCAACCCCGGATTTCATCGTCCCGCTCGACGTCAGTGCAGCCTACGGCCTGCGATGACGTTTCCTGCGCCATGCATGCGTTTCTGTGTATTTCGCGGTGAAGCGTTTCTCTATTTAGTTTTTCCAGTCGCATGGATTCATGCAAACAACTACTGGAAAACTTTCAATGACTTCAACCACGCTTCAATCAAACCCTGTCCCCACGGCCGTCGTGACCAAACGCTCCGGTCTGGGACTGTTCTGCCAGGCGCTGGTAGGGCTTACACCGAGCGCCGAATACCGGGATAAAGCGCTGCTGAGTTCACTCGACCAGCAATTGGCACTGCCTGATGTGCAGGCGTCACTTGCCCGCCAGCTGGTGGCCATACCCAAAGACGAATGGGCCGGCTCTCAGTTCCAGACGGACCCCTCGGTGGCCATGGCGCTCCCGACCCGAGACGAGTATCTGCGACGGATGGCGGCCTATGTCGTTAATCCACGCAATGAGGGCTGGCTGGACGCCGCCATTCAGGACGCAACCGGCGCACCGGGCATGCGCGCACTGTCGCTGGCGATCAGCCTAGGCTCCGAACATTCAAGACTGTCATTCGACTCCTTGCTGGCTCTCGCTGCGGTATTGCTCATGCCTGTGCTGGGTTCGAGCATGGAGCTGGATGAGTCGCTGCCTGACTTCAGGCAACTGGATGTAAAGGCTCCTCGTCTGCATGACTGGAGCACTGTGCGGAATGCCGATTACCTGTTTCGGCAATCAGGCATCGAAATGCTCTGCTCACCGAGTGAGAAGGGCACGGTATTGCGCTTTACAGCCCGTGAGACATGGCGCGCCCTGATCCAGACCGCACAGTTCAAGTCCGTTTTCGCACCTTTGCTCAGTTACATGGATTGGTACGGAGGACGTCCTGGCGAACAAGCCTCACCGCGTATGACCCAGGCCATCGTCGGACGCATCATCGTTGACCATTATGTCGGGGCCGTGCAATTCAACGGCGAGCCTCTTGAAACATCCCTGCGCCGCGGCTGGGTCAGCGAACAGAGTCACCTGCAACTTCGTGACAAGGTTCGTTCGCTGATCAGTGATCACTATCCTCAAGCCTCACCCAGCACCATCGACATGCTGCATTACCTGTTTTTGCGCGAAACGATGCCTGAGTTGCTGGTTGAAGGCGTGCCGGATCATCTTCAGTACGGACGCTCGCTGCAAAGTATCGCGTTCATCCATGGCGTGGCGCTGGTTGAGGCAATGACCCCCGGCCTGTCGCAGATCACCCATTACGATGACTTGACCAAGGTCAGCTCGGCGCTTGCCCAATCGAGCGATGCTGACATCCACGCTTTGTGGGCCAGAACACTGGTCGCTCCGGCGCTGCGTTATGCGCGTGCACATGGGGCTATTCAGTCGACGGTCGATGATGACCACCACGCGGCCAGCAGCGAGCAGATCAGCCAGGCATTGGCGTATCTGAAAGCTCAGCAAGACCAGCATGCCCAGGAGCTGCACAGCTTGCTGGCGATAAAGCCCCCGGACCGAAAAGACCTGGCGCAAAAGATGCTGAAGACGGCGAACGTTCCTCACGAGCTCTGGGACCAGGGCGTGAAGACCGAGCACTGGCCAATCTTGCAGGATCACGGCTTCACCGTAGCGTCGTCGTACTCTCTTGATCGCCTGGCCGCGGTTGGTCAGCCTGAGGCATCGGTGGTGGAACTGGTGATGATGGGCGAGTTGTACATTGAAGGGCAGCCCACGGTTGCACAAGCCTACGCCACTGCGTTCGATGCCTATCAACAGGCACTGGTTAGCGCCGAGGCCAGAATCATCAAGCGTCAGTTGTCCGAAATGCAGACGGGCGATCAGGAGACTTTGCTCACGTCCACCTGTGAACTGAGTCGGGTGCGATTCGGTTCGCAAGAAGGCACCCAGGGACTGTTTATCCGGTGTCAGCCCGGCAACCATCTCAATGACTTTCATGGACATTCGGTACGAGAGCGCTTTTTCGAGCTGATTCCGGCAGCTGGCATCGCTGGCGAGGCTCGTCAGAAATTTACCTACGAGGTCGACGGCGTCACCTGGTCACGTCCCATTTCGATCATTGAAGCGTTCAACCGCAAGGCTGCCCATGAGCAGCGAATCGAGAAAGCCAGAGTCACCCCGTTGTTGCCAATGGACAGTGATGCTTATCTGACAGGGACTGTGTCGCGCTCCTCGCAGGTTTATCATCAACCGCAGGAAGGCACTTTGATTCCGTCTGCCGAACTTGTCTATCTGGATGGAGAGAGCATGCAGACCGGCCTGGAAGCATTGGCCAACAAGGCCGCAGGGCACTTGCTCGCCAGCTTTCTGGAGCAGAACAAGGCCGCGCACACGCATGACACCGAGTGGGAAGAAATCTGGGCGAAGGAGCGCAAGTATGCGGATATCGCTGCGCGCCTGATCATTCCGTTTTACGGGTGCATCAAGGACCTGTCTGACGGTGATTACTCAGGCGGGGTTATAGCCAACTGCGTCATAGATGCAGCGTTTGCGCTCATTCCCTTGGGGCAGTTCGCCGGCTCGACCGCGCGAATCATTCTGCGCGCTGGCGAACTGAGTGTTGAATCAGTGGCCAGGCTGACCAGCGGTGCGGTCACCACGTTGATCAAAGGGCTGGCAGAACAGAGTGCGGTGTTCGCGGTACGTGATCTGGGCAAACTCGGTTTGAAAATGAGTGCGCTTGGCTGGATCAAACTGTTCGAAGAACTGCCATCGCTTAGCGAAATATTTGCTACGCGCTCGGTGCTCGACAGCAGCGTCGGTCTGGACAAAGGTGTGTATCGAATCGTCGAGGGCGCTGAACATCCGCAGAGTATCAAAGGGCTTGCTGCCAGGGTCGATGGCCGGCCTGGTGTTGTTACACGCGATGTCGGCACCTTGGAACAGCCTGATTTCAGGCTGCTGGACCCGCATTCGGACCGTGTATTCGGGAAAAGGCTGACGGCCCTGGCGCTTGGGCAGGGAGCAGAGTTCTCCGCATTCGCTGCCGGAGAATATATTGGCGTTAATGGCTATCCGCCGGTTGCGCCGCTGACCTCGCTTGAAGACGGGATACATGAGCTGCGTATCGCTGACAGTTGCCGCGTGCAGGCCATTGAAAGGGAGGAGGGCGTATTCGATATTCTGATCGATGACGAAATCTATCATCTGGACGCCAATTCACCTGATGCGGCCTTGCGCAAGCTGAAGGCAGAAAAGCTTTCTCCGCGTTCTGCACTGCTGCAGGAAACGGAAAACATCTGCCGGGTTCAACGTGACCTTATATCCGTGCCCTGCGCCTTGGGCGTGAAGCTGGTTACGCCATCTCCCGAGCCGTTTATCGAGCAAGCCGGCGTCCCGAACCACGTGGGCAGGTATCCCAGCCAGGCGATGGCTGCCCGTGAATTCGGGCTCGCACGATTGACTTCGGCAGGCGCCTCTATCGAGGTATTTGTTGATGATGGCAAGTTCTGCAAGTGGGTAGAGTCATTGGAGGGCTCGTCTTCCGGGGCTGGTGGAGGAGGCGTTACGCCACTCTCCGATACCGAACTGCTCCGTTTCGCCCTGCCGGAGGTGCCAAATTACCTGCCGGAGTTCAGGGGCGTGCTCGCTGCAGATGCCGAACTGGGGTTGCCCGGAAATTTTCCTTTGAATGACGCGCGAAAGATTTACGAGCATGCTCCTGTCGTTTATCTGGAGGGGATTGCTGCTGGCGTTGAAGATGCCCGAGGCCTGCGCGGTATCCGGATGAATGTCGAGGATATTGACTGGATTTTCGTCGAGGCGGACACCGGGATTTTTTACAAGGCGCCTATCCCGGCGGATGGCTCTCGGGGCCTGATATTTTCTCGTGTCACCAACGCAGCCGAAATCAATGAATACGTCAGGCTCTCCGAGCAGTACCGGGTGTTTAGCGAGCGTCCGGGCGCAGTGGCCGACCAGCAGAATATTGCACGGCTGCTGTTTGATTTGTTGAGCGAAGAAGAAAGGGCTGCGTGGGGCGTCAGGTGGAACGCGGAACTCACGACGTATGACGAGTATGTGAACTGGTGCCGCACCCAGGAGCGAAAAAACGAGCTTTCGGATTATGCCGCGAACATCCTGGCGGGCGAGTCCCGGCAGAGGGCATTTGTGGAGCTGGCCAAGAGCAGTATTCCTGATTTTCTTCGTGTCACTGATCGGACCGCAGAGGAGAAAGCTGGCATCGTCGAGATTCTGAATAATCTGCTGCCGGTTCAGGAAAGTTCTCTGCCTGCACCCTCCAAAGCCTGGAGCGCATTGACGGTCGAAAAAATAGGTACCTCGAATGCTGCGAGGTCGATTGGCAGGCAGATTAACGGGGCGAATCTTTCTTACATTGAAGTCGTGACCGAAGAGGAGCAGCGAATTGTCTATTACGCGCTTTCCGCCGGGGAGAGGGCGAGAGATGTCAAATTACGTATTGATGTTGTCGGTGAGGCCGAGCAGATGATCAATGGCGTGATTTATCGCGACGCGCGGGCACTCATGAGCGACGTACCGCCCGATCCCGGGTTTACCAGCCTTCCGGTGATCAGGGACGCCAATACAGTCAGGGTCAGGGAGTTTGGCCGCTATCATGACTCCGAACGACTGATCGCGACCGTCATAAAGCGCGATATGCAGGGCCGCTCGTTACGATCGATGAATGTTTTCACCTTGATGGACACCTGTCGCTCCTGTGGAGGCGTGGTATTGCCCAGATTGAAGCTCGACTTCCCTGGCGCATCGTTCTCGGTCACTTTTTTGAGGAACTACGGCGCGTCCTGAGCCCTGTCGTTTTTGCGCGGTGTGCAGGCCACACCGCGCAGCCTGACGATGTTTTCCTGACGCATTATCCGTGTCCGGTTGATACTGTCTGGTGCTCTTCAGGGCGTAACGCTGCTAGGCTTGGCATCCTGTGCCCATGATCCGATTGCCCCCGATGCTTGAACGCCTGCTCATCCTGTTCGCCCTGACGTTGACTGCTCAGTCAGCCGGGGCGGTCACGATCTACAAATTCACCGATGCCGACGGCGTGGTGTCCTTTTCGGACCGACCAACGGCCGGTGCATCGGTGATGGTATTCAGGGACCGGATGGTCGAGCGTATCGACCAGCAAGTGCATTTGAGTGTCCGGCGGGATCGGGGCGTGCACAGCCTGTATGTACGCAACGACCTGTACGCGCCGGTCGAAGTCGAGGTCAGGCTTTCCAGTGTGACCAACGTGCTGGGTGTTGCGGGTTCATCCACGACGCTGCGCCGCACGATCCCGGCGCGCAGTAACCAGCGGGTCGTGGTCCTGAGCCCCAAGGTGGTGAGCAAACCGATGAATTACGCGTCGATGCTGACCTCTACGCTGGGCGATCCGAAAGGCTCGGTGCAGGCTTATAAATACCCGTTACCGTGGATTGGTGGTCCGTTTCGTCTGACCCAGGGTCCGAATGGCAAATACAGCCATTTTGGTATCAAGGGACGTTACGCAATGGACATTGCCATGCCCGAAGGCACACCGATCATAGCGGCGCGCGGCGGCACGGTAGTAAAAGTCGAAAACAGCCAGTCGGGCCGGGGCTCTAACGCATCAGGCAACTTTGTGCGGATTCTGCATGAAGACGGCACGATGGGCGTTTACCTGCACCTGATGCAGGGCTCGGTGAGCGTCAGGGAAGGCCAGCGCGTCAGCGTCGGTACCGCGCTGGCACGCTCGGGCAATACCGGCAACAGCACCGGCCCGCACCTGCACTTTGTCGTGCAGCGCAACAATGGCAGTGAACTGGTCTCCATCCCCTACGAATTCGCCACACCGGTGCAGAGCCTGCCCAACTTCGCGGTGGGCGGGAATTAGCACGGCTGACTATCGCGCCAATATTCCACGTTGGCATGCCGTTCTGGACGCTCCGCGTCCGGTGTTGAGTGTGCGGCGCAGCATGGATTTGTGACGCGTAGCGTCACCCACGGCATACCCACGCTGGAGCGTGAGGAACGATAGGCGTCCTAAAGAACACCTATCGTGCCCATGCTCTGCGTGGGCATGCCATTCTGGACGCTCCGCGTCCGGTGTTGAGTGTGCGGCGCAGCATGGATTTGTGACGCGGAGCGTCACCCAAGGCATACCCACGCTGGAGCGTGAGGAACGATAGGCGTTCGGGAGAACACCTATCGTGCCCATGCTCTGCGTGGGCATGCCGTTCTGGACGCTCTGCGTCCGGTGTTGAGCAGGCAGCGCTGGTCTGATCAATCCAGCTTCAGCACCTTGGCCAGGACGATTTTCGGGCCTTTCATCTTTTTGATGATGATGCGCAGGCCTTCGACTTCCATCTGCTCTTCTTCTTCCGGCACGCGCTTGAGGGTGTCGTAGATCAGGCCGGCCAGTGTTTCGGCTTCGATGTGGTCCAGGTCGATGCCCAGCAGGCGTTCGATCTTGAACAGCGGCGTGTCGCCACGGACCAGCAGCTTGCCCGGCTGATACGCCAGAATGCCGCGTTCTACCTTGCGGTGTTCGTCCTGGATATCGCCCACCAGCACTTCAAGCACGTCTTCCATGGTCAGGTAGCCGACGATCTTGCCGTCCGCTTCTTCGACCACAGCAAAGTGCGCGCCGCCCTTGCGGAACTGTTCCAGTAACTGCGACAGCGGCATGTGCCGCGACACGCGCTCCAGTGGACGGGTCAGTTCAGCCAGGTTGAACGATTCGGGAATGTGGTCCAGCGCCGCCAGCTCCAGCAGCAGGTCCTTGATGTGCAGCAGGCCGACAAACTCGCCACGTTCGGCGTCATACAGCGGATAACGGCTGAATTTGTGACGGCGGAACAGGGCGAGGATTTCCTTGAGCGGCGCGTTGAAGTCCAGTGACACCATGTCTTCACGGGAGTTGGCCCAGTCGACCACCTCCAGCTCGCCCATTTCGACAGCAGACGCCAGCACGCGCATGCCCTGATCGCTCGGGTCCTGACCACGGCTGGAGTGCAGGATCAGTTTCAGTTCGTCGCGACTGTAGCTGTGCTCATGGTGCGGTCCGGGTTCACCCTGACCCGCAATCCGCAGAATGGCGTTGGCGCTGGCGTTGAGCAGGTAGATCGCCGGGTACATCAGCCAATAGAAGAAGTACAACGGCGCGGCCGTCCACAGCGACAGCAGTTCCGGCTTGCGGATCGCCCAGGATTTGGGGGCCAGCTCGCCGATAACAATGTGCAGGTAGGAAATGATGAAGAAGGCGGTAAAGAACGACACGCCCTTGATCAGTTCCGGCGTGTCTACGCCCAGTGCCGCGAGCAGTGGCTCCAGCAAATGCGCAAAGGCGGGCTCACCGACCCAGCCCAGACCGAGCGAGGCGAGGGTGATACCCAGCTGACAGGCCGACAGGTAAGCATCCAGCTGCCCGTGCACCTTGCGCAGGATATGCCCGCGCCAGCCGTTCTTCTCGGCAATGGCTTCGACCTTGGTCGAGCGCAGTTTGACCATGGCGAACTCTGCCGCAACGAAAAAACCGTTGAGCAGGACCAGGAACAGAGCAAAAAGAATCATGCCGAAATCGGCGAAGAGTGAAGACAGGTTAAAGCTTGGGGAAGGGTCCATGATGGGGTTTTGCAGGGTCCGTATTGACAGAAAAGGGGGCTATTTCGCGCCAGAAAGACGCCATGAACCCGGCAATGTAACGGCTGAAAGCGCGATTGCCTAGTAGTCTGAATCTTCGCTCTCGGGTTTGGACAATTGGCCGCTGGCGAAGTGGCATGTAAATACGCTGCCTTTACCCGGAACACTGTTGATCTCCAGGTTGCCGTGGTGGCGCAGTAACACGTGTTTGACGATTGCCAGACCCAGCCCTGTGCCGCCGGTATTCGACGCACGGCTGGTGTCGACCCGGTAGAAGCGTTCGGTCAGGCGCGGCAGATGTTTGATCTCGATGCCGATCCCGGTGTCCTGCACGCTCAGATGCGCGCCGCGCTCGTCGGCCCACCAGCGAATGCGGATGACGCCTTCGGCCGGCGTGTATTTGACCGCATTGAAGATCAGGTTGGAAAACGCGCTGCGCAACTCGCTTTCACTGCCCTTGAGGCGCATGGCGCTTTCCAGGCTGATGTGAATCTGTTGATTCTTGCTGCCCGACAGGGCGTTGGCGTCGGCAGTGATGGTCTTGAGCAGGGTGGTGACCTCAACCGGATTATTGTCCGACGGATAGTCCGTAGCTTCGAGCTTGGCGAGCAGCAGCAGGTCGTTGAGCAGCGTCTGCATGCGCCCGCCTTGCTGATGCATCTGTTGCAACGCACGCACCCAGCGCGGGTTCACTTCTTCCACGTTGTCGAGGAGTGTTTCCAGATAGCCGAAGATCACCGTCAGCGGCGTGCGCAGCTCATGGGAGACGTTGGCGACGAAGTCCTTGCGCATCTGCTCCAGCTGATGGATCCGCGTCACGTCGCGCACCAGCATCAGGTGCTCGTTGTTGCCGTAGCGAGTGATCAGCAGTTGAATGCGCAGACGGTCGTTGGTCGGCGAGGGAATTTCCAGCGGTTCGCTGTAATCGCCCTGCGCAAAGTATTCCTTGAAGCGTGGATGGCGCACCAGATTGGTGACGGGCTGGCCGCTGTCCTGCGGGGTCTTGAGGCCCAGCAAGGTTTCGGCTGCGCGGTTCCACCACTCCAGGTTGCCTTCGCTGTCGAGCATGATGACCGCATCGCGCAGCGCCGCAGTGGACTCCTGAACCCGGTCGATGACAGCTTGCAGGCGGCCGCGAACACGTTGGTCACGGCGTTGCAGGTGGTAGATGCTGTCGAAAACTTCGCCCCACAGGCCGTAGCCGTCCGGCGGCGGTTCGTCGGCTTTGTGGCTGCTCAGCCATTCATGCAGACGCAACAATTGCTTGAGGGTCCAGGCCAGATACAGGCCCAGCCCGGCGGCCAGGCTCCAGCCATATTGCCCACTGACCAGGCCGACCAACAGGCAGCCAGTGATCAGTAGCAACATGTGGCGTATCAGGGTGCCGTGCCAATTTTGATTCAATTAAGGGTAAATCCTTGTCTGCTCCGCACTGCTTGCTGCCCTGCGCCGGCGAATCGGTTATCAGCTCTTGGTGGAAAAGCGATAGCCGGTGCCGCGCACGGTTTGTACCAGATTTTCATAAGCGTCACCCAAGGCCTTGCGCAGGCGACGGATGTGAACGTCGACGGTGCGTTCCTCGACATAGACGTTGCCGCCCCAGACCTGATCGAGCAACTGGCCGCGGGTGTAGGCGCGTTCCTGATGGGTCATGAAGAATTGCAGCAGGCGGTATTCGGTCGGGCCCATTTCAGCCGGTTTGCCGTCGATGGTCACGCGGTGGCTGATCGGATCAAGCAGCAGGCCGCCGACTTCGATAGGCGCTTCGCCATCCGTCGGCCCGGCGCGGCGCAGTACAGCCTTGAGGCGGGCGACCAGTTCACGCGGTGAGAACGGCTTGGTGATGTAGTCGTCAGCGCCTACTTCCAGGCCCTGGATCTTGTTGTCTTCTTCGCCCTTGGCCGTGAGCATGATGATCGGGATGTCGCCGGTCAGCTCATCGCGCTTGAGGCGGCGCGCCAGTTCGATGCCGGACGTGCCGGGCAGCATCCAGTCAAGCAGGATCAGGTCCGGCTTGCGGTCGACGATGATCGCGTGAGCCTGCTGAGAGTTTTCGGCTTCAATACAGTCATAGCCGGCCATTTCCAACGCAACGGCGATCATTTCGCGAATAGGCGCTTCGTCGTCAACGATCAGAATGCTCCTGCCAACCATGCTTGAACCTCTTGTCATTTAACTGTCTTGGGGCGCATTAGATAACGGAATTATTGCAGTCGTGTGACAGGTCTACAGGAGGCTAGCACGCTGGCGGTGTGCGGCGGCCGGGATGTGCTTTTATTTAGGGGCGGCGGCTGCGCTCAACGCAGCGCGTAATCGGCCACGATGCCGAGGAATATCGCCAGCCCGGCCCAATGGTTGTGCAGAAAGGCCTTGAAGCAGGCGTCCCGTCCGCGCTGGCGTGTGCTCCAGAATTCCCAGGCGAAGCAGCCTGCTGCTGCCAGCAACCCCAGATAGAAGCACGTACCCAGTTCGAAACGTGCGCCGGCCAGTAACAGACAGCCCAGCGCCAGACCTTGCAAGGTCAGGATGATCACGCGGTCGGCATCACCGAACAGTACGGCGGTGGATTTCACGCCTATCCTCAGGTCATCGTCGCGATCCACCATGGCGTAGTAAGTGTCATAACCCACTGTCCAGAGCAGATTGGCGATGTACAGCAGCCAGGCGGCGGCAGGCAGTTCGCCGGTTTCGGCGGTGAACGCCATCGGCATGCCCCACGAGAATGCCGCGCCCAGCACCACTTGCGGGTAATAGGTGTAGCGCTTCATGAACGGGTAACTGGCGGCCAGCGCCAGGCCGCCGAACGACAGCCAGACGGTGGTCGGGTTGGTGAACAGCACCAGCACAAAACTCAGGCCGACCAGCACCGCGAACAGCGCCAGTGCTTCACGCGAACTGATTTTGCCGCTGACCAGCGGGCGTTGCTCGGTACGTTTGACGTGGCCGTCTACCTTGCGGTCGGCGAAGTCATTGATCACGCAGCCTGACGCACGCATCAGAAACACGCCGACCACGAAAATGAACACGGTTTTCAGCGAAGGCGCGCCTTTGCCGGCAATCCACACCGCCCACAGGGTTGGCCACAGCAGCAGATAAATGCCGATGGGCTTGTCGATGCGTGTGAGCTGAATGAAATCCCAGGCACGCGGGCTCAGGCGATTGAGTGATTTGAGCAGTGACAGGTACATCAGGCGCGGTCCTTGTTATGCAGCACGTTGCACAAAGCGGGTAGAAAGACTTCGGCGACCAGCACGCTCAGCGCGCCACGGCTGAATCGCGAGCGGCGTGCCCACAATGTCGTGGGCCGTTGTGAAGCCGCTGCCGCAGTGGGCAACCCGTCTTCAGGGTAACGACACACCTCAAGCGTGCCACGCGCGAATGCGGGGTCGCTGAACAGCAATTCGCCCAGCGAGCGAGTGCCCAACCGGTCCATATTCAAACCGCCGTCCTGCAAGGCTCCACGGGCAGCTACACTGCGCGCGAACACCCAGTTGCAGCCATTGCCACGCAGATACACTTCGCGGACCCAGCCTTCGCTGTCCGGGGGCAGGTCGAGCGCCCCGCATTCGTCGCGGCGCAAGGGCTGCCAGCCTTCGAACAGCGGAAACACGCTGAAGCCGCCGTCAGACAGACGGTCCAGCCTGCGGGTAAGCGAGTCCTGATTGAACAGCCAGTCGAGAATCACAGGCTCGGGCGGGTCGCTCAGTTGCTCGCGTTGCAGCCAGACCGGGCTAATGAATACGGGGGGATGCTGGGTCACGGTCATTCAGTTTCGACAGCCAACGAGGCCGCGAGCTTAGCATGATTGCTGGCGCTGACCGACGGTCGCCAGAGCTTCTGGTTATAGAATCAGACTTGCATCCGGGCCTGTCGATCAGTACAACGCCCCTTCAGGCGGCAATCGACCGCTGAACTCTATTTAGCCTGACCATCGAGAGAACCGAACATGAAGAAGTGGCAATGCATCGTCTGCGGCCTGATCTACAACGAAGCCGACGGCTGGCCGGATGACGGGATCGCCCCCGGTACACCTTGGCAGGACGTCCCTGAAGACTGGCTGTGCCCGGACTGCGGCGTCGGCAAGATGGACTTCGAAATGATCGAAATCGCCTGATTTCTCAGGTCAACAACCATGAGCTGGAAATAACAATGAGTGCACCTGTCGTCATTATCGGTACTGGCCTGGCGGGCTATAACCTCGCTCGGGAGTTTCGCAAGCTGGACAGCGAGACCCCGCTGCTACTGATCACGGCCGACGATGGCCGCTCCTACTCCAAGCCGATGTTGTCGACCGGCTTTGGCAAGAACAAGGACGCCGATGCCCTGAGCATGGCCGAGCCAGGTGCAATGGCTGACCAGCTCAAGGCAGAAGTACGCACCCATACGCGGATCAGCGGCATCGACCCGGGCCACAAGCGTCTGTGGATTGGCGAAGAAGCTGTCCACTACCGCGATCTGGTGCTGGCCTGGGGCGCCGAGACTGTCCGTGTGCCGGTCGAGGGTGACGCCAGCGATGCCGTCTTCCCGATCAACGACCTTCAGGACTACGCGCGTTTCCGGGCAGCAGCGGCGGGCAAACGACGGGTGCTGATTCTGGGGGCCGGGCTGATCGGCTGCGAGTTCGCCAACGACCTGATTCTGGGCGGTTACGAAGTGGATCTGGTCGCGCCGTGCGAGCAGGTCATGCCTACCCTGTTGCCGGAGGCCGCTGCGGTGGCGGTAAGGGCCGGGCTCGAAAGCATCGGTGCACGTTTCCATCTGGGCCCCGTGCTGACCCGCTTGCAGCGTGGTGATGAGGGGCTGCACGCGCAGCTGTCCGACGGACAGATCATTGCCTGCGACCTGGTGGTATCAGCCATAGGCCTGCGCCCACGGATAGATCTGGCTGCCGCAGCGGGCTTGCAGACCGGCCGTGGCATTCTCGTCGACCGCCAGTTGCAAACCTCGCACGCCAACATCTATGCGTTGGGCGACTGTGCCGAGGTCGATGGCCTGAACCTGTTGTACGTCATGCCGTTGATGAGTTGTGCCCGCGCTCTGGCCCAGACCCTGGCGGGAACACCGACTGCCGTGAAATACGGCCCCATGCCGATCACCGTGAAAACACCGGCGTGCCCGCTGGTGGTTTCTCCGCCGCCGCGTGGAACCGACGGGCACTGGAGCGTCGAGGGCCAGGGCGCTGATATCAAGGCGCTGTGCCACGACGCAGAAGGCAGTCTGCTGGGCTATGCGCTGACAGGATCTGCCGTTATGGAGAAACTCGCACTGAACAAAGTGTTACCTGCGTTATTGACATAATTTCGAAGCATTTTGTCGGATAGTCGCTATATTTCTGCCAATAAAGCGTGTTCGCGGACTGGCGCGGGTAGCGTCGGCATGCCATCCTCGAACTCGTCTGCCGCAACGTAGAGCCGTCGCGGCGCCTTGTTGCCGTTTGTCACAAGCGGCGCGGGACATAAAAACAAAAACCGTAAAAGAGGCTTCATATGCGTAAACCAGAAGTTGTTGCCGCCATTGCTGAAAAGGCGGATCTCACCCAGGAAAAATCCACTCGCGTCCTCAATGCCATCCTTGAACACATTACTGACGCACTGAGCCGCAAGGACAGTGTCACGCTGGTAGGTTTCGGGACTTTTCTGCAACGCCATCGCGGCGCACGTACTGGCAAAAACCCACAGACCGGTGAGCCGGTAAAAATCAAGGCAAGCAACACGGTTGCCTTCAAACCGGGGAAAGCTCTGAAAGACAGCGTTAACCCTTGATACCCGTTGCGCGCCTCGGCGGGAGGCGAGCAACCAGGCACGGGCACTCCATAGAAGAGTGCCCGTTTTGTTTTCTGGGGTGTATGGGGTCGATCTCCTTCGAAACCGGCCTTGTCCTACAGGTTTTGTGCTGACAACCCGCTACACTGCCACGCCGATCCCATAAGCGGATCGAGATCGCCTAGAGGCTGTGTATGAAATTTCGTTTTCTTCTATGGATGCTGGGCTTGCTGATGGCACGCGCCAGTCGTAAAAACCCTGCGTTCCAGCAACAGTTGGCTGGCAAGAACCTGACGTTCCAGTTGCAGACCGCCGATGGCAAGATTGCGCGCCATTTTGTGGTTCAGGACGAGCGTATTCGCAGTGCTAGCGGTCTGGTGGCAGAGCCTGCTTTCGCCATCTTGTTTCGTGATGCCGCGTTTGGATTTGCCACGCTGCAAGCCAGGAACAAGCAGTTGGCGTTCATGAAGGGCATTCAGGACAAAGACATCCAGATCAAGGGCAACCCGGCCCTGGTGATCTGGTTTCAGGGCCTTACCAAGTACCTCAAGCCGAGAAAGAAAGCCGCCTGATCAAGGCAGTTCCAGCCCGCCTGCTGCCTTGTGCAGGGCGCGGAGATGGCCGCCCATCTGTTTGAGATTGGCTTCATTCGCAGCAATTTCTCGGGCGCGAGCTGGCTCCAGCAGGGCACGAACCTCTTTGTCGAGGTCGCCCGTCAGACGCTTGAGCTGCTTCTGACGCTGGCTGCTTTCTGCCTCAAGCCGTTGCCACTCATTGGCCTGCGGCAAGCCATAACCGCCACTGCCCAACAGCTCGGCGGGACGACTGAGGAACCCGCTGCTGGCGAGGATCTCCTGCAGCGTCGTGGTGGCCTTGGACACCTTGCCGTCTTTCAACTCCCGCGCGCCAAGATAGCTCTGTTTCACTTCGTCCTGGGCCAGCAGCAGTTGCCGACGCAGGCTGGCCTGCTCCAGCAGCAGAATCGCAGCGCTGGTGCGCAGGTCCGCCTTGCCAAACCACTGACTGCGCTCACTGGCCGGCAGGGCCATCCACTCTTCCACGGTGTTCTGTTTGATCGGCAGGTGCTTTTTCAGCACTTCGAACATGGCCTGATAGCGATCACGGTAAGAGTCGAACCGGTAGCCCAGGCGTAGCGCTTCCTTGGGATCGTCCAGCACGCTGGTGTCCGCCAGACCCCGGCCCTTCAGGACCTCAAGCAGGCCGTTCGGCAAGATGCTGTCCAGACCGATCAGCTTGGGGTTATGGGTGCCGCTGCGCAGCAGTTTGAGGTTTTCCACGGCGCAGTTGTTGGAGAGGAAGTAATAGTTGCCGTCGTAGCTCCAGTGCATCTCGGCAGCATGCTGAACCAGCCCTTCGATTTCCGGGCGTGACAGCTTGATCGGCACAGAGGCCAGGCTACGCAGTTCGGTCTTGGTGTATTCGTCGATGACTTGAGCCAGCGGCAGCACGAACAGTCGTGACGGGTAAGCGCCCATCAGTCCGTCCCAGCTGGAGAGCTGAACATCACCGACGAACGCCCGGTACGACAGGACCAGATGCTGATCCAGATCGAGGCGGCAATCCGGGCCTCGCGGGCGACCGGGTTTGCAGATGACCAGACGCAGCATGCTGTGGCCCCAACGGCTGGCCCAGTTCTGATTCGCTTCGGCCAGCAGGTAGTCGACCGCATAGACCCGCTCCGGGTCCAGCTTGCCCAGCGGCTCGCGGCCGAAATCGCTGCCCGCATTCAGGTAAGGATAATACGTCGGGCATTCAGCGCGTGCGGCGGGTGCCCAGCCGAAACGCGCCTTGTAATAGGCATACAGCGCAGGACGCCGGCAGGCATAGGCCGGGTCGAGCAGGAAATACTCCATGTTGACGGCCACGAACTCCAGTGGGCTGGTGGTTTCGTAGATGTCCGGGCTACGCGCGACCTGGCCGTTGTGTTCTTCGCGCTCGCCACGACGCCCGACGTATTGCTGCCAGCCCGCGAGGTCCAGCAGGCGCGGGTCATCGCTCAGGGTAAAGCGTCGCTCGGTCTGACCGCGGCAATCATCGGGCAGGCCGACTTTGCCCAGCGAGCTGTTGCGCGACGAGCAGCGGAAGAGGGTGGTGCGCTCGGCTGCCGACCACAGACGGGCGCGGTCATACACATGGGTCAGCTCATGCAGAACGGTGGCCAGCAGTTCGCGGCGCACGGTGCCGTGCGGGCGGCCTGTCTCGGCGGTGGCTGCCGAGCCATCCGTCAGGGAGGCGAGCAAGTGGCTGTTGAGATACAGCTGATACGGACCGGCAGCCTGCCCGTAGGCATTTTGCGGCATGTCACTGGACCAGCTCACTTCAACCTTGCGGTCCAGTGCCTCGACAAAGCTCGGCGGTAGCGCGTGCATGGCTTCGTCGAGCAGCGCCTGGCTGGCGTGTTGTTGAGCGTCGTCGAGGCCGTCAGTGTGCAGTTCCAGCTTCAGGCTGGCAAAGGCATGCGTCCCGACCAGCGACAGCGCGCCAGCAAGCAGCCAGGCGCGAAGTCGCCTCACAATGCGAGGATTGCTTCAGCCAGGGTCTGATCGCTGGCACCGCGTGCTTCCGGCAAGCGGGTGCGCAGTGTGTCGAAGGCCGCATCGAGCTGGGCTCCGTGGATATCGCCACCGCTGGCGACGTAGCTGGCGGCATCGTCCTTGGCCTGAATCACGACCTTGGAGTCACGAATCGAGGTGGTGGTGTCCGAAGTGAAGTCGATAGTACGGCCGAACGCGCGAACGATGATGTTGCTCGTGGCCACAACGGTCTGGGCCTGGGCAAGGTCGGCCAGCAACAGCAGGCCGAGGGAAGCAGCAATCAGCGGGGTACGCATTTAGTGACGTCTCCAGTACGCAAAAAGGGGAAAAGTGGCTATTGGACGAGGATTGCCTGCGCCAGTTCAAGGTCGCTGGCATGAAGTTTTACATCTGCCTGACGCAAGGCGTGCAAGGCTGATTCGAGCCGTGCGCCGCGCAAGTGTCCGTCGCTGGCAATGAAGGCCGCAGCGTCGTCCTTGGCCGCCATGATCAGCTTGTTGTCGAAAGGTCCTGTGGTGACCTGACTGGTCGCGTAGCCGGTCTTGACCAGGCCTTGCGTGCTCGTATCGAACGCCTGGGCCTGACCGATGAGCATCAGGCTGGCAAAGGGTGCGATAAACAGAAGGTGCAATAAACGCATGGCTTTCACAAACCGGCAAAACAGGCGTCAAGGCTAGCGCAATGCTCTGGCCAGAGCTACCCCGGCGCCTTGCCGGGGCGCAACGTGTCAGATGGCCAGGATGGCCTGAGCCAGTTGACCGTCGGTGGCTTGCAGTTCCGGCAGTTGCTGACGGATGTGCTGCAAGGCACCTTCCAGGCGAGCGCTACGGATATCGCCGGAGCTGGCGACAAAGCTGGCCGCATCGTCGCGTGCCGCCAGGACGATTTTGTCGTCCTTCAGGGACGAAGACACATTCGACGTGGCACGGGTCGAAGCGTTGACGGCATCGACCACGGCATCAGTGGTCACAATAAAGCTGGAGGCATGGGCACCTGCTGCAGCGGTCAACAGGAAGGCAGCGCCAAGGGTACGGAGCAGAGACATGATTGAGTTCCATCGTGGACAAAGGGGCACAGGCTGCTTGCGAAGCCAAAGGGCTGATGTAGAGCGCTAGACTATCCCACCGGCAGAGCGCTGTCATGATGACTGAGCGGAGGGAGAGCAAAATGGTTACCGGCAATGAGTAACTGTGCTGCTAGATTTTGTAATTTATATAACTGTACTGCTTTGGCAGGATTTAGCAAAAACCTCACCCTGAAACGACAAGACCCGTCTCTGTTGCCAGAGACGGGTCTTGTATGAAGCAATTCGGGTTGCTGGCGGGAAGCCCTTGGGCTTGGGACCAGCGAGCGCTAAATCAGCGCCAGAACGGCTTGCTCAGCTCTTCGTAACGCTGGGATTCGCTGATACCGGCGTCAGCCAGCAGGCGTGCATCCAGACGGGCCAGTTGATGGCGGCTGGACAGGCGACGCTGCCAGAGCATCAGGTTGGCGAATACGCGCAGAGGCAAAGAGGCTTTTGCGGTGTTGACGGTGCTTTCGCTGAACAGATCGGAACTGAGTGTACGTTCCATGGTGTGACTTCCTTCCGCTTGTGGCGGGATTAGTGAGTTGCTTGACTGGTGCCCATTCTCCTCGCTCGTGTACAGCTTCCATAGGCACAGTTCATCTGTATTGTGCGGGTTCAGTTAACTGTGATTGGGCACTGTTTTGTTCATAAATGGGGCAACTGTACCGGTCAGCACTTTTGTGGTGCATTTTGTGCTCTATTGTGGTGTTTTTCGTGTTTTAAGGCAGTTTTATGACCGGTACAGAAGTACAGTTTTTTGAAATGCTCATCAGCTCAGGCGGGAAGTGAATTCGAAAAGGTAGTATTCACTTCCAACTGTCCTGTTCAGTCCACCAGCATTCGTCCGGTTTCTTCCAGGTTGATGTGCCAACTCAGTGCTTCGCGAAGGATGTGCGGCGTGTGTCCGCCGATCACGCAGGCGGCATTGAAATAAGCGTTCAGGGCGTCGCGGTAGTCCGGATGCACGCAGTTGTCGATGATCACCCGCGCGCGTTCGCGGGGTGCCAGGCCACGTAAATCAGCCAGGCCCTGTTCGGTGACCAGAATGTCGACGTCATGCTCGGTGTGGTCGACATGGCTGACCATGGGCACAACGCTGGAAATCGCGCCGCCCTTGGCAATCGACTTGGTGACGAAGATCGCCAGATGCGCGTTGCGTGAGAAATCCCCGGAGCCCCCGATGCCGTTCATCATTCGCGTGCCGCAGACGTGGGTCGAGTTCACGTTGCCATACAGGTCGAATTCCAGCGCGGTATTGATACCGATGATCCCCAGGCGGCGGATAACCTCCGGATGATTGGAAATCTCCTGCGGGCGCAGCACCAGCCTGGACTTGTAGCGATTGAAGTCGGCAAAGACTTCCGCGTGTTTGGCCGCTGACAGGGTCATTGAGCTGCCCGATGCGAAACTCAGCTTGCCGGCATCGAACAGGTCGAACGTCGAGTCCTGCAGCACCTCGGAATACATGGTCAGGTCGCTGAACGGTGATGCCAGCAGACCGTGCATCACTGCGTTGGCGATGTTGCCGATGCCCGCTTGCAGTGGCATCAGCTTGTCGGTGAGGCGGTCTTCGCGCACTTCGTTCTTGAAGAACGCCACCAGATGATTGGCGATGGCCTGGGTGTCGGCGTCTGGCGGCGTGACGGTGGACGGTGAGTCGGGCTGATTGCTGATGACGATGCCGACGATCTTCGCCGGGTCGATCTTCACCGCATGGCTGCCGATACGTGAATCGGCTTCCAGCACCGGGATCGGCAGGCGCGTCGGGCGGTAGCTGGGAATATAGATGTCATGCAGGCCTTCCAGCTCCAGCGGCTGGGACAGGTTGATTTCCACGATGACCTGTTTGGCTAGAATCGCGAAGCTGGCCGAGTTGCCGACGGAGGTGCTGAGCACCAGATGGCCTTCTTCGGTGATCGCTACGCATTCGATCACCGCCAGGTCCACCGCCTTGATCTGTCGGTTGCGCAGCATTTCCACGGTGTCGGACAAGTGCTGGTCGATGAACATGACCGTGCCGTTGTTGATGGCCTTGCGCAACGTGCTGTCGACCTGAAAAGGCATGCGCCGCGACAGGACGCCGGACTCGGTCAGTTGCTTGTCCAGGTCATTGCCCAGGCTGGCGCCGGTCATCAGGCTGATCTTCAGGGGCGTAATTTTGGCGCGTTCGGCCAGTGCGTGGGGCACGGCCTTGGCTTCACCCGCGCGGGTGAAGCCACTCATGCCGACGGTCATGCCGTCTTCAATCATGGCGGCAGCATCGGCTGCGCTCATAACCTTGCTCATCAGGGAGGGCAGGCGGATACGGTCACGGTACATGGGTTCTGTCTCGGCGTTGGAAGCAAAGCGACAAGTCTAGAGCGTTGGACGGGCTTCGTCCTGCTACCAAGGTCGCATTTGAGGGCTCTGATTGGCGGCTCTCAGCACAAAACACTGTTGCTTGAAATGTAAAAAGCCCCGGTCGTCCAGGACGCCGGGGCTTGGCTTGAACGAGAGCAGGCTAGGCGTTTTCGACGGCCTTCACCATGTCCTCGATCACCTTTTTGGCGTCGCCGAACACCATCATGGTCTTGTCCAGATAGAACAGCTCGTTATCCAGCCCCGCGTAGCCGCTGGCCATTGAGCGCTTGTTGACGATGATGGTCTTGGCCTTGAAAGCTTCCAGGATCGGCATCCCGGCAATGGGCGACTTCGGATCGTTCTTGGCGGCCGGGTTGACGACGTCGTTGGCGCCCAGCACCAGCACCACGTCGGCCTGGCCGAATTCGGAGTTGATGTCGTCCATCTCGAACACCTGGTCGTAAGGCACTTCGGCCTCGGCCAGCAGGACGTTCATGTGCCCCGGCATGCGTCCGGCCACCGGGTGAATGGCGTACTTCACGGTGACGCCGCGATGCACCAGCTTTTCCGTCAGCTCCTTGAGCGCATGTTGCGCGCGAGCCACCGCCAGGCCGTATCCCGGCACGATGATCACCGTGTCGGCGTTGGTCAGCAGGAAGGTTGCATCGTCTGCCGAACCTGACTTCACCGGGCGTGCTTCCTTGGCACCCGCCGGGCCTGCCGAGTCGGTTGCGCCGCCGAAGCCGCCACCGATTACGTTGAAGAAGGAGCGGTTCATCGCCTTGCACATGATGTAAGACAGGATCGCACCCGACGAACCCACCAGCGAACCGGCGATGATCAGCATCGAGTTGTTCAGCGAAAATCCGATGCCGGCTGCCGCCCAGCCTGAGTAGCTGTTGAGCATCGAGACCACGACCGGCATGTCGGCACCGCCAATCGGGATGATCAGCAGCACGCCAATCACGAACGCCAGTGCCAGCATGATCGCGAAGGCGGTCAGGCTGCCGGTGAACATGAAGGTCAGGCCGAAGAACAGCGTAGCGAGGCCAAGGGCAAGGTTCAGTTTATGCTGACCGGAAAACTGTACCGGTGCGCCCTGGAACAGGCGGAATTTGTACTTGCCCGACAGCTTGCCGAAGGCGATCACCGAACCGGAGAAGGTGATTGCGCCAATGGCAGCACCGAGAAACAGTTCCAGACGATTGCCCGCCGGAATGGCGTCGCCCAGGTGGCGAACGATGCCCAGTGACTGCGGCTCGACAACGGCGGCGATGGCAATGAACACCGCTGCCAGACCGATCATGCTGTGCATGAACGCCACCAGTTCCGGCATCTTGGTCATCTCGACCCGCTTGGCCATGATCGAGCCCGCCGTACCGCCCACCAACAGGCCGACCACGATGTAGCCGATTCCTGCGCTGGTGCCTTCCGCTGTCGACAGGGCCGCCAGCTTGAACACCAGACCGATGGTGGTGATGACCGCCAGGCCCATGCCGAGCATGCCGAACAGGTTGCCGCGGCGCGAGGTGGTCGGGTGCGACAAGCCCTTGAGCGCTTGAATAAAGCAGATCGAAGCGATCAGGTACAACAGCGTGACCAGATTCATGCTCATGACTTGGGCGCCTCGTCTTTCGCCTTGGGAGCCTTCTTCCTGAACATCTCAAGCATTCGCCGAGTGACCAGAAATCCGCCAAATACATTCACTGCCGCCAGTGCCACGGCCAACGTGCCCATGGTCTTGCCTAGAGGCGTGACAGTCAGAGCCGCGGCGAGCATTGCACCGACGATGACAATCGCGGAGATGGCGTTGGTGACGGCCATCAAGGGTGTGTGCAGCGCAGGCGTGACGTTCCAGACCACGTGGTAGCCGACATAAATTGCCAGTACGAAAATGATCAGGTTGTAGACGCCGGGGGAAATAAAATCTTCCATAGGGTATGTCCTCAGCCGTTTTTGCGGACGGCGTTTCCGTCGCGGCACATCAGGCACGCGGCGACGATGTCGTCTTCGAGGTTGATCGAGAATGTGCCGTCCTTGTCGAACAGCAGCTTCATGAAATCCAGCAGGTTGCGGGCGTAGAGCGCAGACGCATCGGCGGCAACCAGTGCCGGCAGGTTGGTGTGCCCGACGAGGGTGACGCCATGCTCGACGATCACTTGATCGGCGACGGTCAGCGGGCAATTGCCGCCTTGCGCGGCGGCCAGGTCAATCACCACCGAACCGGGCTTCATCTGTGCAACGGTTTCCGCGCCGAGCAGCACCGGTGCCTTGCGGCCGGGAATGAGTGCGGTAGTGATGACGATGTCCGACAGTTTCGCGCGCTCATGCACGGCGACCGCCTGGCGTTGCATCCAGCTGGCCGGCATGGGCCTCGCGTAGCCGCCAACGCCTTCGGCACATTCGCGCTCTTCGTCGGTCTCGTAGGGCACATCAATGAATTTCGCGCCCAGCGACTCGATCTGCTCCTTCACTGCCGGACGCACATCCGAGGCTTCCACCACTGCGCCCAGCCTTTTGGCAGTGGCAATGGCCTGCAGACCGGCAACGCCTGCGCCGAGGATCAGCACCCGTGCGGCTTTGACGGTGCCGGCAGCGGTCATCAGCATGGGCATGAAGCGCGGGTAATGATGTGCGGCGAGCAGCACGGCCTTATAGCCTGCAATGTTGGCTTGCGAAGACAGCACATCAAGGCTTTGCGCACGCGATGTACGCGGTGCAGCTTCCAGGGCGAACGCGGTAATGCCACGCGCGGCCATCTTGCCGATGAGTTCGTTGTTGAACGGGTTGAGCATGCCGATGAGCACCGAGCCGCTTTTGATCAGGGCCAGTTCGTCATCGCCCGGCGCGGCGACCTTGAGGATCAGCTCACTCGCGTACGCCTCGCTCGCGCTGCCAATGGCGGCGCCTGCTGCTTCATAAGCACTGTCTGGAACGCTGGCATGAACCCCGGCTCCGCTCTGCACGGTGACTTTGTGTCCCTGGCTGATCAGCTTTTTGATGGTTTCCGGGGTAGCAGCTACCCGGGTTTCGCCCGCTTGTGTTTCGAGAGGAACACCAATGTGCACGACAAATCTCCTGCGCGATTTTTTATCGTTCGTATGTAGGCCAGGGCACTACGGCTGGTGCGTCCGGCTTGGCCAATCAGCAGACCCCTTTGCAGCGGGGGCGGGGCATTTTGCAGGCGAAGTTTGCGGGCTTCAATACATTCTGTAACGAAACTATAGATGAACTACAAGTCACACTGTGACCTATTGTCGCAGTTTTTCGATTTTGCCCTTTATCTATAGGCTTTTGGCGGTATTCCTTACGAAAAACAGGTGATAGAAAATTTTCTGCAGAAAATCTGGAAAAAGCACTGAATAGACCTAAAGTCCCTATAAATAAAGGGGTATGTCAGGTTCTTCATGATTACTCGTAAGTTTCTTCATAGCGACATAAGTTTATATCTGTAGGAGATAAAGCGCATGGACTACCTGAGGCTGGGTTCAGGTTTTTCCTGGGGCAACTGATAAGCACGGGCCTGTCCCACCAGCCAGTCACGAAACGCAGTCAGCGATGCCGATTCCACTTTGCGCTCGGGAATCATCAGGTGATAGGCCTTGCTGCCGGGCAGTGAGCGGTTGTTTGCGATCACCAGACGCTTTTCCTGCAGTTCGCGCTGGATGAGGAAGGGAGGAATAAGGGCGATGCCCATGTCGTGCATGGCCGCCTGCGCCAGCATGGAGAACAGTTCATAGCGGGGACCGGTCATGTCGCGCGCGACATCCAGAGCCTGCGCATTGAACCATTGCCGCCAGGCGTAGGGCCGGGTGGTCTGCTGCAGCAGCGGCAATTCCGCCAGCTCGCGGGCCCCCAGGCTGTCGCGACCTTCAAGAAAGGAGGGGCTGCAGACCGGCATGGAGTTTTCGCTCATCAGCCTGTGCGACTGGGTGCCGGACCAGTCGGCATCGCCAAAATAGATAGCGGCATCGAAGTCGGTGTCGGCAAACAGGAATGGGCGGGTACGGTTGGTCAGATGGACCGTGACGTCGGGGTGCTTGTGCTGGAAGTCCTTCAGGCGCGGCAGCAGCCACTGAGTGCCGAACGTCGGCACCACGGCGAGCTCGATGGCGTTGGCACCTTGCTGGCCCATGACCGACAGTGTGTCGCGCTCGACCGCGTCCAGTTGCTGGGCCACACGACGACTGTAGGAAAGCCCCGCTTCCGTGAGCTTTACGCCCCTGCGCGAACGCCGGAACAGTTCGACGCCGAGAAACTCCTCCAGTCCGCCGATTTGCCGACACACAGCGCCTTGCGTGAGGGAGAGCTCATTGGCGGCCTTGGTGAAGCTCTCGTGGCGGGCGGCTGCCTCGAAACTGACCAGTGCGGTGGTGCTGGGTATCTTGCGTCTCATGTACTTTCTTCTCACTGGTATTTTTGTTTTAGAGCGCAGTTTGGTGCTACAGAGTGAGAAATTAGCACAGCTACTTGATAAAACCTCGTTTGTCGCTGACCTGGGCCAGGGCTAGGATCGCTGCAGGATTTCATCTGAACGCGAGGAACTGGCATGAGCGGTAAGGCAAGCTTTAACTGGATTGATCCCTTGTTGCTGGATCAACAGCTCACTGAAGAAGAGCGCATGGTCCGCGACACGGCCGAGCAGTTCGCCCAGAGCAAGCTGGCCCCGCGCGTTCTGGAGGCCTTTCGTCACGAGAAAACCGACCCGGCCATCTTTCGCGAGATGGGCGAGGTGGGGCTGCTGGGGGCGACCATCCCGGAAGAGTTCGGCGGCAGTGGTCTGAATTACGTGTGTTACGGGTTGATCGCGCGTGAAGTCGAACGTATCGATTCGGGCTATCGGTCAATGATGAGTGTGCAGTCCTCGCTGGTGATGGTGCCGATCAATGAGTTCGGTACACAGGCCCAGAAAGAAAAGTACCTGCCAAAACTGGCTTCTGGCGAATGGATCGGCTGCTTCGGCCTGACCGAGCCTGACCATGGCTCTGACCCGGGCGCGATGATCACCCGTGCTCGAAGCGTCGAGGGTGGCTATCGCTTGAGCGGCAGCAAGATGTGGATCACCAACAGCCCGATTGCCGATGTGTTCGTCGTGTGGGCCAAGGATGATGCCGGAGATATCCGTGGCTTTGTATTGGAGAAGGGTTGGGCGGGGCTGAGTGCGCCGGCCATTCATGGCAAGGTCGGGCTGCGCGCTTCGATTACCGGCGAGATTGTCATGGACAATGTGTTCGTGCCGGAAGAGAACATCTTTCCGGGCGTGCGTGGTCTCAAAGGTCCGTTTACCTGCCTCAATTCGGCGCGGTACGGCATTTCCTGGGGCGCGCTGGGCGCAGCGGAGTTCTGCTGGCACACCGCGCGGCAGTACACCCTTGATCGCAAACAGTTCGGGCGCCCGCTGGCGGCCAATCAGCTGATCCAGAAAAAGCTCGCGGACATGCAGACCGAGATTACCCTGGCCCTGCAAGGTTGCTTGCGATTGGGGCGCATGAAGGATGAAGGCACGGCAGCGGTCGAGATCACTTCGATCATGAAGCGCAACTCGTGCGGCAAGTCACTGGATATCGCGCGCCTGGCCCGCGACATGCTGGGCGGCAATGGCATCTCGGACGAGTTCGGCATCGCCAGGCATCTGGTCAACCTGGAGGTTGTGAACACCTACGAAGGCACGCACGACGTGCATGCGTTGATCCTCGGGCGTGCGCAGACCGGCATTCAGGCTTTCTATTAAGGAGGGCTGAGCATGGGGGCGCTTTCGCATATCCGGGTGCTCGACCTGTCGAGAGTCCTGGCCGGGCCATGGGCCGGGCAGATCCTTGCTGACCTCGGCGCTGACGTCATCAAGGTCGAGCGCCCCGGGTGTGGCGATGACACTCGCTCGTGGGGGCCGCCGTTCCTTCAGGATGCTGCCGGGCAGAACACCACCGAGGCGGCTTATTACCTGTCTGCCAATCGCAACAAGCAGTCAGTTACCATCGACTTCACGCGTCCTGAAGGGCAGCGGCTGGTGCGCGAGCTGGCGGCGAAGTCTGACATCGTGATTGAAAACTTCAAGGTCGATGGGCTGGCGGCCTACGGACTGGATTATGAGTCGTTGAAGGCGGTCAACCCGAGGCTTATCTATTGCTCCATTACCGGCTTCGGGCAAAGCGGGCCATATGCGCGGCGTCCGGGTTACGACTTCATGATTCAGGCGCTGGGTGGTTTGATGAGCCTTACTGGTCTGCCAGAGGATGAAGAAGGCGCCGGGCCGGTGAAGGTCGGCGTCGCATTGACCGACATTATGACGGGCCTGTATTCGACAACTGCCATTCTCGCCGCTCTGGCGCATCGTGATCAAAGTAATATCGGGCAGTACATTGATATGGCGCTGCTGGACGTGCAGGTGGCCTGTCTGGCCAATCAGGCCATGAACTACCTGACTACAGGGGTCGCGCCCAGGCGTTTGGGAAATGCTCATCCCAACATCGTGCCGTATCAGGATTTCCCCACTGCTGATGGCGACCTGGTCCTTACCGTTGGCAATGACAGTCAGTTCAGGAAGTTCGCCGCTGTGGCGGGGCAGCCGCAGTGGGCGGAGG